>JAFTDL010000046.1 GCA_017454215.1 Lentisphaeria bacterium | reverse complement strand
GCCGGGTCTCCCCCGTTTTCACGTCGAGGATCCTCGATATGAAATGGTCGCCCTCGCGGTCATTGTAGATGACCTCGGTCCCGGAGTCGTTCAGCCACTGGAACATGCATCCCTGCTGCCAGCACCAGGCATCGGTCTCGGCCAGCGGGATGAAGCGGCAGTTCTCCTGCAGATCGATCATGCCGAGAAGAGCCTTTTCTCCGGGAACGGGCTGCCGGGCGGTGAAGCCGACCTCCTGTGACAGCAGATAGCGCCCGGTCTTATCCCATGGAAATTTGTCGAAATACCCGAAAAAATGGTGTTTGGGTCCTTCCGTGACCCGCCTGACGGGAAGATGTCTTTTTTCTATCATAGATCGCAGAATCCTTGTTTTTGGGGTTCGCCGCGTATAATATATCCCCCCAAAGACAAAAATCAAACAGCGGAGGCGCGGGAAAGCGGAAAACCGCACTTCCGTTTTCGGGTCAGAGCGAAGTCAGCTCTTTGACGGTAAGTTCCGTGGCGCCGCAGTGGCGGCGGATGGCGTCGCCGCCGCGTCTGCCCATGTCGCGGCGCAGTTCCCCGTCGGCCAGCAGACGGCGCAGGGACCCGGTCAATCCGGCGTCATCGGTGGTGACGACGGCGTCGGCCTCCTTGAGCACGTTGAGTATGAACCGGAAGTTGCGCAAAACTTTCCCGGTGACGACGGGCTTGTCGAGCAGGGCCGGTTCGATGAGATTGTGTCCCTCGTCGTGCCCGGCGAAACTCTTGCCCATGATGACGATGTCGGCGGCTTTTATGAACTTGAACATCTCGCCCGTGGTATCGGCAAGAAGCACCCGGACCGGGGAAGGAGCCTCCCCTCCCAGACTGCGGCGGAAAAAGGAGATCCCGCGTCCGGTGAGCATGTCGGCGATCTCCCCTCCCCTCTCGGCGTGCCGGGGCACGATGACCAGACGCAGATCGGGAAATTCGCCGAGCAGCTGCCTGAAACTTTCGGTGATGACGCTCTCCTCGCCGGGATGGGTGCTGGCCGCGAGCAGAACGGTGTGCTTCTCCGGTCCGAAGCAGGCTTCCAGACGGGGATCGCCGATGTTTTCGGGCGGCGCCTGGTCGAACTTGAGATTGCCGCAGACCTTGACCGTCGCGCGGGGAGAGACCGAGAGATACCTCTGGGCGTCGGCGGGCGTCTGGACGAGGATGCAGTTGAAACGGCACAGCAGGGGACCGAAAAAGATGCGCAGTTTTCTGTATCCCGAGGCGGAGTGGTCGCTCATGCGCCCGTTGACGAGGGCGACGGGGATCCCCCGGTCCCGGGCCTCGCAGATCAGATTGGGCCATATCTCCGTTTCAAAGATCACCAGCTGTGAGGGCTTCAGGACGTCGAGCGTGCGCCGCACCATTCCGCGGAAATCGATGGGGCAGAAGATGACGGCGGTATTTTCAAGACACTGCTTGCGCGCCAGCTCCTGACCGGTCGTCGTGGTGGTGGATATGATGAACTTCTTTCGAGGCTCCATCTGACTCCATTTGCGGATGAGAGAGAGAGCCACGACGGTCTCGCCCACGCTCACGGCATGGATCCACACCGCGCCGTGAAAGGCCTTCAACTCCTCGACCCGTTCGGGGGTGAAGCGTCCGAAACGCTCACGGAACGTGTCTTTCCAGCCGCCCCGGTAACGGTACTTGTAGAGCAACCCCGGAACGAAAAAGAGAAATCCCACGGGCAGGAACAGGTTGTAGATGAAGCGCAGCATGACCGAACTTGTCCCGTTTTACTCCGAAAAATGCGTGGTTATGTATTCGACCGCCTTCTCGAGGGAGGGGACGATCTTCGTGCAGTAGCGGGCCATCCAGGGACTGCAGTCCTTGTACTCGAAGGGCGAAAAGGCGACGACGAACTTGCCCAGATCGTGGGCGGCGTAAAAGACTTCCATGCTCGTGCCGATGCTCGGTTTGTTGTAGTTGACAAGAATGATATCGGCGTCACGCACGTCCTGAAGATCGAATTCGACGATCTCGTTGGCGCTGTCGACCTGGCGGTCGACGAACTTGCGGCGCATGGGGTCCAGCAGCCGGAAAGCGCCGTTGAAAAGCCGCCCAGCTTCGACGCGCCATTCGCGGGCATGCCCCGCGTTTTCGTCCATGATGGGTCCCGAAAGATATATGGTCTTCATTTCCGTTCTTTTCCCGCGATGTTTTCAGTGAAGAGTTCGGGCACGCAGCGCTTCAGCAGATCCAGCGAAAGTTCGAGGGAAGTGTACGCGTCCGGGCTGGCCATGGCCGCCTCGGCGACACGGGCGGCGTCGTAAAGCGAAATACTGCGGATCACCCGGCGCATGAGGGGAAGAGACCCGGATTCGGCGCTCAGTTCGTTGACCCCCAGACCGACAAGCAGCGGGATAAGTTCGGGATCGGCCGCCATCTGCCCGCAGACGCTGACGTAGATGTTGTGCTTCCGCGCGGCGGCGACAGTGGTGTGGATGAGCTTCAATATGGCCGGATGCGCCGGTTTGTAAAGGTATGCGACCCGTTCATTGCCCCGGTCGATGGCCATGGTGTACTGCACGAGGTCGTTGGTCCCGATGCTGAAAAAGTCCACGTGTTTCCCCAGTTCGTCGGCCATGAGGGCGGCGGCGGGGGTCTCGATCATGACGCCCAGAACGGGCTTGCGGAGGAACTCTTTCTTCTCCTCGGCGAGACGCGCCTGGAGCTCGGAAATGATCCTGCGGACTTCGAGCACTTCGAGAACGCTGCTGACCATGGGGAACATGATGCGCAGATTCCCGTAGACTCCGGCCCGGAGCAGAGCCCGCAGCTGGGTCTCGAAAAGATCCCGGCGTTCGTACAGACAGAGCCGGATCCCGCGCAGTCCCAGAAACGGGTTCGATTCGGAACTGCGGAAAATGTTGTTGTCGAGTTTGTCGCCGCCGATGTCCATGGTCCGCACGATCACGGGAGCATCCTCGGCGGCAATGAGCATTTTTTTGTATATCTCGAACTGCGTCTCCTCGTCCGGCAGTGTCCGGGTCTCGAGAAAGAGAAACTCCGTGCGGAGCAGACCGATGCCCGACGCGCCGGACCGTTTGAGTTCGGCGATACCGTCCGCCGAACCGATGTTGATGGCGAGGTCGATCTCGAATCCGTCGGTCGTCTCGGGACGCAGCCGCTTGTCGCGTTCGAGTTTATGGTAGAACTCCACCGCGCTCTTGGCGCGCAGCCGGTAGGACTCCTCGGTGCGGTCGTCGGGGTTGACGATCAGCCGGCCCGAAAATCCGTCGATGATGATCTTGTCGTCCGCCGACAGGGAGTTGATGACCTCCGCCGGAACACCGGCGACGGCGGGCAGACGCATGGAACGGGCGAGAATGGCCGTGTGGCAGGTGGCGCTGCCCGTTTCGATGGCGAAGCCGAGGATCCGGCTGTTGTCGAGGCTCACCGTTTCCGACGGAGACAGACTGTTGGCAACGATGATGCGCCGGTCGTCCCGGTCGGTCTTCCGGCGCTCCTGTTTGCTGAGGTTGCCCATCAGCCGGTCGAAGACGTCGCGGATGTCGGCGGCGCGCTCCCTGAGGAACTCGTCCTGTATGTTGGAAAAAACCCGGACGAAATACTCCGCCGTGTCGTACAGGGCGTATTCCGCGGGCCACAGATTGTCACTGATCCGCTTCTCCACCTCGGAGGTGAGGGAAAGATCGTCGACCAGCATGAGATGGGCGTCGAAAATGCCGGCGTCCTCGGTGTGGAGTTTGGTCCGCACCGCCTGCGTCAGGGCGATCAGCTGCTCGCGGGTGTCCCTGACGCACTGCCGGAACCTCTCAAGCTCGGCAGGGACCATTTCGGGAGATATCTCATGCAGAACGGGAGCCCCGGGCGCCCCTTTGCGGCGGATCGGCTGGACCCGTCCGACGGCGATGCCGGGGGAAATGGCTATGACTTTGAAATTCTGACCCGAAAAAGGCATGACGTTCTTCACTCCTCATCGAAGTTCACGGCAAAAAAATCCGCAATTTTCGACACGGCCGCCTCGGCGTTCTCGCCCGAACCGCTCAGGATCAGACGCGTTCCCTGCCCGGCGGCCAGAACGATCAGCGACAGGATGCTGCGGCAGTCGGCGCGGCTTCCCGGATTGTCCTCCCGCGCGAGCGTCACCGTCGCACCGGGGAAATCGGAGAGCATCTTCACAAGCCGGGACGCCGGACGGGCGTGGAGTCCCATACGGTTACCCACCGTCACAACAACTTTTGATCCGCTGCCGACCGTCGTCATCGTCCTTCCTCTGTTCAGATCCGGTTCACGCCTTATTGCACGTCATGTTAATATACACCCGTTTTCCGCTTTTGGCAAGGCCTGCAAGCGGTTAATTTTCAAGAAGAAGTGACACCTGAGCAATAAACCCGGGAGCGCGGGGGCGCGGGACGGCGGTCACCGGACGCGGGCGAAACGCGAAACGATCCCCAGCAGGACGCGCACGGACTTTTCCATCCCCTGCACGTCGGCATATTCGCTCCGGCTGTGGGCGTTGTATCCGCCGTGGCCGATGTTGGGACAGGGCAGTCCCATGAAGCACAGCTGCGCGCCGTCGGTGCCGCCGCGGATCGGCGGACTGACCGGCTCGACGCCCGCCTCCAGCATGGCCGCACGGACCGTCTCCACGGGAAAGGGATGCTCTTTCATCACTTCGGCCATGTTGCGGTACTGGTCGCGGATCTCCACGGAGACCCGTTCCGCGCCGCAGCGGCGGTTGAGCCGGTCGCGGATCTCGAGGAGTTTTCTCTTGCGCTCCTCGAATATCCCCGCATCGTGGTCGCGGATGATGTAACGCAGTTCCGCGCTCTCCGGCGTTCCGGAACAGCCGGTGAGGTGAAAGAATCCCTCCCGGCCCCGGGTGCGTTCGGGCACTTCCGCCGCGGGCAGCAGAGAATCGAACTCCATCGCCGTCCTGAGCGCGTTGACCATGACGCCGTAAGCGTATCCGGGATGTATGGAGACCCCCTTCACGGTGACGACGGCGGACGCGGCATTGAAATTCTCGTATTCGATCTCGTTTTCGCTCCCGGCATCGACGGTGTAGGCGTATTTCGCGCCGAAAAGGGGCACGTCGAAAAAGTCCGCCCCCTGCCCGATCTCCTCGTCGGGCGTGAAGGCGATGCGGATCCCGCCGTGGGGAAGTTTCTCCGAAACGATCTCTTCGACGGCGGTCATGATGACGGCGATGCCGCTCTTGTCGTCGGCGCCCAGCAGCGTCGTTCCGTCGGTGACGACAAGGTCGTGTCCCGCAAGGCGCGCCGCGGGTTCGAGAACGATCCCGGAAGACCCCAGTCCGATGGGAGAACCGTCCCACTTTTCCACCACCCTCGGCCGCACGTTTTCACCGGACACGGCGTCGGAGGTGTCCAGATGGGCGATGAATCCGACCGCGGGGGCGCTTTCGGCCCCGGGCGTCGGGGGAAGCGCGGCGTAGACATATCCCTTTTCGGTGAGCGTTACGTCCGGCAGCCCCAGTTGGGAGAGTTCCTGTGCCAGAAACCGGGCAAGTTTCAACTGTTTCTCAGTCGAGGGGTGACGCCCCGTCGTCTCGTCGGACTGCGTGTCGAAACGCACGTAAGCAAGAAAGCGATCAAGCACGCTCTTCATGGTGTTCACTCTTCTTCGAAAAGCCAGGTCGAAAGATAGCGCTCGCCGGAGTCCGGCAGCAGCACGACGATGCGTTTCCCGGCAAAATCCGGTTCCTCCGCAAGACGCAGGGCCGCAAAGAGCGCCGCGCCGCCGCTGATGCCGATGAGCAGTCCCTCCGTCTTCGCCGCCTCGCGGGCCGTTTTTCCGGCCTCTTCGGCGCCGACCTTGACGATGCGGTCGATGATGCTTTTATCCACCGTTTCGGGAACGAATCCCGCGCCGATGCCCTGAAGTTTGTGGGGCCCGGCCGGTTCTCCCGACAGGACGGCGCTGGTGTCGGGCTCCACGGCGACGAGGGAAACACGGGGATCCTTTTCCTTGAGGAAGCGTCCCGTCCCCGTCAGAGTTCCCCCCGTGCCCACACCGGAAACGAAGGCGTCGATCCGTCCGCCGGTGTCGCGCCAGATCTCGGGTCCCGTGGAGGCGTAGTGAGCGTAGGGATTCGCCGGATTTTTGAACTGCTGCGGAATGAAGGAGCCGGGATTCTCCGCCTGAAGAGCCTCGGCCTTCTTTATGGCTCCCGTCAGGCCTTCATCTCCCGGCGTGAGGACGATCCGCGCTCCGTAGACCGCCAGAAGTTTGCGGCGCTCGACGCTCATGGTATCCGGCATGGTGAGGATCAGGCGGTAGCCCTTGACCGCCGCCGCGAGGGCCAGTCCGATGCCCGTGTTGCCGCTGGTGGGTTCGATGACGAGCCCGCCCGGAGCCAGTTTGCCGGAGCGCTCGGCTTCCTCGATCATGGCGACGCCCACCCGGTCCTTGACGCTCCCGCCGGGATTGAAGAACTCCACCTTGGCCAGGACTTCCGCCCCGCCCCTGTTCATGCGTCCGATCCTCACCAGCGGCGTACCGCCGCAGGTCTCAAGAATATCGCTGAATATCCGTTCGGCCATTTTCAAAAACTCCCCGGGACTCACCCGTTGCGCCACGCCTCGCGGAACTCGGCGAAAGTCCCGTTGTCCAGCGCGTCGCGTATTTGTTTTGCAAGGTCCAGATAAAAGTGCAGATTGTGAATCGACAGAAGCTGCATGCCGAGTATCTCGCCCACATTGAGAAGGTGTCTGATGTACGCACGCGGGAAGTTGCGGCAGGCGTAACACGAACAGCCGGGGTCGAGGGGCGAAAAGTCCGCGGCGTACCGGGCGGCCTTGACGCTCAGGGTCTCGCCGTGCCCCACGAACGCGCCGCCGTGCCGTCCCAGACGGGTGGGCAGAACGCAGTCGAACATATCCACGCCCCGGGCCACGTCCTCGACGATCTGTTTGGGCGTTCCCACGCCCATGAGGTAGCGGGCCCTGTCTTCGGGCAGAAAGGCTTCGGCGGACTCCACGGCGAGAAACATCTCCTCCTCGCTCTCACCCACCGAAACGCCGCCGATGGCGTAACCGTCGAAATTGAGGGCCGTGATCTCCTTTGCGGACTTTTCACGCAGTTCGGGATAGACGCTGCCCTGCACGATGCCGAAACGCAGCTGACCGTCGTTGAGGGGCTGTTCCCGGGACATGGTCTCCCAGCGGGTGGTGAGTTCCACGCTTTTGAGCACCTGTTCCCGCGCGGCGGGATAGGGCGTGCACTCGTCGAAGGCCATGACGATGTCGGAGTCGAGCGTCCGCTGGATCATCATGGACTCCGCGGGGCCCAGAAAAAAACGGGTCCCGTCGATGTGCGAGGCGAACTTGACGCCGTCCGGCGTGATCTTGCGCAGAGGGGCCAGACTGAACACCTGAAATCCTCCGGAATCGGTCAGGATGGGCTTGCCGTAGCTGATGAACCTGTGCAGTCCCCCCGCGGCGCGGATGATCTCGAGCCCCGGCCGCAGGAACAGGTGATAGGTGTTGCCCAGAATGATCTGCGCGCCCAGTTCGTCCAGTTCCCGGGGGGAGACGGCCTTGACGCTGCCGCGGGTGCCGACGGGCATGAAGACCGGCGTCTGGATGTCGCCTCTTCTCGTGTGGAGCACGCCCCGCCGCGCCCGGCATGAGGGATCGAGTTTCAGAAGTTCGAAAACGGGAGGCACTTTTTCAGGCCCCCTGCGGCGGAAGCGTCACGAACATGCCGCGGAAGACCTCGTCTGCGTCGATGCCGAGGGCGGATGCAAGTTCCTTCGCAAAGGGAAACACCGCGCCGGGTCCCTTGCCGGTGACCACATTGCCGCAGCGCTCGGCAGGACGCCCCGTGGGAACGAGGCCGTTGAGGTATTTGTCGAATCCCGGATACATGGTGAAGGTCCTGCCGTCGAGCAGTCCGTGTTTCGCCAGCACGATGGGCGCGGCGCAGATGGCGGCAACGACTCCGCCGCGGGCGGCGGTCGCCTTGAGGATCCGGCCCACAGTCTCCGAGGCCAGCAGATTCGTCGCCCCCGGCAGTCCCCCGGGCAGAAATACGGCGTCGAACGTTTCGTTTTCGACATCTTCGAGCAGCACCTCCGCGGCAATTCCGATGCCGTGGGCGCCCTTCACGCGGAGCGCGTCCAGTCCGGCAAGGACCACCCGGGCGCCGGCCCGTTTCAGAACATCCGCCGGAGCGACGGCTTCGGTCTCTTCGAATCCTTCCGCGAGGATCACCAGCACTTTCTTCATGGATATCACCTTTTTTTTCCGATTTGCGGCCGATGGCATTTCGCGCATACTTTAGCGCATTTCCGCCGTTTTTTCAACTCCATATCTTCATTTTGTCCCAAGAAAGGGCAAAAAAGCCCTTGAATTACTTTCGGAGAGACTGTATTGTATCGGAAGGACGGCGGCATCGCGCCGAAACTGCAAACACAAAAAACCGGAGTACAATAATGAAAGTCATCATCTTCGGCGGGACCGGATGGCTCGGCCACAACATTTCGAAGATCCTCGCCTCACACGGCATGGACATCACCATCGTCACCCGCGGCAGAAAACAGACCTTCGCGGGCGAAGTCGCGGGCATCCGCTCCATCGTCGCCGACAAGAACGACGAGAACGCCGTGAAAGAGATCTTCGAAACGCGTTACACCCACGTCATCGACACGGTCCCCTCGCCCAAATCCATCGAAAACATCTTCAAGTACGGGACGGCCGTCAGGCACTATCTGCACTGCAGTTCCACCGGCGGCTACACCCCCCTGCCCTACATTCCCTGCGACGAGCGGGCCCGCTACGGCGGATTCAACAACGGCTCCGGCTGGGACCGGAAGCGGGTGGTCGACACGACGGTCATGGACCTCTTTCTCAACAAGGGTTTTCCGGCCACGGTCATCCGTCCCTGCTACATCACGGGCGCGGGGATGCTGCCGCTTGACAACCTCGGCGGCCGCCGGGCGGACTTCATCCCCGACCTCATCGCGGAGAAGACGCTCGATCTGCCGGAGAACGGCCTTGCGCTGCTGCAGCCGATCCACGTCAAGGATCTGGCCCAATCCTTCTATCTGGGCCTGACCCATCCGGAAACCGCCGTCGGGCAGATCTTCAACATTTGCCTGAGCCACGCCGTGACGCTGAACCGCTATCTCGAGATCAACGCCGGGGCCTTCGGCAAAAAGCCCCGTATCAATTACATGAGCGTCGATGACATGCTGGCCAAGTACGCCGGAAACATCGACGAAACAGGTCTGCGTTTCCTCGCCTGCCACATGTGCTTCACCATCGAGAAGGCCCGGCGCGAACTGGAATACGTCCCCGCGCACACGCCGGAAGAGGCCATCGAGGAAGTCGCCTTCTGGGCCGCGAAACAGGCCGGACTGTAAGTCGGCAAACCGCGATCCCCGCGCCGGAAACTTCCCGTTTCCGGCGCTTTTTTTATTCCGCGGGACCGAGATCGGGGGCGGAAGAGAAGCGGACTTCGGGAGAGAAGATCTCCTCCTGCTCGAAAACGACGATCTCGTTGACGCCTTTTTTGAGTACGGGAGCCGGAACGTAAAGTGTCACCGTGGGACCTTTGGCCCAATATCTGCCCAAGTTGAAACCGTTGATCCACACGCATCCCTTGACGCCGGGACGCACAAGAAACGTGTCGGCAGTCTCTTCGAGCTCGAACGTGCCGCGGTAAAACGCGGGCCCCGCCCCGGTTTCATCGAACCCGTCAAAGGGCAGTCCAGTGATGTCCGACAGGGGGAGAAGATCGTATTTCCAGTGAAACAGCGTCTGCTGCCCCAGACAGACGGCTCCGGCAATGCCCTTGCGTTCCCGTCCGACGAAGGGACCGTAGTTGACGCGTCCGGTGTTTTCCACCAGAAGTTCCAGCACAGACCCCTCCGGCCGTCCCGGAATGAGAAATTCCTTTTTTTCATCGCCCCGGTACTGCGATCCCAGATAGCGGCCGTCCAGCCAGATCTGCGCGTAATCGTTGACTTCGATCAGATTGAGAAGCGCAGTCCCTTCGAACGCCGGGAGACGGGTCGCATAGTGGATGAATCCGAAGTTTTCCCCCAGCTCCTCCAGCGTGGGCGGCGTGACCGCTTCGCCCCGCCGTTCGGCGATCCTGCCGAAATTGCCGAACAGGGGAAGACGTGCGTCAAGACGAACGGGAGAAGGCGCGTTCTTTTTGCCCGCCGCCACCGGCCGGATGCGGGGACTGCCGGTGTGTCCGGCAAGGATGCGCTGGGCGGCAAAAAATTTCTCGGTCGGATCTCCCGCCTCGGAGAGCAGCGCATCGTAATCGTAACTGGTCACGGTCGGGGCGTAATCGGTGCGGAGATCGCCGTTGGCCCCGGCGGTGAAGCCGAAATTGGTCCCGCCGTGGAACATGTACAGGTTGATGTGAGCCCCTCGTTTCACGATCTTTTCATATTCCGGTTCGAAGGCCTCTCCGCCGTCTCCGGCGGGGCGGAGCTGATGTTTTTTTCCCCAGTGGTCGAACCAGCCGTCCCAGAACTCAGCGCAGAACTCCGGGGTGCCCGGCCGGAATTTTTCGAGACAGGCAAAGGCGCGCTCGTGATCCATGCCGAAATTGACGGCCGGCATCACGTCTTCGCAAGTTCCTCCCGCCAGCAGAAGATCGGCAGGGCCGTCGCTGGTGAAAAGCGGCACGTCCATGTCGTTTCTGCGGAAGATCTCCGCAAGGCGCCGCAGGTATTCGCGATCGTTGCCGAAGGAACCGTATTCGTTTTCGAGCTGCATCAGGATGACGGGTCCGCCGTTGGCGGCGAGCAGCGGACGCAATTTGCCGAAGAGGACTGTGAAATAATCTTCCACAGCCTTCAGAAAGACGGGATCGGCACAGCGCAGTCTGATGCCGGGCAGACCGGTGAGCCAGGCGGGGAATCCGCCGTTGTCCCATTCGGCGCAGATGTAGGGTCCCGGCCGGACGATGACGTGAAGGTCCAGTTCTTCCGCGGTCCGGATGAACTTCACCACGTCGCAGATCCCGTCGAAGACGAATTCGCCCCGATGGGGTTCGTGGAGATTCCACGGCACGTAGGTCTCTATGGTGTTGAGCCCCATGGCAACGGCCTTCTCCAGCCGGTCGCGCCACTGCATGGGATGCACCCGGAAATAATGCAATGCGCCTGAGAGGATCTGTTTCGGCATTTGCTGCATTTCTTTCAACTCATTCCTCTTCAATTCGGCCGGAGCATGGTATCGGCATTGATCTCCTCGTACGGGTAAAGCATATTGGCGATCTTGACCGTGGAAACGTGGAAATCGGCAAACAGCACGCTCACACCGCCGTTATGTTCCCGCGAATCCGGCTGATACCATTTGTTCGTCTTGCTCTCGTCGATCTGATAGAATCCCTGGGAATTCGTATCCGGCCATGCTTTTCCGCTCCGCATGTAGGCATCCACGGTCACCAGCAGACGCGACGGTGATTTCAGGCGGATCTGACTGAGTTTGAGCGGCGCATACTGATCGGCCTCATTCGCCGCTCCGTGCTGAAGATACGAGGACCCGACGTAGCGGTTGATGCCGTAGCCGGTGAAACACAGGGCATAGTAGGGCCGGTCTGTCGTTTCGTTCGCTTTCTTCTCCTTTTCAAAATGCTGCCGCTTGAAGGGATTGAAGTCGCAGGTAAGCAGTTTGCTGTTGTAGGTGATGTACTTTCCGCGCACAAGAGCGGCCAGCCAGATACCACCCCCCGAGCCATACATGGTCGTAAATCCGCTGTGAAGCAGTTTCGGAAAAAAATCGGACTGATCCGATGTATATCCCGTCATCGCCATTCCCATCTGTTTCTGATTGCTCAGACAATTCGACTGTTTCGCCGTATTCCGCGCCTGCTGAAGAGCAGGCATCAGCATCGCGGCGAGGATCGCGATGATTGCGATCACGACGAGGAGCTCGATCAGGGTAAAACGGCAGGCGGAAATAAGGATCTCTCCGCCGTCTCGGACAATCTTTCTCCCCTGCCGACAAAATTCCCGGATCCGCCAATTGTTGTTTTTCATCTTTCTTCCTCCTTGTGAATTTATTGGTGGCGAACGAGTTTGAGAATCAGAAGTTCTCCCGTTTTCATGGCAAGCGTAACTTTTCTTGCATCGATGCCGACTTTCTGCCCCGTCAGACATCTTACGCTCCGGACGCCGCAGGGAAGCGTGATCGTTTTGGGACCGCAACTGAGAGCAGACACGTAAAGCAAACCGGCATTGACGCCGGAGAAATCGTCCGTATCGAGAAAGACATCGATTTTCGCCAGTTTCGCCAGATTGCGGCAGAGCCGGGGCGTGAGACTGCCCGGCGCGCCGAGGTAAAGCTCAGTGTGATCCTTATACCGCTTGACCGCGCCGCCGGGGACGTTCGTTCCGAAATAACGGGCGAGTATCTCCGCGTCAGGATCGTCGATCTGCCAGGCCATACCCCAGCCGTGGCCGTACTCGGGCGTGTACGGAAAGAGGAATCCCTGTACGCCGGCCAGCACGGGAGACGGAGAACGGCCGTCGGAAAAAAGCGGTCTGCCATCAGCCTGCGGTGCTCTCGTCAGTTTGAATCCGGTAATTGCCGAAATATTCTTCTCTCCCCCCGCGGTGAACATACCGGGACTTCCCATCCAGACGATGACCCGGCCGTCCCGGCCGAATCTCCGGCGGATCTCCGCCGCCTGGATCGGCGTCAGCGTTCCGGCGTCAAGAAAGATCATGACCCGGGGCGCGACGAAATCCGACGAAAAAACATCGTCCAGCAGATAGTTCATGCTCTTCACCCCCGCCCGGTAGAACGCGTGCAGGGGCGTCTCCCGCACCTCGTAGACGGTTGTCCTTCCTTTGCCGAACGACTGATAGTTCCAGAAAAGTTCCGAAGAAATGACGCCGATGTGGCTTCCCGTAAGCGGTTCCGGTATGCGTTCCGCGAGAAGTGCAACGGCTTTCCGCCATGATTCCATCGCCCGGGGACTGTTGAAAACGCCGCCCTCCATGTCGTAGATGTGGAAGGTCCCGCCCTTTTCGATGGCGGAAACGGCAAACCGTAACGCGTCGATATCGAATCGCTCCGCCGGATTGTGACTGCGCCAGAACGGCATGCCCCAGCGTCCCCAGTAAGGCAGTTCCCCGGTTCGCAGATCGAGCTCGGTGACCAGCAGCTTCCCGTGCCGCAGAAGTGTGCCGCTGAAGCCCCCCTGATGGACGGGCTGCCGCAGATTTCGCTGATATGAGGGAACGACGGCCAGCAGGTCGACTTCGGGGGCGTTCAGAAGCAGCCGCACGCTCTGGTGACCGATTTGCGGATACCCCCGCAGTCCGGAGTTGTTGTAGTAGGACCCGGCAAGAAAACGTCCGCGGGACCCCTCTTTTACTGCCCGGCACCATAAAATATGCCGCCGGGCAAAAACGACACCGGTAAATTCGCAGTAATCCGACAGCAGAGAGGCGTCTTTGAACAGTGTGTGAAAATTCCTTTTCCTGTCCCAAAGTTCTCCGAGCGCGGGCAGCCGAACACGGTCGAAGTCCGCGGAAGGCTCCTGCCAGGCCTGCCGCATTTTTCCGGGATCGTTCCGGTACTTTTCGCGCAGAAAATCGGCGAAAGCCTTCCGGGCGGCAGGGGAGCCGTCGCCGCCGATTCCAAGTTTCGAGTCGAAGGGATCATACCACTGCCCGTCCACGCCGCCATTGAGATACACCGCGATGACGGCCTTTCCCTCCGGAAGATCGGCGATCATGCGGCAGATATCGCGTACGGCCCGAGCCGCGGCTGCGGCAAAGTGCGCAGAACAATAGGACGGCATGGAGTCGAGGCCATCCGTCCCTTTCGGCGACGAAAAAGGCGCCGTACCTGTTTTGCGCGCGTAACCGTGAAAGAAACCGACGTATTCCCCCGCGAGACTCCGGAACGCCTCGTCGGGATGGGTGTCGAAATATCCCCGGTAGTGGGAGATACCGAGATTCAGAAGAATGTACGCATCGGGAGCCTCTTTCAGTATCCGGCGCAGTTCCAGACGCAGGGGTTCGATGTTGTAGACCCCCTCCCCCAGCCACAGATCTGTGAGATTTTTTTCCGGTCTGCCGACACCGAGGACGGCAGAACAGGAGATGATATTGATCCCCGCCCTGGCGCAGGCGCCGGTCATACTGTACCGAAGAGGCGTTTTGCGGCCGGTGGAAAGCCAGATGGACGGCACGATCTCCCGGCCGTTGACGAAGATGGAGTTGTACTCTCCCCGCCGGACGACAGATGCGCAAGCGGCCTCGCGTCCGGCAAGCAGTTCATCCAGCCGGTCGTCAGAAATCCGCAGGGGATTCGGCATCGGCTCGTACCGCATCGTCTCCCTCCGGGGGGCGGGTGCGGCGTGAATAAGATTTTCAGTCACCTCGATTTTGCCCCGGTTTCCGCGCAGCCGGCAGGTAAAAAACGCGCGAACCGCACCGGACGGAACTTTGACGAATATCTCCGAATCAATGTAATCCGGCCGCGCCGGATCGGGAAGACTCTCCCCCATTTCAACGGATGAAACGATCTTCCCCTCCGCCGTCACGAAGGTGACCAGCGGATCCGCCCGGAATCCCGGCGTTTCCTCCAAAAGCCTGTAACGGAAAAACGCCCGTACCGTTTCTCCCCCCTTTACCGCATGTGTCATCCGGCTCCTTGCCGTCCCGTCAAGACGCTCACCGTTCCAGACGAACGTCTCCGCCGCAGATGAGACTGCATAAAATGCAATCAATGCAAAAATGAACCTCATGCTTTTTTTCCTTTCGTCACCCTTCAGGGACCGGTCCGCAGGAATCGCGGATGACCAGTTCCGTTTTTATGAATGTATCTTCCACCGGAAGATCCGGTTTTTCGATCAGTCCGAGCATGGAGCCGACCATAACTTCGGCCAATTTTTCATTGCGGCTGTCCACCGTGGTGAGCGCGGGGAACATGGAACGGGCGAAGGGCAGATCCATAAACCCCGTCACGGAAATGTCCTGCGGAAAACGGATGCCGCGCCGGTATCCCGCCGAGATCAGCTGCCGCGCCGTCTCGTCGTTGGTAGTGACCAGCGCCGTCGGACGCTCCGGCATATCGAAGACGGCGTCGAAAAACTCGCTGTCGCCCGTCATGCTGTCGTGATACGGAAAACAGACGCACTCCCCTCCCCGGGCGTCGAGAAACGCCACCAGCATCCTGCAGCGGGGATCCTCCGGTATTCCGATGAAGCCGATCCGTCTGTGCCCCAGAGCGTAAAGCCGGGCGTAAAGCTCTCCGAAGGACGACGCGTAATCGAAACCGCACCGGCAGAACCTGCCGCTCTCCGGAAACCCCGTTTCCCCCCGGCGGGTGTTCTCCTGAAAAAACACCATGGGTATGCCGTCACGGAACATTTCAGGAGAACTCTCCCACGAAATGATGCCGTCCACGTGTCTCCCGTAAAGAGAGTTGTAGATCTTCTCAATGCCGAATTCGGCCGAGAGGAACGTGAAAAGCGGCATGTAACTGCGCTGCATCAGAAATCTCTGCAGCAGCGTCATCATCGAAGCGTAGAACGGGTTGAGACTGGCGGGCATGATCACGCCGACGACGTACTGCCGCTGCTTGCGCAGGACTTTCGCCGCCATGTTCACCCGGTAGTTGTGCTCCCGCGCCAGACGGAGGATCAATTCCTGTTTCTTCTGCGATATCTGTCCCGCGGCCTTGCCGTTGAGCACCAGAGACACCGCCCCCTGCGACACCTTGGCCAGCGCCGCAAGCTCATCCATCGTGATCCCCATGAGAAATCCTTTGAAATCAGAACATAATACGTATTAGGTAATGGACCCAATATACCGCCTCGCAATGGATTTGTCAAGGGCCGTCCCGGCATTTTTTTGAAATTCCCAACTTTCCTGCTTGCATTTGCGCGTTGACGGAGTATCTTTCACTCAAGTCAATTTCGATCACGAGGAGATTTCGATCATGGACCTTGAAAGCAAAGAAGTTTTCGATTCCCTGCAAAAAAAGTACGGCTGCCGGTACTGCATCGGCGACCTGACGCCGACCGTCTGTCACCTCTTCGGCGTCCCCGCGCCGGAAACCTGCGGCGGCGAAGTCATTCCCGAGATCGCCGATCAGGCCGACAAACTCATGGGGGGCGAAGGCAGGACACAGCGCGCCGTGCTTTTCTGCGCCGACGCCCTCGGCGAAAACCAGCGGCGGCACTTCCCCGAAGATTTCGCCCTGATCGAAAAGGTTGCCGGATTCCGCATCAGGTCCGTTTCCGTCATGCCCAGCGTCACACCGGTCTGCTACGGCACCATTTTCACCGGAGCCGCCCCCTGCGTCCACGGCATTCAGAAATATGAGAAGCCGGTCATCAAAATCAAGACCCTCTTCGACGCCTTTGCCGCCGCGGGCAAAAACGTCGCCGTTCTGGCCTGCAACGGGTGCAGCATCGACACGATCTTCCGTCAGCGCAAGGTCGATTATTACTCGTTCCACGAGAACCGTCCGGGGGAACTGACCGCCGCCGACGGACAGGCCTTCGAGTTCACCCGGCGGTTCATCAGGGAGGACCGTTACGATCTTCTGGTCTGCTACATGACCAACTACGACCACCAGATGCACTTGCACGGTCCGTACTCGCCCGAGGCCGCCGAACAGGCCCGTCTGGCCGCCCGGCGCTTCAAACAGCTGCAGGAAGACATGGATGAATACTGGGCAAAATACAACCGCGCACTGGTGTTCGTGCCCGACCACGGCGGCCACCCCACCGACGAGACCCACGGCGGTCACGGCAGCGATCTGCCCGAAGACATGATCGTCAACCACTATTACCGCATCTGCGAAGGCCGCTGAAGGGGCGTTTTTCAGCAGGACGTTTTCGCCCAGCTCAGGGGCGGAATATTTTCGAACGCCGTTTCCGTGGTGTTGACCGTGAGCGCCGGACCGTTTTCGTAGGCAGCACAGTAGACGCCGGGGACCGGCTCCCGAAACGACGCAAAGAAAAGTGTCTGATATTTGAGCTCACGGTAACAGATATCGTACGGCTCGGCGATCCGCTCAAGACAGGTTCTGTAATCACCGCCGATGGCGCCGGTCGCGGGATCCTTTTTCCAGTTGACCTCCATGTAGGGACGGGCTCCGAAGGCCAGTCCGCGGAGCCACAGACGCCGCCAGTCGTCGTGCTCCGCGCCGGGAGTCTGGAAAAGGATCAGCCCGTGCAGAGCGATGTGGTAGAAGGGCACGGGGCGCATTCCGGGCAAGTCAGACTCCGGCAGGCGGGCTCCGAAGCGGATCCGGGCGGTCTCGTCAACGAAGGGAACCGTGTAGGCATGGCAGTTTTCCGTGGCGACCGCCCCGTAGATCGCCCTGGGGATCTGGGTGATCGAAGTCAGCCCCAGCGCGAACTTGCGCGCATCCGCCGGATGACGGGGAGAGTGACAGGACCAGAGGACTGTGGACTGGGCATCCATGTAGTAATGTCCGGCAAACCCCAGCTGACGTATCTTCTCGAATTCGAAACCGAACCGCTGCAGCTGAACGAGGGGACAGGCTTTGTAGGACTGCCCGCCGCCCCAGACCCCCGCGGCGACGGGCTCCTGCTGTTCGGTCCGGGCAATGTATTCGTAATCGAAATCGGGAGAACCGCGGTAGACGTCGGTCCAGTTGTCGTGGGGAACGATCTGAAATCCGAGACTTTTCGCGTGGGAAATCAGTTCGCGCAGTTCCCCTTCCCCGCCGATGGCGGGTTCCACGGGGAAGTGCGCGGGATAGGCTCCGTCGTGTCCGCCGAGATTCCACCCGACAAGCGTCACAACGGCCTTTTCGATCCCGGCGGCTTTGACGTCGTCGAGGATCCGCCCTGCCTGCGCACAGGTCGTGTGGACCCGCACCGGCGCGGAACCGTCGGGCAGGTAAGGAAATTTCTGCGCCATGAAGATCTTCATGCGCAGCGCTTCGGCGGAATAGGCCAGAACCGGATTGGCAGCGATCCGCTCCCGCAGGGGAATGACTCCCTTCCTTTCGATGAACCACGTGCGGTAGATCCTGGCGAGATCGCCGTAATCAGCCTGCTCACCGGCATCCGAGATCGCGAGCGCAAGTGTATCGAAACGGAGCATATCCCCCGGTTTCTCCCTGATCTGAAAGACCGCCCGCAGATCGTTTTTGCCGTCGCGGCCGAATTCCGCCTCGGTGAAGCAGAAGAAATCGCCTTCCTCCACGATGCACAAAAGATTTTTTCCGGGCTGGAGCAGACCGAAACAATTCATGTTCGCCGACTTTTCCCACTCCTCCTGAGCGGAGTACATCCTCGTGCGGAAGACATCGTGCGGACGCTTTTCCAGTCCGGCCAGATCTCCGGAGGCCAGCGGAAGCAGATATGCCCCCTCGCTCCCGGCTTCCGTCCGCAGCATCCGGGGAAGGAACGAGAGTTCCATCACCCGCCAGGCGACGGACTTGTATTCGATGATGTTTCCCGGCTCGATCATGACGCGGCAGAACGAACCGCATTTTCCGATCCTGATCGTGACAAGCACGCCGCAGGACGGACTTTCAAGCGTCAGTACGGCCCCCCGTCCGCTTTCGTATTTGCGGACGAGGTGAAAGTCCGTCACATTCCGGAGCCGCTGCTCGCCCACGCTGTAACAGCGGGCCGAAAGCAGCGCGTCTTCCGGAACCGTCAGAAGACGATTTACAAGTTCCATGATTTCAGAGACCATCCTTTCCTTCGGTATGATGCTTTTCCGTTCCCGATCCGCGGTTCGGTCTTCCAGCTGCCTGCCGGCTCAAAATCCGAAACACTGAACGGTAGTGGTTTCATCGCCGGGAAACCGGTTTTTCCTGTCGACGATGATCAGTTGATTCAATGCCCTCTCCGCCGTATCGTCAAAGATTGTCGGCATGACGGAATTCAGATGAAAACTTTTCCCGTCCCGGTCGATGACGGAGAGATTGATCCCGTAAACATCCAGTTTCCTGATGTCGAACGCCGTATAGTTCGTGACATGCCCGGCGTAGCCGTAAAACCACTTGTAACCGTCCTTCGTGCGTTCGCCGTCGGAATACATGCAGTGCTGGTAGCGGCAGCCGTTCCACGCCAGTGCGAGCATGGCGAATTGCGGGACTGTTCTCGGGGAAATCATGACGACGCTGACGTCGCGGTCAATGGTCAGGTTTCCGAACCGGTCACCCGGACGAAAGTCCAGAAGGATGCGCAGACAATCCCTGCCGTAGACCCAATAGGCGTTATGGTCGATCACGCTGTCGTAAACTCTTCCCGAAAGCCAGAGATTCGGACCGTCCTCTCTGATATTCACCGTGCCGATAAGATCACCTTCCGGCCGGGTCCCGGCAAAAGCGGCATACTTGGAATGGAATGATCTCCCGCCCTTGGGCGTCTTCGGGGGAGCCTTGATCGTGAAATTCAGTTCGCCGTTGACCGGCTTGACCACGCGGGTCCTGGCGAGATCGATCAGGTAAAAGCTCAGTTTTCCGTCGGAAGTCTGCAGATCGATCACGGCCTGTTTCTGATCGCCGACAACGAGCCTGCAGGCATCGTCGGAAGCCGGGAGCGTCCAATCGACCGTCTGATCCCTGCGGAGGGATATCTCTTCGGACCCCCGTTCCCCCGACAGGCTCCACGTCAGTTTGAACCGGGTATCCTCCTTCCCTCTGAATTTCAGAACGATCTTTTCTCCGGGGCCGTTGAGATAAAAACTGCTCCGTCTGACCTCCACGGGAACGGGGTTCGGCACAGGCGACAAAGCACGTTTTCCGGTAAGTTTTCCCGCCGCGTTGAGGTGATGCAGAATGCTCCAGGCAATCCGGTACTGGGCTTCGCCGTAGGGGTGGACTCCATCTGTTCGGGAAAGCTGGTTCGGCCCGAGAGAATCGTCGTAGGTCTCCAGTTCTTCCGCAATGGGGATGACAAGGCAGTTCTTCTCCTTTCCGATCCTGCGGATGACTTCTCCGAGTTTTTCCAATCCCTTCCGGGTATACATGGGGCTGAAGAACGAGGACACCCGTTCATCGGTGAGCGTGGGGGTAAAAAGAACAACGTCCGCGCCGATGCTCCGGCAAAAATCCACGTGTTTCACGATCTGCCTGCGGTACTCCGCCGCCTTTTTCGAGAAATCCGGGGTATGGGGGTATTCGTGGTGGATGATGTTGTTCATGCCGAGCATGACGGAGACCATCGTGGGGCGTCCCTCCACTTTTGTTTTGAAAGAGGCGTCTATGCCCCAGACCGCCCGGTTGATGAATTCGATCCTGTTGCCGGGATGAAAGTGATCGACGACCCGCTTGACGGCTCTCCGGTAAGTATCATTGCTGGTGATGCTGTCCCCGATGAGCATCCAGCGCTCGTCGTTTCTGAAATACGAATCGCCTCCGGCAAAAAGCGAACAGGCGAACAAAAGCCCCGCAGCCGATAAAAACTTTCTCCGCATGGGATATCCCTTATTTTTTACCGGCCTTGCGGGACGCTCCGGGAACGCTCCCGCCCTGAACGGCGACGACCTCTTCCGTCACTTTTCCGGAAGGATCAGTGACGACCGCGGGCATCGAGAAACACTGGCTGTCGCAGTTAAGTTCGTTTTTGTTGTCGACGCGGAAACTGACCAGAACGGTCCTGCCCGCGAATTCGCCCAGCGGAACGCGCCAGCGGTACAGGTTGAGATCGCGCTTGTGCAGTTCTCTCAACGGCGTCACATGCCGCACGTAATCCGGATTGCGCGGACCGAAGTCGCGCCGAAGCACGGGCCTGCCGTTGACGAGAAGCGTGACCAGCGTCGCATTGCCCGCCGGGACCCTGCGGTGGTAGGTGTAAAGTTCGAGGGCGGAATCCTTGTCCTTCACGGGGACGATGCAGTCGAGCGTTGCGAAATTGTAATTGGGAGAAGAGTAGAACAGCGTCTTTTCGAATTTTCCCCCGCGCCACTCCGGCCGCCGCGCGGGACGGGGAAACGGAAAAGCCTTCTCTTTCATGAGAAGCTCGGAACTGACTCCGGAGATTTCCGGTTTGCCGGTCTTTCCGGTCAGAAGGACGATCCGCAGAGGGAAGACGCCTTTGACGGCAAGTCTGCCGTTTTCGAGCTTCTGCCGGACGTCGTTGACCGCCGCTTCCCTGAAACGGGAGTTGACTTTAAGTTCGAGTTCGACGTTTTTCAGATCCTTTTTCGTCGAAATGATCTCGATATAAGCGGCTTCTCCCAGCGAATAGCACGTGCCGACCGCACAGCCGCCGGGCAGACGGGCGGTGAGAATATCCGGCTCCGCATCCGGCTTTTTCGGGAAAAGGGCGTACTGTTTTTTCGGGTCGAGAGTGTAGATGCCCTTGTCGTCCTGACAGGGCCAGCCCGGCAGATAAAGACCAAGTTCGGGACGCAGAAATTCGCTCACCCCGTCGATGCGGCCGTAGAGAGCCTTGCCGTCGGGATCGACCATCATCTGCAGTTTGCCGTCGTCGCAATACCGGAAAATCCGTCCGGCTCTGTCCTTGTACATGCAGCGGACGTTTTCGGGATAGCGCTTCTCGGGGTAGTATGGTTCGAGATCGTTTTCGACCATGATCTTCGCCCGGAGCGCGGCCTGTTCGACAAATCCGCTCTCCATGCGCAGCGGCACTTCGGAGGCGAAGGGAGCGATCCCCGCCGTTCCGTCCAGCAGGGCGAGAAGACGGTGGCGGAGGCTGTTGGACGTGGCGCGCCCGGTTCCCGCGCAGCTGCGCTGCCGGTAGAGAAAGGCCACGATCGGGTGGGAATTGTGTATTCTGTGCGTGTTGAACCTGTCCCCGCCGACCACGGGACTCAAAACAAACATCTGGGTCGAAAAAGAGGTGGGGATCGAAGCGTATTCCGGCCACATCGGAACCCTGAGCGTGAAAAGCAGCTGTTTTCCGAACTCCCGCGAAGCCTGAGCGGCCCGCAGACCCTCGACTTCGCCATGGGCGGCATCTTCGATCAGCCCGAAAGTGTCG
>JAFTDL010000045.1 GCA_017454215.1 Lentisphaeria bacterium | reverse complement strand
TCATCTCTCGAGTTGTCTGGCCGTGCTGTTCGCGGCGGCGCTGAACGTTTCGGCGGCGGATATCTACGTGTCGCTGTCGACCGGAAAGAACAAGAATCCCGGTACGCCTCAGGCTCCCCTCCGGAATCTGTGGAAGGCTCTCGAAAAGGCCAAGACCGGCGACTCCATTCATATCGCCGAGGGCAACTATCCCGGCAAAATGAAGTGCGGGTGGTTCAAGATGACCCGGCCCGTCTCCCTCTTCGGCGGCTACTCCAAGGATTTCTCCCAGCGCGACCCGCTGAAGTTCAAGACCATGTTCCAGCCGCGCAACGAGAACAACGACAAGAAGGGCACCGGTCTCGGACTGCTGCACATCGAGTTCGAGAAGAATCCCATGAAGGCCCCCAAGGGATTCAACATCGCCGTCGACGGAATCATCTTCGACGACGGTTTTGCCTCCAGCTATCACGCCGTCAAAGGCAAACCTGCCGGGTTCGATACCGGTATGTGGCTTGAGGGGCCGGCGAAGAACAAGGCGGATAAATTCTCCAGCGCCAACCGTTACTCCATCTACTCCGCGACCGCTTCCCGCGGCGAGGGCAACATCACCATCAGAAACTGCACCTTCGTCAACGGTTCCAACATGGCCGTCAACCTCAACTGGTACAAAGGCGCCGTGTTCATCCTCAACAACGTCTTCTGCAACAACCGCATGATCGGCATCAACGTGCTCTGCTCCAACGCCCAGCCCGCCGTCACGTGGGAGTGCGCCTACAATACCGTGCTCTTCACCTGGAGCCGTCTCAACGATCTGGCCGACATGGGATTCGGGATCAGGACCAACACCAACGTCACCGCCAATATCCACAACAACATCATCGGGCTCAACGTGTTGACCGGTTTCGACAACACCAAGGGCATCGCCAAGAAAAAGAAGACCAAACTTGACAACAACGTGTTCTTCCTGAACCGCGAATCCGATGTCCAGATGACGATCTCCCCCTCCATCGCCAAGGTCCGTGTGGACGGTTTCGAAGATCTTGAAGGCACCGACGGCATCGAGTCCATCAGCAACAACGTCGATCTCAAGGATCCCGCCGTGTTCAAGGGCCGGATCAATGCGAAGTACCTCAACGCCTTCCTGTCGATGAAGTATTCCGAAAAGACCAAGCTGGATCCCGACAAGTGCAACGCGCTGCGCAGCGTACTGGGGCTGCCGCTCCAGGGCACCATCAAGACCACCTGCGACATGTATGCAAACCGTTATCCCATGGAAGACGCGCTCAAACTTTTCGGCGCCATGAAGGGCGTCGGCGCGCAGATTCCTGAGAAATAACCCAAAAAAAGGAGAAGAAAAATGGATTTCAACAAGT
Source organism: Lentisphaeria bacterium (assembly GCA_017454215.1). Lineage (GTDB taxonomy): Bacteria > Verrucomicrobiota > Lentisphaeria > Victivallales > Victivallaceae > UBA1784. The sequence continues at coordinate 7,757 of JAFTDL010000045.1, read as the reverse complement.
TTATTGAGAATTACAAAACCATCATCACGAAAAAGTACGTGTGCTTCGAAGGCCGTGCCGGACGGGAAGAGTTCTGGTATTTCTTCCTTGCGAATTTTATCGTCAACGTCGTGCTGAGCATCATCGGCGGGCTCATCAGATTCCCCTACCTTACGGGACTGTACGGCCTGGCGATCCTGCTGCCGGGACTGAGCGTCGGTGCGAGACGTCTGCATGACATCGGCAAGTCCGGCTGGCTTCAGCTGATCGCCGTCATTCCCATCGTCGGCCCCATCATCCTTCTGATCCTTTTTGCGAAACCCGGTATCCCCGAGCAGGGCGCTTCCGAAGGATCCGCGGAATAGGGGATCTCAAGATGATCATTCCCAAAGGATTGACTGCCGCCGCCGTACCGCTTCTGCTGGCGGGGTGCGTGGTCGAGGAAACTCCGCCGCCCCCGCCGCCTCCTCCGGTCGTCGTCAGACAGCCGGCTCCGGTGGTCGTCGCCCAGCCCGCTCCGGTGGTCGTCGCGAAGCCGGTGCATCACCATCGGCCCGCGCCTCCGCCGCCCAAACCGGCGCCGCCCCGGCCTCATCACGGTCCGGCACCGAAGCCGGCACCGAAGCCGATGCCGAAGTCCGGCCGGCCTGCACCGAAGTCTTCAGTGCGTCCGAAGTCGGCGCCGAGGCCTTCTCCGGAGAAACCTCCGAGAGGCTGGTGAAAAACCGACCGTGCCGTCAGCGGGCGGTCATATCCTTCGGGGCTGCTGCTTCCTCTTCGTGAGGTTTTGCAGCAGCCCCTTTCGTTTTCCGGCTGTCCGGCAGTTCCGCTGCGGATCGCAGGATCGGGTTTGCCGTGAGTTCCGGAATTCACGGCGATCCGCGGAAGCGGTCGGCGCCGGGCTTCCGCATTTTGAAATACGGTGGCGGCCCTGATTTTCTCCGGAAGGCGCGGTGATCCTGTCCCCGTGCGGCAGCGGTCTGCCGCGGCGCATCGTTTCACGAGGCTTTCCCCCCCGCTGCTTGAAAAAAGCGGTTTTTGAAGCTATATTATCAGGACGATAAAACAGTTTTACAGTGGGGAACTATTTTTTATGGAAAAGAAACTTGATGTTCTGTTGTCCGAAGTCATCGACCGGCCCGGAAAGGCCAACCTCGACAGTCTGAAGAACTTTCTGACGGAGGCCGGAACTCCGCTTCCCGCCGATGTGTCGGGGGCATTGGAACTGCTTTGGGAGGCTTGGAGTACGGCTGAGTTCGATACCGCGATGGCCGAGCTCTGCATTACCGCCGCCGAGCAGTCCGTCGCCGACAGTCCCGTGTTCCGCAAACTGCTGGTGAGTTCGGTCAAGACCATGCTGCCCAACGATCTCGGACATAATCCCGTCATGCGCGCACTCGGCGTCCGCGATGAAAAGACGCCTCTCGCCGAGGTCGCCGCCAGACTGCGCCGCCTGCTGGCTCTGAGGTCCGGCGCCGTTGTTTTCATACCTCCCGCCGGACGCTGGGGTGCCGTCGGAGCGGTCGATCCCATCAACGGTACCGTCGCCGTCAACGGTTACCGCGGCGTCGGTTCGTCCGCAAGCATTCCTCTGGAACAGATCCTGCGCGACGTCGTCGTTCTCCAGCAGGATATCGAGCTGGACCAGCTCGTCAGAGCCGACCGGATCCCCGTGGCGTCGGCGAAATTCCGCGACATTGTTTCCCGCAGGGCCCGGGTCGCCGTGACGGAGCCCCAGATGCGGGCCATGGCCGTTGCCGGCTGTGCGCGGAAAATGAATCCCTCCACTTTCGAGGCCTACTGGAATGCCAAGGCTCCTGTCACGGGAACGGGCGGCGCCCGCAAGTCCTGGCAGGGCCGCAGCATTCAGGAGATCAACGTGCTCCTCGACACCGAGGAAAAAGCCGGGGACAGATCGAAGTACGATGCTCAGGCCTGCGAGACGCTCAAAGCCTTTTTTACGAAACTTCGCGCGGAATCGGCCGCTGGCGACAGCAAACATCTGGCCGAACTTGTCGGAAAACTCTCCCTCCGCTGCGAGGCGGACGCACTGAAAGACATGCTCACGCCGCTGACCCCCAAGGCGCCGTTCTGGCCTTGTGAGCCGACTCAGGCGCCTCTGGCTTCTCTCTCCGTCTGGGGCGAGATCGCTGCGCGTGATGTGGAAAATCTCGCGCGGGTGACCGCGTCGATCTTCCCCGGCGAATATATCGCAAAATGCATGCTCTGTCTCCCGCTCAAGGCGCTCAATGCTTTCGGCGCCATGGTTTCCTGCGGGGAGATCTACGATGCGGTTTGCAGCAGCAAAAATCTGTCGGCCGATATCCTTCTGTGGATATGGAAGAACCGCAGGAAGCGCGACGCCGGAGACCTTGTCTCTCTGCTGACGGTCGAAACAGTCTGCCGCGTCCTCGGCGGGACCGACGTCCCCAAAGCCTGGACTCCCGCCCGCCGCGAACTGCGCAATCTTCTCATGGACAATTCCGATTTTCAGAAACTCATCCTCGATGCGGCGGCGGGGAATGCTGTCCTTTTCGCCTCCGTTCTTCAGGGCGCGCTGTTTCTCAGCACCAGCGAGCGGCAGAGTCTCATGGTCAAGCTTTCGCGTCTGTCGCCCATGCTTCAGGAGTACCTCGAAAGCGGCGCCGGTCAGCGTATTCTCAAGGCCGGAGTCGGTGTGACCGACGAAGCCGAAGCTCCGCAGGAAGTCCAGCCCGATTACACCAGCGTGCATTCGCAGAAACGTCTGGCTCAGGAGCTTGACGACATCATCAACATTCATGTGCCGGAAAACCGCGAGGCTCTCAAAACCGCCCGTGCCCACGGCGACTTCAGAGAGAATTCCGAGTTCGATGCGGCCAAGGAGCGCCGCAACCAGCTCAGCCGCCGCCGTTCCGAACTGGAACGCATCCTTGCCAACATCCAGCCCGTTGTCATGACCAATGTCGCCGTTGACAGGACCGCTGTGATCGGTTCCGAGATCGATCTTGAGTATGCCGACGGCGACAGGGAGACCTATTCTCTGCTGGGGGCTTGGGATGGAGATCCCGACAGGGGATTCCTCTCTTACAAGACGCGGCTGGGCGGCGCCGTTTTCAACAGAAAAGTCGGCGAATCTTTCAAAGTCGGCGACCGTGAGTGCAAACTTGCCGCAGTGAGGCCCCTGGCGGCGGCTCTTATCGCGGAGCTCGATGCTTGAGACGCCGGCCGGATCACTACGACTTTCACATCCCCTGCGTTCCGGGGCGGCTGAAAAACTGGACGCGCCGCATCGGTTATGATCGCGTCGACCGGCTGCGGCGGGGGATCGTCGACCTTGTCTCCTATCAGCTGCAGGCTCCTCTTGCCGCAGTTTCCGGAAAAAGGATCGCTTTTGTTTCCGATCTGCACTACCGGGGAGGGGAGGCTCAGCGGGAAGTCGCGGCGAAACTGAGAGATTACCTGCTCGAATTCCGGCCTGAACTGCTTCTGATCGGCGGCGATGTGTGCGCCGACTCGGACACAACGGGACTTTTGCCCGAAGTTCTGAAGCCCCTTGCCGATGCCGTTCCGCTGGCTCTGGCCGCTCCCGGCAACTGGGAACGGGGAAAAAACTGGATCCCCGCGGAACGCTGGCGGGAACTCTTTCGCTCAGGAGGATGCGATATCGGTTTCAACGAGTTCAGAACAGTCGGCGGGTTTCAGATTTTCTGCCCCGAAGATCCCGTCTGCGGAAATCCCGTCCTCCCCGGAGAGTGGCTGAAGGACAAGGTGCGTATCGTTCTTGCCCACAATCCGGATACCGTCATCGCTCTTGACGAACCGGGAAAGACGGCGCCCCATCTCGCGCTTTGCGGGCATACCCACGGCGGGCAGATCCGCCTGCCGTTCATCGGTTCGATTTTTGCCGCAAGCATCTACGGCTGCGCCCTCGATTACGGTCTTTACCGGCGCCGGATCAGCCGATCGGTCATGATCGTCTCTTCGGGGACCGGGAACGGTTCCTTCCCGTGGCGGTTCAATTGCCGGCGCGAGATGGTGCTGATCGAGTTCCTGTGATTTTGTCTTTCGCATCCGCCTTGACCGCGGGCTTCGCATCCGCTTTGACCGCGGGCTTCGCATCCGCTTTGACCGCGGGCTTCGCATCCGCCTTGACCGCGGGCTTCGCATCCGCCTTGACCGCGGGCTTCACATCCGCCTTGACCGCGGGCTTCGGTGCTGTACAGGACTTTTTGAGCGGGCAGACTTTTCTCTCTGCGGCCTTTTCGCAGGACTCCCTGCAGATGCGGCGTGCGACCAGCGTCCCGGCCAGAAGCAGAAGCAGAATGATCAGCAGGATCGTTCTGAAAATATACTTCCGCTTCTCCGTTCGGGCTTTCAGTTCAGGACTCAGGTATGAGGAATTGGGCCGCTTCGGCGCCATCGTGAAGAAATTGCCCAGCTTCCATGAAAGACGCATCGGGAAGTTCAATGCGCACCCCGAGGCTTCGAGGAAACGTCCCAGGTCTCTCCTGTAAAGTTTTATCAGCGAGATGACGACGATGGGACCGCCGAAAACGACCACGATGCCGATCAGAACGGCTATGATGTTCATGATGGAAATATTCTGCAGACTTTTGACGATGAACGCCACCGAACTGCCGATGGCGGCAAGTCCGATGCCGCCGCCCATCAGCAGCATGGAACCGCTTACGCCCTGATTCTGCTTCGTTTCCTGCTGCGGAAGTTTCCCGGAAGTGATGGCTTTGCCGAGATCCTGCTGGGCCTCGTTGCTTTTTGCGGTCATCATCTTGTCGGCCTGCTTGCCGAGAAACTCTCCCAGGCGCAGGAAGGGACTCTTCAACGCCTCCGAAACGGAGACCGGCTGGCGGAGAAAATCCGTGATCTTGGCATCGTAAACGTCTCCTGCGGCATCGAAGAAAACGCCGCGTTTGCCGGGAAAAAGATTGCGCATGTTGCCCGAGGTGATGGCGACGGCCAGCAGCTGTTTTTTGAGTGCGGCCGGCAGTCCCCGCGAGACTTCCACGTAAGCGACGCAGATATTGCTGCCGAGGACGATGCTCTTATGCTCGGCCAGATTGCTGACGGGGACGGCCAGAGAGAAATGCCGCCCGTCCATGATGAGTCTGCCTGTCTGCAGCAGACTGTGGATCCCCGGTTCGAAGAGCGCTCCAAGATTGAGGAAATTTTTGAGAAAATCCAGCATATTGCACTGAAAGAGGATCAGTTTGTGCAGTTTTTCGATCCCGGCGAGTGCCGTTCCTGCCTCGATATCTTTGGCGATCATCTCCTTCACGGCATCGACGTGCTCGTCGGACACGGCATCTTCCAGTTCCTGACGCGTCGTATCGAACAGCGCCGGAAGCGCCGGACGGCGTTCGTACCAGTCCGCCGCGGGGGCGATCCTTGCGGAGAATTTACGCCACGATTCGGCGGAGAGTTTCCTGTCGTCCAGGTACTCCCCGACCTCGGGCAGCGCGGCAAAGCGGCCGATCCTGTCCGCCCACAGGGGATTTATGGCTCCGCCCAGATCCAGTTTGCCGTCAGGGGAGGGCGAGGCGATCGCGATCTTCCGGAGCATCTGCATCACGTCGGCGGGCGTTCTCACGTCGGCGATGGAGTCTTTTTTTGCCAGCCGCTCGGGATCCGTGTCGAGAAAGGCGAGAGTCTCGGAACTCAGAAAATAATCGTCCACGACAGTTTTTATCTGCGAGAAACAGCCGTAGATCTCGTGAGTCCGCTCACCGAAGGGCAGCAGCGCAGTGTTGCCGTCGGCTTCCTTGTGCCAGAAAATGAGGGTTTTCGCCGCTGCGACGAAGTCGTCGAGCTGCTTGCCGTTGATGCCTGTCCCGCCCGAAACATCCGCGGATCCGCCGGTGAATTTTACGGCCAGATCGATGGTCCTGACCAGCTCCGGCGCTGCGGAATCCGACGTGACGATACCGTCTCCGTTCTGGGTGACGCAGCTGTTGATCTGCTTCTGATCCTTCAGGTCGTCGAGGGAGATCTTTTCCTCCGCCTCTTTGCCGATGTTGTGCAGGACCTGTTTCGCCGACCTGTAGATCTCAAGCCCCGTTGCGGACTCTTTGTCGAGCCAGTTCAGATCAAGTACGGCGCTCTCTTCATCGACGCCGGTCCCGTCCTTCAGGGCATCGAGCATGAATGCGATCGCCTCTTTCAGCTCGTCTGTCCGGATCTTCCCGTTTTTGTCGGTGTCGAGATATTCGAGAAATTTCGGATTCGCCCGGAGAGAGATGATGTCCAGTCCCGTTACGGCGAACAGAGCTTCATCCAGTTCGAGGACGGCTTTCAGAGAGTCGAAATTTTCTGCGACCGGCTGGATCGATCCGCCGATATGGCGGAACTCAAGCCCCGAAGCGGGAGATGACGAGACCATGGAATCTACCTGCTGTTTTCAGATTATTTTGTTTCCTGCACGGCCAGAACGCCCTCTCTTCCGGGGAATTCCGCAAGGACCATTTTTCCGGCCGGAGCCGAGTCGGCGACCTCTTCGGCGATGCTGCCCAGCGTGACCACCCTGTAACCGTGGTCGAGAACCGTCTTGAGATAGTCGTCGAACATCGGTGCGCAGCGGCCGCCTTCGGCCTCGGCGTGGATGGTGAGAACGTTCAGCTCGTCTTCTTTGAGAAGCGAGAATTGGCGGGTGTTGTAATTGTCGTCGGTGACTCCGTCCCGACCCAGTATTTCGTCGTAGGTCGGCAGGGTGACCGGGATCTGGAGCTGAGACAGTTTTTCACCGTCGACAACCGGATAGAAAGGCTGTCCCCCGCGGCAGTCGGAGTTGTACAGAAATGGGAATTCCTGCTTGACCCTGAGCAGCTGATCGTTGGCCCGCCAGCCGGGGGCGGCGCTGGTGCGCGGCGTCGTGCCGCAGATATCCGTCAGGGCTTTCACCCCGCGGGAGAGTTCCTTGCGCATGGCGGCCTCCGACATGGTCATCAGACGGGCTTGCGCGTAGTGGTGGTCCCATGCGTGAAAGCCGCATTCATGTCCGGCCGCGGCGACCCGGCAGATGACATCCGCGTGATGCTTTCCTATCCGCGGTCCGGGCCACGCAGTCCCCATGAGGAGTATATCCATTCCGTACAGACCGGCGGCGTCGGTCCTGAGCATTTTCCACAGAAAGGCCGGTTTGAGGAGCCGCCAGAGGTGGCGGCCCATGTTGTCCGGTCCCACGGAGAAATAGAACGTCCCCGAAACGTTGTATTTTGCCAAAATCTCGCACAGTACGGGCACCCCGCGGCCGGTGCCGCGGTAGGTGTCCACGTCAATGCGCAGGGCAATGGTTTTCTTCATTTCGTGAATTCACCGGATTTGATCGCCTCGTTGAGGAAGAAGTCCAGCGTGGTTTCGATGGACTGCTCCAGCGTGATGGAGGGGACCCAGTTGATGAAGCGCTTTGCGTTGCGGATGCTGGGCTTGCGGTGCTGGACGTCCTGATAGCCCTTGCCGTAGAAGGCTCCGGACTCCACGACGATGAAGCCCGCGAAGGGCGGGAACTTGGAACGCAGCGGGTGCGCGTCGAACTTCCTGACCAGCATTTCGGCCATCTCCCTGATGCTGGCCTCGTTGTCCGGATTGCCGATGTTGATGATCTTGCCGTCGCAGCAGCCGTCTTTGTTCTCGATGATGCGGAACAGGGCTTCGCTGCCCTCTTTGATGTCCACGAAGCAGCGCTTCTGCTCGCCGCCGTCGATGAGCTGGATGGGAGAGCCCTGGACCAGATTGAGGATCAGCTGGGTGATGGCGCGGCTGCTGCCGATCCGGGCGCTGGTCAG
>JAFTDL010000044.1 GCA_017454215.1 Lentisphaeria bacterium | reverse complement strand
CTCGTTGACCGGGATGCTGTAGTCCTCGGTCCCTGTGATCCTGAATTCCTCCTTGCCGGATTCGACGATGAAGTAATGGATCATGAGATCGACCTGCATGGTGGCCTTGTTCAATTCGCAGGAAAGAACCGTACCGTCGAGCTCGAACCCCGGCTTTTTCTCCCGGCCCTGGTTGTTGGACGGGGATGCGAATCGGGCAGAGAGGTATTTTGTGAGCATGGCTCCGGGAGGCATCGACCAGCGGCTGTATTCGTCGACGCTGACGCGGTTGGCTTCCTCGCGGAACACCATTGTGTAGCGGCCGGAACACTCGGTGGAGAATGCGTCGACGTCGATGAGGAACGGCAGTTCGTCGATCGGGGAGGGCGAAATAAGGTCGAAAGTCTTCGGCTCCGTGTATTCAGTCCGGGGGAGGAGACTGAAGCTGCAGGCGGCGAGGAGCGGCAGCAGGGCGGCCGCACACCAGAGGCTGAGTTTTCTCATGGGAAACGCTCCTCTGCGCGATCACTGCTGGGGCGCGGGCGGGATGACGAGCCGCTGTCCGATTTGCAGCTTCGCGTTTTCGGGGAGGTTGTTGGCTTCCTGAATGAGCTTCCACATCGCGGCCTTGCCGTACATCTTCTGCGCGATGACCAGGAGTCCTTCGCCCTTTCCCACGTAGTAGTAGCGGGTGCCGCTGCTGTCGGTGACCGTGGTGCCGGGCGTGCCGGTCGTGGAGGTCGGGACGGTGTTGGAACGGGTCGTGGTCGCAGCGGCGGACGAGGAGGCGGAGCCGGATGCGGGCTGCGTGGTCTGTCTGGTGGACGTCGAGGTCGTCGCGGAGCCCGCGGAGGCAGGCATTTCAAGGCGCTTGCGGAGTTCCGCGTTCTGCGCCAGGATGACCTTCTCGTTTGCTATGTACTCCATGAGCTTTTTGCGGAAGGCGGCATTTTCGGCCTTGATCGCGGCGAGTCTGGCCGGATCGGCCTGCGGGACGTCGTCGGCCAGCTTGATGTCGTTGCGGACACGGTAGTTTTCGAACATCCAGCGTTCGCAGCTCAGAATATACTCGCGAATTGCGGCCTGGTCTTCCTTGGAGAGGGTCTCGCCGCTGAGATCAAGGTATTTCATGAGGTGGTAGATGGCGGCGGGGTAGTTCTCGAGGTTCTCCTTGTAGATCATGGCGATGTCGTAATGGGCCTTCGGGGATTTCGGGCAGATCGCGATGAACTCTTCGAGGCTGTCCGCGGCTTCACGGTAGGATTTCGCATTCTTCGCCGTCATGGCTTTGGCATAGAGCGGATGCGTGGATTCTTTTCCCACGTAGTCGGAACAGGCCGTGAAAACGAGACATGCGGCGACAGCCGCGGCGGAAATCAGATGAATGGCTTTCATGAAGAAGACTCCTTTCGGGAGATTGCGGATTGCGTTAAAAATACTATCATAGAAATATAGCAAGAGAATGCAAAAAAGAAAACCGAAAACTGAAAAAAAACGAAAAAAAGTCCCTTCCCCTTGTTTTTTTGACGTTTCGGCGGTAAATTAATGACCTCGTTTTTGCAGAATCCTGAACTTGTCCTGCCGATTCTTTTCCCACAAGCCGTCTTTTTCGAACGAGGAGCATGCCCGACATGAACGCCGTTTTCAGAATGGTCCGCCACGCGCGGGCCGCTTTCGCCTTCTTCGTCAGTTTCGTCCTGCTTCTGCCGTGCGCCTGCTCGAGCTTTCGCACGGGCGGAACGGGGGCGGACGGAGAAACGCCGGATCCGGGCGCTTCGGGCGGGGCGAATCCGCAAGTCGAGATTGCCGCTCCGCTGGTCATCCCGCCCGCGCCGGATTATGCCAATTCGGCAAACTGGGTGAAGATCGGCGCGACGGAGTCCGTCCTGCCCGAGTTCGAGGTGTTCTACATTTACCCGACGCTCTTCCTGAACAAACGGCGCCCCGTAATGGACTGCCGGTTCGAAAGCATCCGCACGAAATCCAAGAAATACACCGACCTGACGTTCGGTCTGCTGACCGACCCGGTGCATCCGCTGACGCTCTTCGCGCCGTTCGTGCGCCAGGCGGATTATTCGACCGCACTGGAAACCGACTTTACGGCTGACCTCGGCGGCACACTCTTCCGGTACGGCATCGAGGACACGAAGACGGCGTTCCTGTATTTCCTGGAACGTCTGCACAAGCCCGGGACGCCGTACATCCTGATCGGGCACAGCCAGGGCGCGTCCGACCTGTACGAACTCCTCCGCAACACGCCGGAGATCACGCCCGAATCCGGTTTCGCGGCCGCCTATCTGGCCGGTCTGCCGAAGAAGACCGCGGACGGGATCGACAGCGATTTCGCCGGGCGCGGCATCCGCCGGGGCCGGGGCGCGGACGATGTCGGCGTGATCCTGAGCTGGAACACCATTTCGGCCGAGGCCGGGGACAACCTTCTCACCGTGCCCGGCGGGTACGTGATCAATCCGGTGAGCTGGACCACGGACGACGCTCCCGTCGAGGCGGCGGACGTGCTCGGCAAGGCGTATTATTACGTGTCCGAAAAGGAGCCTGCGGGCACGTTCAAGCCATCGCTGCTGGGCGGCGTCCATGCCGATCCCGAACGCGGCGCGCTGATCGTGGATCTGCCGGGGGACAGCCAGTACGACGCGAGCGGGCAGATGGGCGAGGGTGTGTTCCACGCCAACGACCTGTTCTTCTTCGCCGAATCCGTTCGCGACAACAAGGTCCTGCGGGCGGCGGCATGGCGGAAGCTCTACGGCGACGCGGGAGCGGAATAGGAAAGCGCAGCCGGGCTCTACGTCAGTGGAGACTCCGTCTCCGCGCTTCAGACGACGTAGGGATTGTTTTTCCTCTCGAACCCGATGCTGGTGAACGGGCCGTGCCCCGGGACGACGCGTGTGTCGTCGGGGAGCGTGAAGAGCCTGGTCCGGACTGTGGACTCAAGCGCGTCCTGGTCGCCGCCGGGCAGATCGGTCCTGCCGATGGATTCGTAGAAAAGCGTGTCGCCGGAGAAGACAGTGGCGATTTCGGGGAAATAGTAGGACACGCCGCCGGGCGAGTGGCCTGGGCAGAGGATCACCTGCATGCGCGGATCGTTCGGCGGCCAGATGGTGTCCGGCAGGTCTTCCGCGGCGGGGATGTAGCCCCCGACGGTATTGCTCGGGCTGTAGTAGATGAACTTGTCGTCGGGGTTGAGGTAAACGCGCCGGATGTTGAGGGCGTCGGCGATCTCGCCTGCGCCGGAGATGTGGTCGACGTGGGCGTGCGTGAAGAGGATGACGGCCTCGTCGTAGTCGAACTTCCTCGACTCGGACTCGATCAGCTTCCAGTCGCCGCCCGGGTCGATGATGTACAGCGTGCGGGAGCCGGGCAGCTGGACCAGGTTGCAGTTGACTTCGAGCAGTCCGACGATGACGGTATTGAACGGATAATCAGGCATGATGGAATTCTCCTTTACGTTGGTGTGCGGGAAACGGCGTCCGGGTCAGTGAAGTTTGGACGGGCCGCCGTTGCCGGGATAG
>JAFTDL010000043.1 GCA_017454215.1 Lentisphaeria bacterium | reverse complement strand
ATTGTTTCCGACCCGTAGCACCAGCAGGGGGTGACGGTCAGCGTGGCGGTGACGTTGGCTGCCGAAAACTTTTCCGCGCAGAGCGAGGCTTCGTACACGCCGCCGATGGTGGTGTCGGCGATGACGCATTCGACGGGACTGCCGTCGCGGTAGCGCAGATTGGCGGAGATGAGCTCCGCGGCCGCCTTGGCCATATTCATGGTTTGGACTTCGAGCGATTCCCTGATGCCGCGGCGGCGGCCGTCGATGGTCGGACGAATACCGATCCTCGGTTTCAACATGATCCTGTCTCCTTTTTTTGCGGGAAAAACTCCCGTGTGAATCCGAATCCGCCTTAATTTACCCGGCGGAGCCGCGCTTGTCAAGCGGAAAAATGGAAAAGACGACGGACTTCAGGCGTTCTTCGAGGACTTGACCGCCCGGATCCTGTCGAGTTTTGTCTTGAGGATCTCCTTGAGATCGCCCAGTTCGCCCGTGGCGGCGGTGACGGGAATGATCTCCGTGGGGTCCGAGGCCAGTTTTTCGCGCAGAAGGGCGAGATTTTCTTCGGCGGCGGGCATATCCATCTTGTTGGCGACGATGACCGCCGGACGCCTGGAGAGGCCGTCCATATAGAGTTCGAGTTCGTTTTTGAGGCAGTCCAGATCGTCCAGCGGGGAGCGTCCGTCGGTCCCGGCCATGTCGAGGACGAAGGCGAGGACGTCGGTCCGTTCGATGTGTTTGAGGAAAGCGTGTCCCAGCCCCACGTTGTCGTGGGCGCCCTCGATGAGTCCGGGGATGTCGGCGATAAGAATGCGGCTGTAATCGGGGTACTCCACGACGCCCACCACGGGATTGAGGGTGGTGAAGGGGTAACTGGCCACCTTGGGTTTCGCCGCCGAAACGGCTCCCAGCAGGGTGGATTTGCCCGCGTTGGGAAATCCCACCAGCCCCACGTCCGAAATGGTCTTCAGTTCGAGTTTGAGCCGCTTTTCCTCTCCGGGGCGGCCTTCTTCACATTGCCGGGGGGCGCGGTTGAAGTTGCTCAAAAAACGGGCGTTGCCGCGACCGCCGCGGCCGCCGGACACCACCAGCACCCGTCTGCCGGTTTCCGGGAGATCGGCGATCAGCTCTCCGGTCTCCTGATCGAAGATGAGGGTCCCCGCGGGCACTTTGAGCACGATATCGTCGGCGTTTCTGCCGTGGCAGTCGGAGCCTTTGCCGCCGATGCCGTTGGCCGCGCGGAAACTGGTCTGGTACATGTAGGGAGCGAGGCTCTGTTCGTCGCTGCTGGCCTCGATCCAGACGCTGCCGCCGTTGCCGCCGTCGCCGCCGTCGGGGCCGCCTTTGGGCATGTATTTCTCACGGCGGAAACTGCAGCAGCCGTTGCCGCCGTCGCCGCCGCGAACGAAGATCCGTGCCTGATCGACAAACATTTTTTCACCACACAAAAAAATCCCGGAAAACCGCATACACGCTTCCCGGGACATCGAAAATGAAAAGAGAGACTCTTCCGGCGATCAGTCGGCGGTCGTCGGAACGAT
>JAFTDL010000042.1 GCA_017454215.1 Lentisphaeria bacterium | reverse complement strand
ATTGCACTGCATGGCATAGCAGCTGAAAAGCGTTTCGGCACACCGCTTGCCCTCGTCGTAACAGGACCTGATGCCGATGGGGTTGACGTTGCCCCAGTAACTTTCTTCCTGCGGATGGACGGCCGGATCCCCGTACACTTCGCTGGTGGAGGCCTGAAGTATTTTCGCCTTGATGCGCTTGGCCAGTCCCAGCATATTGATGGCGCCGTGAACACAGGTCGTGACCGTCTGTACCGGGTCGCGCTGATAGTGCACTGGCGACGCCGGGCAGGCCAGATTGTAGATCTCATCCACTTCGAGATAGAGGGGAAAGGTCACGTCGTGCCGCATGAGTTCGAAAGCCGGATTTTTCAGAAGGTGCATGATATTGCGCTTGCTGCCGGTGTAGAAATTGTCGACGCAGATGACTTCGTCTCCGCGCTCCAGCAGTTTTTCGCAGAGGTACGAGCCCAGAAAGCCGCCTCCTCCTGTGACCAGTATTCTTCGCATGGCCGATCATCTCCCTGATTATTTCTTCTGCGGCATGGGGAATACCAGCCAACGCCGCAGAAAAAAGTTGCCGAAAAAGCCGAATACGGACGCCACTGCCTTGCTGGCGACCGCCTTGTTGAACACAACCGCCGTTCCTCCCAGAGCGATGAGTCCCCGGGTGATGAAGAAGTCGAGTCCGCCCATGATCGCCAGCGTGAGAATGTAGGCGGCGATCTCTCCCGCCGTATTCCATCTGGCCCTGTGCCGGAAAACCAGCTGAACGCAGAGCAGATAATTCACGACGGCGGCAAATACGTAGGAGCCGCCGATCGACCACTCGAGGGGCAGACCGCAGCCGTACATGATCCAGAAACAGAGCAGATTGGCGATGGCCGCGGCGCCGCCGACGAAAAGGTACAGCAGAAGCTGCATGGGCAGGGGTGCGCTGCAGGCGCCGTAGTGCATGATGCAGTAGAGCGCCCGCAGACCGTCCTTCCAGCCGATCTTCTTGCCCTCGTCGTAGGAGCGCGGGTTGTAATGGATGGCGCACTCGTAGACGCGGCACTTTTCTTCAGCCACGTACGCGGTGATCTCCGGTTCGAAGCCGAAGCGGTTTTCCTGCAGTTTCGGGGCGATCTTTCTGATGACATCGCGCCGGAAAAGTTTGTAGCAGGTCTCCATGTCGGTGATGTCCAAGTTGGTGAACATATTGGAGCAGCGGGTCAGGGTCCTGTTCATCCATGTGTGCCAGAAGTAGAGCACCCGCCGGGTGTCGGGACGCAGGTAACGGGAACCGTATACCACATCGGCTTTTCCGGCCAGAAGGGGCTCGAGCAGAAGTTTGTAATCCCGCGGATCGTACTCCATGTCGGCATCCTGAACGCCGATGTAGTCGCCTGTCGCTTCAAGAAAGCCCGTCCGCAGCGCGGCGCCCTTGCCCTGATTCACCTCGTGAAAGGCCAGCTTGATTTCCGGATGGCGCTGTTTCAGCTCCTGCGCGACGCGTCTGCTGCCGTCGGTCGAACAGTCATCGACGATCACCAGTTCGACCGCCAGCGATTCGTCGGCTATCGACAGGATATGCTCAACGATTTCGGCAAGGGTGCTCTCCTCGTTGTAGCACGGTACGATCAGACTCAGCGTGATTGCCATAAATATCTCCCGTTTACTGCTCCGTCGTTCTGACAGGAGGCAATATACACCTGTTCTTGCGCTTTTGCACGTCTCCTGCGAAAAAAAACGCCGTTTTTATTTTTTTCCCTGCTCCGCCGGTTCGTTTCTGACCGCGGCGGAGGCCAGCTTGATGAAGCCGGCCACGTCCGCCAGATCGGCGGGCACGACGAACGTGTTGCCCGCTTTCGCCAGATTTCCGAATTCACCGATGTACTGTTCGGCCAGACGCAGATTCATGGCCTCGCGTCCGCCGGGGGAGTCCGAGATGACCCTGGCTATGGCGGCGATGCCGTTGGCTGTGGCCTCCGCGACCAGACGGATCTCTTCGGCCTGCCCCATGGCCTCGTTGATGCGCCGCTGTTTTTCTCCCTCGGAACGGCTGATGGCTTCCTGCCGGTCGCCTTCGGCGCGGTTGATCTTCGATTCGCGTTCTCCCTCGGACTCGGCGATGGCGGCGCGTTTTTCACGTTCGGCGCGCATCTGTTTCTCCATGGCGTCGAGGACCGAGGCCGGGGGCGTGATGGTCTTGATCTCGTAGCGGGTGATCTTCACGCCCCACGGATCGGAAGCCTGATCCACCTCTTTGCAGATGGCCGTGTTGATGGAACTGCGTTCCTCGAACGTCCGGTCGAGCTCCAGTTTTCCCACCTCGGAACGCAGCGTCGTCTGGGCCAGTTGGGAGCAGGCGAAAATATAGTTTTCGATACCGTAACTGGCCTTGACCGGGTCGGTCACCTGCAGATAGAGGATCCCGTCGATCTCCACCATGATGTTGTCGCGGGTGATGCACTGCTGGGGCGGCACGTCCAGCGCTATTTCCTTGAGGTTCTGGCGGTAGCGGATCGTGTCGATGAAAGGCACGAGCAGATGGAACCCCGCCTCGAGGGTCGTGAAGTATTTTCCGAGACGCTCCACGATGCAGGCCTGCTTCTGCGGCACGATGACGATGGATTTGAACACGATCGTGATGATCAGGATCGCGACGACGGCAATGACGATCGGCATAAAAAGACTCCTTCAGTTTTGTTTTTCAACGATATAAGTCAGGTTGCTGCGGCGCACGATGCGCACCGTTTCACCCGGGGAACACTCATCTCGGGACTCCGCTGTCCAGACCGAACCGTGAAAGAGGATTTTTCCGGGCCGGCCGGGAGCGATATGTTCCGTGACGGAAGCCGGTTCGCCCGCAAATTCCTCCTCGTCCGCGGGCAGAACGTTCTCTTTCCTGTACCCCGAAAAGATCCGGGGCAGGAGACGCCGCAGCACAAAAAGAAAGACGGCTTGACTGCCGTCTTTCTTTTTACT
>JAFTDL010000004.1 GCA_017454215.1 Lentisphaeria bacterium | reverse complement strand
TCGAATACGGATATTGATTTTTCGATAAAATTCAATATCCTATAATATAATACGACACAAAAACGGGGTGTGGCAGTTTTTTTTGACTTTTTCCCCCTTAGTTCACACTTACGGCCCAGGCGAAATATATGGTGATCAATATGAACAGAGCTGAGGCGATCGCGGGCAGGATGCATGCTATCGTGCATATTATCCTTGTTTTTTTGCTCTCTATCCGGGTGTTTGCGTAAACGATCCCGAAAACACTGCATATAAAGATCAGTATAGCTGCAATATTTATCATATTATTTCTTTGTTATCAGGATATTGTCCACATTTCCCGTCACATCGCTCTCTTCGGTCTTTCCGAAGACGCCGTCCGCATCAGAGGTGATGCAAAGCTGCGCTTCCCCGTTATCATATATCGCAACGTATTTGGCGGTTCCGTGAGCGATCTCTGCATTGGAAAAATTAAAGCCGTGGCTCTTTGCAATTTCCGCCGCCTCGCTAATCGGCATGCCTACCGTGATACCGCAGACAGCATATTTTTTGCCGCCGTAACTCTCCCCGACAATTGTTCCCTCCTTGTCCACGGTAAAGAAGGGGCCGCCCCGCTGTTCCTGCGCCTGATAGAAGCGTTCCAGAAGTCCGGACTGCTCGCAGCGTTCCTGACGGAACGAGGCCAGAACGCCCGCGAGGAAATGCTCCATCAGTATCTGATAACGGTCCTGGGGCAGAACGATGGCCCCCTCGGGCACACCGAAAAAGCGGGCGGGAAAAGTGGTTTCGAGGATCACTTTCGCCGCCTGGATCACGCCGCGCGTGAACGGACTTCCCGGACGGTAGATCACCCGGGGCAGATCGGGCAGATCGGCGTGAAATTTGCACGTGTGGCACAGACAGGGCTCCGGATAGACCAGCGAGTGCCTCACGCCGGGAGCGAGAATGATGAGAGCATGATCCTGCAGCGCGAACTCCCCCGTATCCGTGCGCACGAGACAGCGCCCGGAGAGAGAAAACTCGGCCTGCCAGAAATCGTGCTCGTGGGGCGGAATGCGCTCCCTGCCTTCGGCGTATCCCCAATAGCACAGTCTGACTGCGCCCTGCCGCAATCCGGATATGTTCATGTCCCTTTTTCCTTCCGTTCCGCAGATAATGTAAACGGTCTTCTCCGAAAAAGCAATGAAAAATCATGCCCGCGGGAGAAAATCCAGCTGGCGTCTCAAAAAGGTTCTCTGGCGGCGGGCGAACTGCCACGTGGCGGTTTTTATCAGCTCCTTCAGCCGGGCAAAATCGAATTCCCCGGCAAAATACCGGGCGATGAGCGCATAGCCCAGCGCCTGCCGGGCCGTGGGCGATGTCAGCAGTCCCGCGGCGATGGCCCGGCGGGCCTCGTCCAGCCATCCGGCTTCGAACATGGCGTCGCAGCGGCGGGAAATTCTCATTCTGAGCTCCTCCGGTTCCGGCATGATGAACGTGGACTCCACGCCGGAGTAACGGCACTTCCGGGGTTGTCCAGACTGCAGATCAAGTATGGATCTCCCGGCAAGAAGCCGCACTTCGAGGGCGCGGATGAGCCGTCTGCGGCAGTTTTTCCAGCGGCCGAGAGCCGCAGGATCGAGTTCGGCCATGCGCCGGTGAAGTTCGGCTTCCCCCGCTTCGGAATCGTATGCGTCATCCAGTTCTCTGCGCAGGACCGGATCGGCGGGCAGATCGTCCAGACCGCCGAACAGGGCTTTCAGATAGAATCCGGTCCCGCCGACGACGATGGGAACATGGCCCCTGCCCTGTATCCCGCGGATCGCCCGGCCGGCCAGATCGCAGAACGTGAAGACCTCCGCGCGGACGGAAAAATCATAGATGCCGACCAGATGATGCGGAACACGCCGCCGTTCTTCGGGAGAAGGCTGCGCGGTCCCGATCTCGATGCCCCGGTACAGCTGCATGGAGTCGGCGGAAACGATCTCGCCGCCGAGACGTTCGGCCTCCCGCAGCGCCAGAGCGCTCTTTCCGGAAGCTGTGGGACCGGTTATCACCCGTATTCTCATATTTCCCTCCGTTCCCGAAAAAGCGCCCGCGGCTGCCGTCTCCGCTCACCGCGGCACGATGGAAATGTAGGGCGGCACGCCGACGAGAGCAAGTCCGCCGTCGATACAGGCGGCGTAGTCGATGCTCCAGACGGAGTCGGCTTTCACCTCTTCGGGCTTCGTTTCGACGGGAATGTCCACCCACCATTTTCCGGCATCGGCGTCGGAAGGCAGTTTTCCGTCGACGGTCCAGTTGCACCCCTCGGCGAATCCGGCGCGGGAGCCGTCGGGACGGCGCACAAGTCCGTTGACGAAACCGCAGTTGCGCGGAAAGAGCCTGACCGTGAAGTTCTTCGTTCCCGCCGGGACCTTGAAGTAATAACGCCGGATGTTGGGTCTCCGGAGGATGTACATCGGCGTGAGGCGGGCTTCGGCAAAACAGGCATCGCAGGGAGGAATATCCCAGTAGGCGCTGTCGTTGTCGGAGATCGTCAGCGTCAGAACGTCGCCGGGCTTTCCGGTGAAGGGAATGCTCCACGAATCGAGTTTGGCGTCGCGCCCCGTCTTCGTCTCGAAAATGACTTTTCCGTCGGAAGAGGTCAGCTTGATCTCCGCTTCGCGCACGTTGAGCTGAGTCCGCTTGAGAAGCACATTGCCGGAAGGCTTTTTCAGCGTGAGCCGGAAGACGATCGGCTGCCGGCTGCGGGCCTGAAACGCGGGCGTCTGCCGGGTCATGTACTCGCGGTACCATGCATCGGTCTCGTACGTGAAGACATCCCCGGGATGAGTTTGAGTCCATATCCTGCGTTCGCCCAGCCACTCGTTGAGATGGAGCATGGCCATGGACATGTCCTTTTTCACCCCGAATCCCCGCGAGAGGTGCATTTTAAGCAGCTGATCGGCGACCTTGACGTACTTCTTTTCGCCGGTGAGGTTGGCCGTGTACATGAGCACGGACCCCGTGTAGGCGCCGACGAAACAGACGACGAAGGTACGGGCCTTGTGGTTCCACTCCGCATCGTAGTAATACCCCACTTCGCCGGGATGGAAATTTCCGACCAGCCAGTCGCAGATGTATTTCAGAGACTTGACGGCGCGGGGATCGCCGGAAATGCGGTGATACTGCATCATGCTGATGCCGATGACGCCGAGCATGAAGGTGGTCTGGCCCTTCTTGTCATCGCCGAGACGGTTTTTGCGCCGCGCCCAGACGCCGCCGTGTTCGAAATCCTGTTCCTTCAACTGCAGTTCGAAGAGATTCGCCGCTCCGGTCATGTAGGCCGGATCCGGTTTCGCTTCGTACAGGGCGGCCAGAGCGACCAGCATCCATCCCGTGACCCGGGGAGCGCCGGCCATTCGGGTCTGCATCCATGACTGGCGGTAGAGCTGTTCGCCGCAGAGCAGAGCGGAATCCATGCACCGGGCGTCGCCGGCCAGCAGCCAGGCGTGGAGCATGCCCCGCACCCAGGTGTGGCCGTTGTTGGGCACGCCGGTGAAACCGGCATCGGTCGGACTCCAGTAACCGATGGTGTAGTCGGCGCTGCCCGTGTGACCGATGCCGTGGTAGGACATGCCGCCGAGGACACGGGGATTGACGGAAGCATGGGCGATGTCGGTGTCGGCCTGATGCCGCGCTCCGGCAAGCCCGAGACGGAAAAGTTTACGGTTGCCCGTGCGGACGAACTGCGAGAAATAACTGTACGGCGTATCGTATTCGTTGTTGCCCCAGTTGCGGCGGCGTTCGCCGAACCAGTCGCCGTAGTTGAGATAACCGCTTTCGATATCGGCAGCGGCGCCGAGATCGTTGTATCTGAGCATTTCGTCGATGCGGTGATCCACGCCGGGAACGGTGGCGTTCGCGCCGGGCATGACGCCGCATTTTTCATACCACGCGGGGGGCAGGACC
>JAFTDL010000041.1 GCA_017454215.1 Lentisphaeria bacterium | reverse complement strand
GCCGTCGGGAAAATCGAGTACGGGAGTCTCCCAGAAGACCTGTCCTCTGAACGGCCGTTCGAGCACGCTTTCGCGGCATTCACCCGTTTTCATGTCAAGCACCAGCAGAGAGAGCCGCGCTCCCCCGACGGACGATTCGGATTCGGGTTCGACGACAAGTCTGCCCTCTTTGAAAGAAAAGGAGTTCGCGTACAGCGTGAACTCGTCTGTGTTTGCGGGGGAGCTCTTTTTCCAGTCGCCGAACCGCAAATTTTCGCCGGGACCCTTTTCGCGGCAGGAACCGTTTCCCGGGACCGGCGGCGCGTCGAAGAGCGATCCGATCTTTTCCGCAGGAAGGATCTCTCTTATGACGGTCCCCGCGAGGTCCCTGACCGAACAGGGAACGGAGTTGAAGACGAGCCGGCCGCCCCGGGCGTTTCTGCGTTTGATGAAGGTGATGGTTTCGGGCCTGTAGAGTTCGGTGTGATCGCCCGTGACCACGATCACGGAACTGTCGTACAATCCCGCCGTCTTGAGTTTTCCGATCAGTTTTTCGACGATCGACAGAGCCCCCCGCAGCTGGCGGAGCCGTGTCGTATCGGGATCGAGTTCGAGACGCTCATTGGTGCGGATGGGGGAGTGGACGCCGAAAAGATGGAAATACTTGAAGACCTTTTCACGGGGACCGACGCGGAACTCCTTTTCGAGGCGGTGCATGAAGGAGGTGTCGAAGGGCTCGCCGTCGGAATCCAGCTCAGGATCCCGGGGCGTGACGAAATGATCCGTGGCGATGTAATAGTATTTCTCGACCAGCGGTCTTGCGAAGAACGGTATCTGCCGCTCGAGCACGGAATCGACGATCTGGACGGCGGACTGCTTTTCGACAGCTCTTGTGACGGGGACCGAATTGTCGATGACGTCCGGACCGTAGCTGATGGTCTGGAGGATCAGCGGGTAAGCCTCGCGCCGGAAACCGTCTTTTTTCAGAGCCGTAAACAGAGAGGTCTCCGACCGGCAGGCGCGCTGGACATATTCGGCGTGTCCCTTGTCGGAACCGTCGTACTTTTCGGGAAATTCGATGCCGGTCAGCATGGCGGGCACGGCGTACATCGTCCGCGGGATCGGGCTGACGATGCGGTCGAAACAGACGAAATCGGCAAAACTCTTCCTCAGTTCGGGATATTCCGCAAAAGCCTCCTTGCAGAGGCGTTCCCCCATGGCGTCGATCACGAGAAAGATGACGTTTTCCTTTTTTCCGAATTCGAATTTCGTCTTTTCCGACAGGGAATACTCCGTAAAGTCATACTTCTGGGACCGGCTTTCGCAGAAGACGCCGACGACGGAAACGATCTGCGTCAGGACGACCGCGGCCGCGATTTTTTTCGCATTCCGGCGGATCCCGCGGCGCAAGAGGACGGCGCCGGCCGGCGGCGCCAGCAGAAGGGCAAGGTGAAGTCCGGCGAACCCCAGCAGTTCCAGCCGGGGAAGCATTCCCTCGATGCCCGCCGGGAAAAAGTCGCTCCAGCACAGATACTGCAGCAGAAACGAGACGGTCACGCCCCAGCAGCAGGCGTGAACGGAATCGAATGCCCGCGTGTTCCGCAGCACGAACAGCACGGCGGAACAGGCGGCAAAGAAGATCAGAAAAGAAAATACGCACCAGACGAGCGCTGCCGAAGGGGAAAGCGAAAAATAATCGCGGTTTTTCAGATAGACTTCGACGCCCGGAAACAGCATCACGAGGCCGATGGCCGCCGAAGAGACGAGCGCCGTGCCCGCCGCCGGATCGAAAAAGCGTTTCATGGGTATTCTCCTCTACAGGTACAGCTCCAGAAGGATCCGTTCGGAATCGGGGATCGGGATCGTCTTGCAGACGCGGAATCTTCTTTTGAACGCGCCGACGACGTTCCCCAGCTGCCAGTCGTCGAAGATATCCTCGCGGGAGCGCAGAAGCCGCCGCACCTGAGAATCCTGTTTGGGGACGAATTCCACCACGGATGCGCGGGTGGTCATGTCGGCAAAGAGATCCACGATATGCGTCAGGGGCCAGTTGCCAGAAATGCGCAAGTGGTGGGCGAGAGCCAGTCCCAGCACCAGTTCCCCCCGGCAGCGCGAAAAGAAATCCCGGCGCTCCCGGTTGAACACGCCGACCGCCGGAGAGGGATTGTTGAGATCGAGGAGCACGGGCAGAACATTGGGGCATTTCGTCCTGGCAAGAAGATAGAGCGCCTCGACCGCCGCGGGATCGATGTCGGCGGCGACGACCTGTCCGGAATACCTTGCCGCGATCTCGGAAAAGAGACCGGTGTTGGCTCCCAGATCGACGGTCGTGCGGGGCGCAAGTTCGCGGCAGACCTTTTCGATCCGCGCCTTCTTGAACTTCAGGTTTTCCCCGGAATAGTTGTTGTCGGAATAATAACCGCCCCAGTCGGTCTTCTGTCCGGGCGGGGTCAGGGAAGAAACGTGATCAGCCAGTTCCCTGAGAAGCGTGCGGACATTCTTTTTCGCGGCGGAAAAAGTCCGCGTCTCCGTCTTGGCGGAAGAGTATCTCCTTTCCATCAGCGCGTGGAGATGCACGTGGATCAGGGGATCGATCATGAACCACGTCTTCGCGGGCAGAAGGCGCGAGGCGAAGTCCAGCGGAAAGCCCTCCACGTGGGCGCGGAAGAAATCGAGACAGCGCAGATCGACGTGCTTCATCAGCAGAAGCGGCGCCAGAAAGTGCATGACGAACTGTCTGTACGCGCCCCACGGCTGTCCGGGGCGGTGGATGCAGAACGATCCGTGATCCAGAAAGACCGGCTTCCCGTCCAGAAACGCCACGTTGAAGGCCGTGGCGTCCTGGAGGATCATGTCGTGTTCCAGCGCCTCGGCCGCCAGTTCCAGCGTCAGCAGCGCGGCATCCCGCAGCTGACCGAAACTCCACTCGTAGGGATAAGTGATGAATTCCAGTTCCCGCAGTTCGATCTCGGACTCGTTGCCCGTCTCCCGGAACGGCACGATCAGGCCCCGGTCCATCAGTTTCGCGGCCAGTCCGGAAGCGAGAAAGTGCTCGAAATCCGCCCTGCCCTTCGGAGTTATCGCCCGAAGAAGTCTGCCGTCCCTTCGGAACACGTATCCCGTCGGATCCCGGAAGGAGGCCGGCTCACGCTGGACCGCCACGGGATCCATCACTCTTTCCCGTACTTCTTGAACTGATTTCTGCACCATGCGGCGATCTGCCGGCAAAAGACCAGCGTCGTGAAAATACCCGCCGCCGCCACCTGAATGAGCATGCTGCCCGTACCTGCATCGATATACATCTTTGACCTCCCAAGTTTGTTTTTGTTGTCTGCGACGGCGCAGATCGCACCGTCTTCTTCGTTTCGGGTTCTGCCGGTAAGAACGCGGATTTTTTTCCGAATCTACACGAAAAAATGCCGAATGCGGATTTTTTTCGAAATTTCCGTTCCGGCAGGGAAAAAACAAGCAGGACGGGCAAGACAAACGAGACTTCGACGTCCCGCAGGTCTTACCCGTCCTGATGATCTTATCGTCGGATTTCAGCCGCGTTCGAGCCACGGGTCCGGCGGATCAATTTCGCCGTGCAGATCCGCGGGGGCCGCCGCGGCCGTCGCCACGATCGCCGCGGTCAGGGATCGCTCTGATGACCAAATTCTTATGGCAATTCGGACACGTGAGCTCCGTGCGGCTTCTCCCGAAACCGCCGCCGCGCTCGCCGTCGCGGTCCATCGGACGCGAAGGAGTTTGTCCGTCGCGGCCGGATGTTCTGCCGGGACCCCGCTCGGGGCCATGCCCGCCCCCGCGGTCATCGCCGCGGCCGCCCTGCTCGGAGGCGAGGCTGATGAAAAATCTTTTATTGCACTGGGGGCAGGTGAGCACGGCGCGGCTGCCCGACGTTTCACGCCGGGACGGCGTCTTGTCGAAGTCGGAATCCTTGCGCGAACCGCGGCGTCCCCCCTTGGGAGCAGCCGTCAGCGCAGCTGAGCAGAACAGCAGGACGATCAGACCTGTTTTCACAAAAACGCTTCTCATATCACACCTCTTTTTTTCATTTGTGTTCGGCAACCAGACGGAAACCGACCGTATTGTATCTTCCCTGCGCACGGCGGCCCTCGCCGCGGTAGTCGGTGCGGCAGGAGTTCTTGTTGGCATACCAGGATCCTCCGCGGATGGCGTTGACGGTTTTGCCGCGTTCGGCTCCGTTGACCGCCGTGATCTCGGAGCTGGTCCAGTCCCACGAGTTCCCCGCCATGTCGAAGCAGCCGTAGGGGCTCTTTCCCGCGGGATACCGATCCACGGGGGTCGTGAACCCGCCTCCGGCGGAGAGGTTGCGGAACAAATCCGTGTAAACGAACCCCGTGTAATCATTGTGGTCGATCCAGCCGCGCACCTGTCCGCGCTCGTTCACGGAAATAAGATCCCGTAGCGCCACGGACTCGCCCTGACGGCTGGAGCGCCGGTGGAAGAAGGTCACTTTCATATCCGGCGACTTCTTCAAGTAAAGGGAGGCGACCACGGCATTGAAATTGAACGGTGCGGAGATCACCCCGTCCTTCATGCGGACGCCATCGGATTTACCCCACGGAAAGGCGGAGTGTTTCGGTCCGGAAGCGGCATTCTCCCATTCGGCTTCGGTCGGCAGACGGAAGCGCCAGCCGGGATGTTTGCTTTCGAGATAACGGCAGTACGCGTGCACGTCGTCCACGGAGACCTCGAGCACGGGGTGTTTTCCCTTCCCGGCGGGAAAAGTCCCATTCCGCCAGTAGCGCGGCGGACGATGCCCGGCGGCTTTGCAGAACTCGGCATACTCCGCATTGGTGACCGGATATTTCGCCATGCGGTAGGCCGCGGTGATCGGCGATCTCTCTCCGGCTTCGCCCCGCGGGCCGCGGCTCCCGAGATCTCTTGCAAAGGCAAACTCGGGATCGGCGGGGATCCGGACGAAATCCCGGTTGGGATCGCTTCCGGCAAATACGGCGGCGCTCAGACTCAGCGCCGACAGCAGCATAAGTTTTTTCATGACAGACCACCTTCGTTTCGGGTTCTTCCGGTAAGAACGCGGATATTTTCCTGAATCTACAGGGAATAAGAAGAAGAAACTTATGACACTCGCAGCGACAGCCATTCTCGCAGCCGGGTTCGGGACCGCGGCTTTGAATGCGGCGGAAACCGGGACCGCGACCGGAACGGCCATTTTGAAGGACGGTGCGAAAAACGGCTTGACCAACGGGATGAAAAACGGTCTTGCCCGGGGAGCAAAGAACGGACTGGCGCAGGGACGCAAGAACGGCTTGGCAAAGGGGATGAAAAACGGTCTTGCAAATGGACTCAAGGACGGTCTCAAGAAAGGACTCAAAAACGGCTTGAAGAACGGCAAGAAGAAATAAGTCAATTCGCAAATTTTCAATGGACGAGTTCCGAATAAATTTTCATCCGGGGCTCGTTTTTTCATTGAATTTTCAATGCTGAGGAGGTACATTACCAAAGTATTGTGTGCGATTAACAAAGGGGAGTTCCGAAGATGGAGAATTCAACGGCGGGGAAGTTAAATGACTGGGCGGATAAATTCCTTGAATACAGGGAGCAGCTGTTGTCTTTGGCCAGACGAAATCTCAATCCGGTTCTGTCCCGGCGAGTCACGCCGGAAGATGTGGTTCAGGACACAGTGAGTTCCGCCTGCTCCAAAATCGATTTTTTTGAGAACCGTCCGGACGTTCCGGTCTACTTCAAACTGCGGACAATCCTCTTTCAGACGATCACCTCGCTGGAGCGCAAACACCTGCAGGCGCGCAAGCGCGATGCCTATAAGGATGTCGAAGTCGCCGACGACGACACCACCGCCTGTGTCCGGCCCGGCTGGAATCAGTTTGCCGACACCGTGACGGGGCCCTTGACCAATGTCGCCCGGATCGACCGCTACGAGCTTCTGAAAAAGGCCCTCGACGACCTGCCGGAAAACGACCGGCACATCCTGGAAATGCGCCATTTCGACGGTCTCGGCAACGCGGAATGCGCTTCATTGCTCAAGATCGAGCCGAAAGCCGCCAGCATCCGCTATGTCCGTGCCTTGCAGAAACTCCGGCAGAAACTGACCGAATACACGGAGTTCCGGCCATGAATGACGGGCATTCCGCGGAAGAGCTCGCGGCGGAATTTCTGGAGCGCCGGCAGGCCGGGGAAGATCTGAAGACGGAGGATTTTCTCGCGGAACATCCGGAGTACGCCGACGAACTGCGGGAACTCCTGCCCCTGATGCTGGACATGGAGAAAATCGGCCACGACCGGACGGAAAAAATCTCTCCGCAGCAGCCGGAGCGAACCAATCTGCCGGACTCGGATTACCGTCTGGTGCGCAAGATCGGTTCCGGCGGCATGGGCGTGGTGTTCGAAGCCGTTCAGGTCTCCCTGAACCGTCCCGTGGCGGTCAAACTGCTGAATTCCTCTCTGCTGACCAATGACGATCAGCGGGCGCAGTTCGAGAACGAGGCGAAAGTCATTGCGATGCTCCACCACCCGGGCATCATCAAGATCTACGGCGCCGGGTGCAGTGCCGAACGCTGTTACTACGCGATGGAGCTGATCGACGGCAAGGGGTTGGACCGCTGCCGTTTCGACGATCTCCGCGAACTGGCGCGGATCGGCCTGCAGGCGGCACAGGCGCTGGCCTACGCGCACCGCTGCGGGATCCTCCATAGAGACATCAAACCGGCCAACATACTGCTGGACAACGAAGGAAATATCCACCTCGGCGACTTCGGGATCGCCTTCATCCTGCCGGGAAAAGAACCTTTCGTCGAATCACCCGGCAGCCGGAGCGGCACCTTGCGTTACATGGCTCCGGAACGGTTGTCCGAAGGGATCAATACTTTCGCCACCGATCAGTATGCCTTCGGCGTGACGCTGTATGAAATGGCAACGGGGAAACCGCTTCTGCAAAGCAAGTCTCAAAAGGACATGACCAGACGGATCTGCTCAGGACTGATCGAGCCGCTTGCCTGTGCCGAACCCGAGTTCGCCGCCATCATCAACAAGTGCATCAGTTTCGACCCCGCCGACCGGTATTCCGGCATGGAGGAAGCGGCTTCCGATCTGCAGCGTTTTCTGAACCGCGAACCCGTCAGAGCATGCAGATACACTCTGACACGTCGGCTGGTCCTCTGGTGCTGCAGGAAACCCGCCGTGGCCGCATTGTCCTTCGCTTCCGCCGGATGTGCGGCGGCATTGGTGATCTCCCTGATCGTCGGCTTCGTTCAGACCCGGGCCGCCCTGAAACTGGCGGAACGGAACGCACAGGCCGCCGATTCGGCAATCTCGCAGATATTCAAGCGCATTTCGGAACAGCCCCCCTCCCGGAAGAACACGGAACTGCTGAACGCTCTGCTGCCCTATTACCAGATGATCGCCGGCCAGCGGAACATTCCCGCGTCCAGGATCTGCGAAGCCTGCGCCGTGATCGGCGAATGCGCGATGCGGACCGGCAGTTACGAAGTTGCCGGGGAAGCCTACCGCAGCATGATGAAATACCGGTCCGACGCCTATCCCGTGAACCGTCTGGCCGAAGTTCTGAAAAAAAGCGGCAAGACCGGGGAGGCAAACCGGTTGTACCGTCAGGTCGTCGAAAAATATGAAAAGTCGGCAAAAGCGGCGGACCGGTTCGAAACCGTCCGGGCGCTGCTGGCGCTTTCCCAAGCGCCGGAAAGCGAGGAACGGAGCCGTGCGTTCCGGATTCTGGAGACCCTGCTCAAGGATCGGCCGACCGATCCGGAATACCGTTTTTTATACGCCGTTCTGCTGGGTGACAACCCCCGATTGCATCACTCTCTGCAGATCCCCGGCGTGGAACCCAACGCGGCGAAACTGCTCACCCGGCTCGCGGAAGAACATCCGGACCGGCCCGAATACGGTTTGGCGCTGGTGGAACTGATGACCCGGAAATTCCGTCTGATACGCAGTTTCCAGAACACGAGGAACGCGATGGACGATATCCTCCGCCTTGCCGAAAAAATGCTCGGGCGCTGGCCCAACGACCCGCAGATCGTTTCCGCCGTGGTCAAGTTGCACCGGCGCTGCATGGATGTCCTGCGCCGCCGCGGCGGAGACAAAAAGGTCCGCAAGGAAAGCGAACGGTTGCTGGCCATTCTGGAAATACTTTTCCACAATCCAGAAATTTCCGATCCCGTCAAGGAGGAATTGATCCAGTTGCAGCTGCGGCGGCTCCAGATGTTCCGCAAACGGGGAGCCGGAGAAGAGGCCGAGGCGCTGACCGCCGTGATCGACCGCGAACTGGCCTCCTACAAAGGTCCCAGACGCGAGGAGTTCCGCCGTCAGCTCGAAAGCGCACCCGGGGACAAAAATCCTCCCGCCCGATGACGGTCGGCACATCATTTTCTCCCGAAAACAGGATATTTCCGTCCCCGTATTCGGCTTCGGCTGTAGATTTTCGAATTCTTCCGCGTTCTCTGCAGAAGAACAGATGATGCCTGTTCGAAAAACCAAAGCAGAATCAGGAGGAAAAAATGAAAAACTTCTTCGCTTTCGCCGCCGGTATCGCACTTATCGGGATTACGGGAAGCGTTGAGGCCGCGCCTCGTCAAGCAACCCCGGAGGCAAAACTTCATCGTTTCAGCACCACCATCGAAAAAGAGCGTCCGCAGCTCAACGAGGAGACGAAACGTCTGATCGCCGCTTACCGCCGCGATCCAAGCGAGGCCAATTACGCCGCGCTCAAAAAACAGGTCGAACGCAATTACGATGCCGTCGTCGCCCGCAAGAAAGCCAAACTCGAAGAGCTGAAACGCACCGCCCGCGACCGGTACAAGGTCGAGGAAATGCAGAATATCGTCGACGAGATGCTCCGCGACCGTGATCAGCGGGTCGAGAACTCCATGCGGCGCTTCACCGACCGCCGTTTCCGCCCCGGATTGCGCAACCGCAGCGCCGACGGTTACCAGCAGGTGCTGGGAGCGGGGCAGAATGTGGCGATCGGTTACGCTCCCGTGACCAATGAGGATTATGCGAAATTCATCGCCGCGACCGGCAGGAAGGCCCCCCGCAGCTGGAAAAACGGCAAAATGCCGGAGCCATTGGCGAAGCATCCCGTCGTGAACGTAAGTTACGACGATGCCGTTGCCTACTGCAAATACCTCACCGACAAGGACGGCGGTCGTGCAACATACCGTCTGCCCGCGGAAGCGGAATGGGAGGCGGCGGCCGGGCATATGCCCAAGGACGCCGATTTCAACTGCGGCGAAAACGACGGCACGACCCTCGTGACCGCCTACGCAAAGACCCTCTCCGCCTGCGGCGCGGTGGATATGTGGGGCAACGTCTGGGAATGGACCGCGACCCCCCTCGGTGATCGCCGGGCGGTCAAGGGCGGCGCGTGGAACAGCCGCCGCACCGAATGCCGCACCGAATCCCGCGGCGTCGGACGGGACCCGAACCGGGGCTACGCCGACGTCGGATTCCGGGTCGTCCGCGAAAGCAAAGCGGACCGTCGCCGCTGAAACGCTCCTCATGTCATCTCTCCCGAAATGCCCCGTCGCGGAAACAGGGCATTCTTTTCCGCCCGGAAAAATTCAGCACCGACCGTCTTATCCTGAAATAATCTGCAAAAAAATGTGCCGGTAAACGGCGAAACGCTTGATTTAACCGCTTTTTCATGATATATTGACGCATTCGGCAAAAATCGGCCGCAGACGCGGTAAAACGGGTGCGAAGGAATCATGGAAAAACGCAGAGCAGTGGTCACGGGGATCGGCGTCGTTTCGCCGCTGGGGAACTCCTGTGACGAATTGTACCGGGCGCTCCTTGAAAACCGTTCCGGGATCCGCGCCATGACGGAATGGCACGACAAGTTCGGCCGCAGCATCGCCGGCGCTCCGGCGACTCCGGATCCGGCGGAAGTCAAAAAAATCAGCCGCAAGGTCCGGCGCACCATGGGCAATGCCGCGCTTTTCGCCGGACTGGCCGCGCAGGAAGCCGTGACCCGGAGCGGGCTCGAAGCGGAATTCTTCTCTTCCGGACGGGTCGGATGCGTGATCGGTTCCACGGTGGGCAGCGCATCGAGCATGACCGAGGCCTGCGTCGCCGACTGCGAAGGACGCCGCAACGACCTCTCGGCGTGCCATTTTTTCCGGCTGATGTCCCATTCCTCCAGTTTCAACGTGGCCGATATGCTGGGCATCAACGGTCCCCAGCTTTCGACCTGTTCCGCCTGCGCCTCGGGACTGCAGGCGCTGGGGGAGGCGCTGGAACTCATCCAGCTGGGCAAAGTCGACGCGGTCATAGCGGGGGGATCCGATGAATCCACGCCCCTCGTGGCATCGTCTTTTCAACTGCTGTACGCGCTGGCCGAGGAGGAATCTCCCGAACCGGAAAAACTTTCGCGTCCCTTCGACGCCGGACGCACCGGGCTGGTCTGCGGCGAAGGCGCGGGGATCCTCGTCGTCGAGGAACTGGAACACGCCAGACGCCGCGGTGCGCAGATCCTTTTCGAGCTGGCGGGATACGCGACCAACTGTTCGGGCTGGCACGTCAGCCATTCGGACGAACTGCAGATAGCCAACTGCATGAAGGCGGCGCTGGCCGACGCGGGCATCGACGCTTCCCAAGTCGATTACATCAGCGCTCACGCCACAGGGACGAAGGTGGGGGACGCGGCGGAGGCCTCCGCCATCCGCTCTGTTTTCGGCAGCGGCACGCCGGTGTCGAGTCTGAAAGGGCATCTCGGTCACACCCTCGGCGCCTCGGGATCCCTGGAAATGGCCGCCGTGGCCGGGATGATGCGCGACGGCCTCGTGCTGCCGACGCTCAATCTGGAAAATGTGGACGACTGTTCGGGCATTCTGCTTCCCCGCCGGGTGCAGGAGCGGAAACTCGAAGTCTGCCTAAAAAACAGCATCGCCTTCGGCGGGGTCAACGCCTCGCTGGTGTGCCGGAGTTTCCAATGCCGGCCGCAGGAAGGAATGCCAGCTTCTCATTTTTTGCAATTCAGGAGACAATGCAATGGATCGCAGCGAAATCATCAGGACGGTAAACTCGATCTTCATCGAACGCTTCGAGATGGAGGAATCGGATCTCACGCCCGAAAAAAAGATCATCGAGGACCTTCAGCTGGACAGCCTCGATCTGGTGGATATGATCGTCGGACTTCAGCAGAAATTCGGCATCATGCTCCGCGACAATCCGGAGATCCGCAATGTCCGCACCCTCGAAGATGTCTACGACTTCTTCGAGAAGCTCGCCGGGGAGCATCCGGAAATCGCCGACAAGATCAAGTGATTTTTCGCGGGGAGATCCGCCGGATATGATTCTGGCAAGAAGCGTGGCGATTTATTCCGCGACCCTGCTGTGGGCGCTGATCTTCTGGTCGGTCTTTTTCCTGCCGGTGACGGCGGCCTTTCTTCTGCCCGCGGCGAAGCGGCGGCACCGGCTGCGGATGTTCCTGCTGTTTTTCGGACTGTCGACCATCCGTTTCGCGTGGCGGCCCTTTTTCAGGATCGATTACGAGGACAGGACGGAGGGCTTCGAAGGACCGGGCATCGTGGTGGCCGACCACAGATCGGCCATCGACGCCTTTCTGGTGGCGCTGCCCCGGCGCAGCGCGGCGCAGACCGTCAACGGCTGGCCGCTGAAGCTGCCGGTCCTCGGTCCGATGGCCCGGGCCGCCGGGTATCTCAACATCACAGCCTGGGACTACGACACCCTGCGCGCCCGCATCGAAGAGGTGTTTTCGGCCGGCGACCCCATCATCTCGTATCCGGAGGGGACCCGGTCCGAAAGCAGAAAGATGAATCCGTTTCACAGCGGCATCTTCCGGATAGCGATGGAACTGAACGTGCCGGTCTACATGCTCTGCATCGCCGGCAACCAGCACATGCCGGACCGCAAATTCCGTTTCCGCGAATTCCGGAATATGAAAGTGCGCCTGCTGGGCCCCGTCACAGCGGACGAGATCCGGCAGTGCGCCTCAGCCTATGCACTGAAGATGAAGGTCTTCCGCAGGATGACCGATGAACTTGCGTCCATGGACGCGGAGCTGGATCATGAAGAAACAATTTGACATCGCCGACGACTGCTCGTTCGCTCCGGCGGAAGAGATCGGAAGCCTTCAGAACCGTCTGCTGGCCGAACACATCCGCTACTGCCGCGCCGCTTCGCCCTTCTACCGCGAAAAATTCGCTTCCTTCCCCGACCGGGAGTACGATTTCGATCTGCTGCAGGAGCTGCCGACCACCTCGAAACAGGATCTGGCCGAACACAACGACAGTTTCTTCGCCGTTCCTCCGACGGAGATCGCCGACATCTGCTTCACCAGCGGCACCACGGGAAAGCCCTGCCGCATCATCTACACGGCCTCCGATCTGGACCGGCTGGCCTACAACGACGCCTGCGGCTACCGGGCCGCGGGCATGTGTCCCGGGGATAAAGTCCTGCTCACGTGCACCATCGACCGCTGCTTCATCGCGGGACTGGCGTACTATCAGGGCGTGATAAAATTCGGCGCGGCGGCCATCCGCAACGGCCTCAACACCCTCGACAGTCACGCCGAAGTCATCGGGCTCCTGCGTCCGCAGAACATCGTCGGCGTGCCCAGTTTTCTGGCGAAACTGGGGCAGTATCTCACCGATCACGGCATCGACAAAAGCTGTATAAAGCGCCTCGTGTGCATCGGCGAACCGGCGAGGACCCGCAAACTGGAGCTGACGCCGCTGGGGAGGAAACTCGAAGGTTTCTGGCCCGGCGCGGTCCACTCCACCTACGCCTCCAGTGAGATCGTCACCAGCTTCACCGAGTGTTCCGCCCGGTGCGGCGGACATCCCCCCGCCGACCTTGCGGTGGTCGAGATCCTCGACGAAGCGGGCAACCGGGTCCCCGACGGCGAACCGGGGGAAGTCACCGTGACGCCGCTTCAGGTGACGGGGATGCCCCTCGTGCGGTTCCGCACGGGCGACATAAGTTTCATCATTCCGGGAGCTTGTCCCTGCGGGCGCGGAACTCTGCGGCTGGGTCCGATCCTGGGACGCAAGGCCCAGATGCTCAAGGTCCGGGGCACGACGCTGTTCCCCGGCGCCTTCTTCAACGTGCTGGACGGCCTTCCCGGCGTTCAGGAGTATTACATGGAAGTGCGCGGAAGTGCGCTCTCGGACGAGATCACCGTCTGCGTCGCCTGTTCCGGAGGAGCCTCGCCCGAAAGTCTCGGCGTGGCCGAGGCGCTCTACAGCCGCACGCGCATCCACGTGCCGGTGGTCGCGGTCGATGCGGAGTCCGCCCGCAAACGGGTCTTCGGCACGTCGCGCAAGCCCGTGCGCTTCTTCGATCTGAGGGATAAATCACTATGACCGCCTTCGATGTCCGCAAATTCGACTACACGCCCGAGGAAGTTCTCGAGGCGGCCCGGAACAACAGACTGCTTTCGGCAGAGATCGAGTTCAACCGCAGCTGCAACTACCGGTGTCCGTACTGCTACGCAGTGGGAAAACCGGCCGAAC
Organism: Lentisphaeria bacterium; assembly: GCA_017454215.1. Classification (GTDB taxonomy): domain Bacteria; phylum Verrucomicrobiota; class Lentisphaeria; order Victivallales; family Victivallaceae; genus UBA1784. The sequence continues at coordinate 4,011 of JAFTDL010000041.1, read as the reverse complement.
TGCCCCGCGAAACCGCGGAACAGGTCATCCGCGACGTGGCGAAGATGGGCGCGCGCAAGATCGTCATCCTCGGCGGCGAGCCCCTGCTGTGCAGGGATCTGCGCGACTACATCCTGCTGGCGGAGTCCCTCGGCATGGCCAGCGAGATCTTCACCAACGCTTCTCTCATCGACGAATCGTGGGCGCAGTTCTTCTTCGAGCACGCCTGCCGGGTGGCAGTCAAACTCAATTCGCTGGATCCCGGGATCCAGGAGAAACTCACCGGAGTCCCGGGGGCGCTCGACAGGGCCCTGCAGGCCATCGGCCTTCTGCAGAAGGCGGGCCTCGACGAAAAACGTCTGGCGGCGAGCTCCGTCATCTGCTCCGCCAACGAAAAGGAGGTCGTCGATCTCTGGAAATATCTGCGGCAAAATCACATCAAGCCGTATCTCGAGATCATGACGCCGCAGGGACGTCTGCTGGAGCACCGGGATCTGGAGGTGCATCCGCACCGGCTCAAGGAGATATTCGACGAGATCGCTTCCTTCGACCGTTCGCTGGGGATCGACTGGGATCCACAGCCGCCGCTGGCGGGCGCCAAATGTCTGCGCCATCAGTTCTCATGCGTCATCAGCGCCTCGGGCGACGTGATGCCCTGCGTGGGACTGACCATAAAAGTCGGCAGTGTTTTGGAGCAGTCCCTGCCGGAGATCCTCTTCAACAGCAACATCATGAGCCGTCTCAAGGAGTTCCGCAGCACCATCAAGGGGCCCTGCCGCACCTGTGAGAAGGCCGCCACCTGCTACGGCTGCCGCGGCGCGGCGTATCAGCTCACCGGAGACTATCTGGCCAGCGATCCCCTGTGCTGGAAGAACTGCGACGAACTTCTTTTTGCGCCTCCCCTCGTGCCCTGTGACGCGCAGCAGCTTCTGCCCCACCGTCCGCCCATGACCATGGTCACGCGCCTGCTGGAGGTGGGAGAATGGTCCAGAGTCGAAGCGAAGATCGCCCCCGACAACCGCTTTTTGAGGAACGGCGTATTCGATCCCGAAGCGCTGCCCGAGATCGTGGCTCAGGCCTGTGCGGCGATCACCGGCTTCGAAGAGGCCGACAAAAACCTCAAGGGCATGCTCACCGGTCTTCGGAACATCGAAGTCCTGTCGCCGGTCCGCTCCGGGGACACGCTGCACGTTTTCGCCCGGGAATCCGGAAAACTCGACGATTACTACGTGGTCGCGTTCCGGCTCTGCCGCGCCGCCGACGGTGAACTCTGCGCACGGGGAGAGATCTCGATATGCCGCGTGCGCTGATATGGCTCCTCTTTCTGCCGGTGCTGACCGCGGCGGAAGCGCCGGATGCCGCCGCTCTGCCGGGAAAAGTCCGGCCCCGGGTCGTCGCCGCCGATTTCGTCCAGACCCGGAAACTCCCCGAACTGGATATGGACATCCGCATCACGGGAAGCATGGTCAGCGAACTGGACGGCCGTCTGCGCTGGCAGGTGGACTCCCCCGTGCGGAGCGTGACCGTCATCGACCGCGAAAAACTCACTCACTACGACGGAGAAACGAAGAAACTTGCCGTCATCAGGCAGGAGACCTTTCCGTGGCTCGGGGCCCTGCGGGACTCCCTCGACGACTGGCTTTCGGGCGACCGGAAACGCCTCGAACGGCGTTTTGTGCTCACCGTCCCCCGGCGGAGGACCCTGCGCCTCGAACCCCGGGAGGAAACGCAGAAGAAACTTTACCGGAGCGTCGAGATCGAACTGAGCGAAGATGAGCGTTTCATCTCGCGGATCAGGATATCCGAAAGCGGGGGCAACGTGCTGGAGATCGCTTTCCGCAACGTCCGCAACGATCCGGTCCTCGCGCCCGGCACGTGGGTGATGCCGCCCCGATGAAAGCGAAAGCCGAACAGATCATCCGTCTCTGCGGGCGTTTCCGGACGGGCGTGTTTTTCGTGCTGGTCCTGCTGGGCGCGCTGGCCGCTTTCGCCGTGTTTTCGAGAGGGCGCTTCACCAACGATCTCGACCGTCTCTTTCCCGACACGCGTGAGAAAAGAGCCCTCTTTCTCATTCTCCACGACGCCCATCTGGCCGACGCCATCCAGCTGGAGTTCGTCTCGTCTTCGGACATCACGCTCCACACCGCCTGCCTCGAAAGAACGGCGGAAAAACTCAGGAAATGCCCCCTGCTCCGGGAAGTGACGTTCCGCTACCGTTCGAACGATCCGGCGGCGGAACTGGCCTCGTTCGTCACCCTCGTTCCCCGCTTTCTTCCCCCCCGGGTGCTGGACGGCTGTTCTCCCGACGAAGCGGCGAAAAACGCCCTCAAAAAGCTGGTGTTCCCCGCGCCGGGAATGCTGAAACAGGCCCGGATGCAGCCCTTCGGCTGGGAGAGAGACTTTCTCAGACGTCTCCGTGACCTCGACAGGGCGACGGGGATGAAGCTCGCCCGCGAATTTCCGTTCTTCGTCTCTTCCGACCGCCGCCGGGCAATGATCTCCGCCGAAACGAACGTGCGTCTGGGCGACGCCGACGCCGTGCGCAGGCTCTATGCCGAACTCCGCCGCTGCGCCGCCCCCCTGCCCCCCGGGGTGGAACTGCGGATCATTTCGGGCTGTTCCCACACGCCGGGCAACGAGGAGGTGCTCAAGCGCGACGCGGCCGTTTCGGGCGGCGTGTCGCTGGCGCTGCTGCTGGTGCTGTTTCTGTGGGCTTACGGCGGCAGTCCGCGGGCGCTGTGGATCCCCGTGATCCCTCTTTACGCGTCGCTTCTCGCGCTGGGAGTCATGACGTTCCTCTTCCGCGACATCTGCCTGTACGTGATCGGTCTCGGCGGATGCATCACGGGTCTGGCGGTGGATCAGGGCATCCACGTCTACGCCGCCTTCAGGGGCGAACAGGCCGAACGCCGGGCGGCCGCGCTGGGACTGCCCATGCTGCTTTCGGCCGCGACCAGCATCGTGGTATTCGCCTTTCTCGGACTTACGGGCATATCCGCCTACTGCCAGCTGGCGGTCTTTGCCGGACTTTCGCTGGCGCTGAGCGGCGTATTGGCCCTTTTCGTTCTGCCGTCGCTGCTCGACAGGAACGGGAAAAAACGGCGGCTCCTGCCGGACTTCCCATGCGCGCGTCTTTCCCGGCGCACCGCCGTAACGGTCGCGGTCGCGGGGGCGCTTCTTCTCGTCCCCGCGCTGCTCCGGGTGGTGAACACCGCGGATTTCGCTCTTGACTCCCTCGACGGCACGCCCGAAAATATCCTGGAGCAGGAGCGGGAATTCCGCTCCGCATGGCGGCAGGAGGGGGGCGGAACGGCCGTTCTCGCCGCCGCCGGCAAGGACCGCGAGGAGGCCCTCGAACATCTGCAGGAGATCGTTTCCGAACTTGAAAAGCGGGGCGTCAAGGCGGCGACGACCCTGCGCCCGCCCCGCAGAGTACAGGAAAAAAACCGCCTGGCGTGGAGAAGTCCGGAAGTCGCGCGCAGGATCGCGGAACTGGCGGCCGCCTGCCGGGCCTCGTGCCGCAGACACGGTCTGCCGGAACAGTTCTTCTCGCCCTTCTTCGCGGCCCTCGCAAAGGCGGCCGCGGAAAAGGATCATACACTCCCCGTCATGCTGGAACACATCGACCGCAAAATGGTCAAGTCCCACGGTTCGCGGGCGGCGGCCGTGGCGCTTCTCGAAGACACGCCGCAGGTCGTCCGGACGGTGCGGAAACTTCTCAAGGACCGGCGCGAGGAACGGGCGGCCCTGCTCTCGAAGGGCGCTTTCGCCGCGCTGATCTCCGAAGAGCTGGGCGGGCGTTTTTTTCAACTTCTGCTGCTGAGCGTGACTTCGGCGCTTCTGCTGCTGTCTGCCGTTCTGCGCAGGGTCGAAGATGTGCTGCTGGCGATGATCCCTGTGGTGCTGGCGTGGACGGCCGCGGCGGTTCCGGCCGCGGTCACGGGGTTCCGGGCCACGCCCGCGGCGGCCTTCGCCGCGATCCTGCTGACCGGACTTGCGGCGGACTACGGCATCTACGCTGTCTGCCAGCTG
>JAFTDL010000040.1 GCA_017454215.1 Lentisphaeria bacterium | reverse complement strand
CAGTTCGATGAGGGTGAAATACCCTCCGGCGGCTCGGTCTCTCAAGAAGGAATGATGATGCCGTCTGCTCATAAGTTGTTCATTTTTTCTGCTTTCCATTGTCGATACTCCTTTTGTGATGGTTGAAAACCGGCAGATTTTATAAGAAATCGTTTCTCCTTCCGGAAAATTCCGTCCAGTCGGGATTTTCCGGACCGAAGTGCTTGAGCATCACGATGGGATCGGTGTCCGATCCGTTGACGATCCGCACGCCCCGCTTTGCGGCCGCTTCGGAGACGAAGTATTCGTCGCTTGTCAGCTGGCCGAAACGGATCAGGGCGGGCGTTTCGATCTTCATGCCGTCGAGCGTGCCGTGGCCCTGCACCATGATAAGACCGTAGGCGGCCTGATCGGTGATGACGGTGTCGGCTCCGGGCAGAACGGTCAGTTCCTTGGCTGAGACGGCCGGGCTCCTGTAACAGATCCATCTGTCGATGAACCCCTTTGACGCCATTTTCTCTTCGTCGTCCGCCGGGACCGGACGCATGAAGCGGTGCCGGAAAAACTCCGGATCCACGTTGAGTTCCCAGTCGATGACGTCCATCAGGTAGTCGAAGTCGCCCCGGCGGTCGGGAGGCGTGTCCTTCCACAGCAGACTTTCGGGCACGACCTGATCGTCGACCACGCTCTGGTACATGGCGTAGACGTCGCTTGCCACCTGCGGCTCGTAGGTGCAGAGACTGCCCGGCGCGTGCATGACCCCCGGCGGCACGTCCCAGCCGGTGCCGGGTTCCAGACGGTAGGCCTTCGATAAATCGGTGATCCTGTTGTCGCCTTTGGTGAAGTTTTCCAGACACTTCTTCACCTGTTCCCTGGTCGTTCCCGGCTCGAAACCGAAGAAGGTGAAGGGAAACCTGCCGCCGTGGTTGTTGAGCTGGGGCGGAAAATAATAACATTCGGGCTTGCCCCGCTGCCCCACGAGGGAAGCATGTTCGTCCCGGTGGTGCACGTGGTGGGGCAGGGGCCCCAGATTGTCGAAGAATTTGGAATACACCGGCCAGCAGCCGTAACTGCTCCACAGCCGCTCGCCCAGCAGTTCCGCGCCCAGTTCGGCGACCGCTTCGGTCAGGGGAATGAGGGAGCCGTCGACGGCGACCAGATGGCTGATGCCCTCGTTTTTGCCCGTCAGCGGACCGTTGTCGGCGGGGGTGGTGCATCCCAGCCAGCGTTCGTCGATGCCGCCCCGTTCCCCGCCCAGCGCGTAATAGTCGTCGGGATGCAGTTTGATCCGCCGTCCGGGGATGCAGAAACTGCGGGGCACCCACGCCGGGGCCAGACGGAATATGCCGTTCCCGGCGGCAAAGGTTTTGCGGATGAGGTCTTTCATGCTCTGTCCTCCTGTTTTTGGGAAGCGTTGCGGAAAATTACAAGTTCATTGACCACGGGCACATGGTCCGAGGCGATCTTTTCATCGACGGTGAAGCGGTCCCGGAGTTTTGTCCGGCCATTGCGCAAGAAGATGTGGTCGATGGCCCTGACCGGCTTTGCGGAGGGGAAGGTGGGCAGCGGTTTGCCGAGCGCCCACCCCGCATCTTCGAGGACCTTCAGGGGATTGCTTGCGGGGACGCAGTTGAAGTCTCCGGCGAGGATGACCGGCAGGTCCTCAACGCAGTTTTCCGAGATCAGTTCGTCAAGTCTGCGCGCCGCCGCGACGCGGATGGCGTTCTCTTCCGGCGTGTCGCGGAAACTGAGGTGTGTGAACGCAAGATAAAAGGGCACGCCGGCGGCGATTTTCGCCAGCGTCATGCCTCGGGTTTCATCGAGGGCGGCGGGAAGCAGCCACGAACCGACAAGCTCCGTGGGAAAGCGCGAAAGAGCCGCGTTCCCGTAGAGTCCTTCCGGCGGCAGGATCCGGGCGGCGCCGAACAGGGAAAACATGTTTCCCGTGAGCAGGGCGAGTTGTTTCGTCATGTCCGTGTAACCGGTCCGGCGGCAGTTTTTGTCCACTTCGTTGAGAACGATCACGTCGGCATCAAGGCGATTGAGCACATCGGCCTGAGCCTTGAGGTTCCTGCGGGACGTCATGTCGATGCCGATGTGGATGTTCCATTGCACGAGCCTTATCCCGCATTTTTCCGGCAGGGGGGCATTCGGGGCGGGCTGTGCGCAGGAAGCGGTCGCGGCGGGAGACGTCCCGGCGGCGGATGCGGCGGATATTCGCGTTGATCTCATCATTTTTGTTCCTTTTTTCAGTGCTTCAAAAGATAGAATTCTCCGGCTTCGACAACGGAGATGTCGAGGGTGAATCCGTCGGGCGTCTGCGCGAAGGCGACGGAGGTGTTGTCCGCGACCCGGACGACCTGCCGGACCGCGAAGGGCAGACGCAAAGTGATCTTCACGTCGCGCAGCGGGACGGGAGGCAGTTCGTCCTGATAATTGACGAGGCACAGCAGGTGTTCCCCGGGATCGTTCCCCGCAAGGAGGGTCAGTTCTGCGGAGCCGGGCAGATTGCGCGAGGCGGTGACGAACTGCGGCAGATACCGGGCAAAAAGTCTTTTGCCGAATTCCCGCTGGGTATACTGGCGCGGCAGAAGCGCGGCCGAAGCAAGATAGATGCACTGTCCCCTGCCGAAGACATGATGCGTAAGGCCGGGAAAGTTGCTCTTTTTGCCCGGCGGATCGGAATGGATCGACGCGTAATGCTCCGGGTCGCGATAGGGAAAGTCGGGAAAAGTCAGCGTCGCGGCGACCGTCGTTCCGGGGCGGGCTTTTGTCAGCACCGCCCGGCCCGGCGCGAGGATGTTTTCTTCACCCAGGTATGAGATCCCCTCCGGGGACACTCCCGAAAAATCCAGTCCGAAGACGTCGGCCAGCTGAAAATCGCCGCCGCAGTTTCCGGCCATGTCCTGCAGCGAGGTGAGATTTGTGGCGATCAGGGTCCCGCCGTTTCCGACGAACTCCCGCAGACGGGCGCACTCGTCGGCGACGAGGAAGGACGCGTTGTTGACGATGACCGCCTTGAACCCGTCGAGCTCCCGGAGATCGCGGACGACCCGGAAGGGCAGATGCATCTGCATGAGGATCTCCGCCGTTCCCAGGATTTCGTCGAGCACGTCGTTCTGCCGCACGGCCATGTTGTTGGCGCCGCCCGTGTCGAAATCGGCAAGCGCCGTTCCGTCCAGTCCCCGGGCGACGCAGCAGGAGATCGAGAAGTAAAGCGCGATCTCCGCCTCCGGACGGAACCTGCCCCTTTTCACCGCCTCGCGGAAGGGAGCGAGCTTTGCGTTGACTTCCCCCAGCGTCTTATAGACGTTCCCGTTCAGCGTGCCGTCCGGATTGATGGCGTCGATGAAAAGACACGCGCCGCCGTTGGCCAGAGTCGTCAGGGCGCTCGCAAGGAGTTCGTCGGGACTTTTCTTCGAGGTGTGGTCGCGCAGATTCACGCCGAGCGAAGTCATGAATTCGAAGGGGGGAGTCCTTGTGAAGGCGTCGAAGGCTTTGACGGCGAAACGCTGCTGCAGTTTGCCGCCGTAGAAATCTCCCGATGCGTAGTCGGAGACTTCGGCGATCCTGCCGGACTGCCCCAGCAGCCAGCCGTGGAGCACCGGCGAAAACTGGTGGACCACCGCCGCTTGCGGTCTGCACGCCTTTGCCGTCGCGGTCAGGGAGGCGGCGAATTCCGCGAGGGAGCTTTCGCGGAAGCGCTGGAACGCCACCCAGTCCGGATCGCTCCAGTCGATCTTTTCGGGGAAGGGACGGCCGAATTTTTCCCGGCAGGCGTCGCAGAAACAGATGTCGGGCCAGAAGGTCATGTCGATGAAAATGCCGTCGATGTCGTAGGCCATGATCTCCCTGATCTGCTCCCGGTAAAACGCCAGCGCCCGGGGCTGGTTGGGACAGGTGAAGTGATAGCGCCCCCGGAAGGTTTCGCCTCTGTTGTCCACCAGCCGGGAATCGGGAAAGCGTCCGGCGCAGTCGTTGTGATAGTTCACTGTGTAATAGGCGACGGGCACGATCCCCTCCCGCCTGAGAAGCGTGACCGTTTCGCCGAAAATATCGCGGCCCTTCAAGCCTCCGTGCCGGTGTCCGACCAGGGTGGAGTAGTAGCAGTTGCCGTTGTGACAGCAGGCGTAGACCATCGACAGTTCCACGCCGCTTTCTTTGACCCGCTTCACATACTCTTCCGGTGAAAACCGGCTCATATATTCCTCGCGGCAGTCCGAAATATGATTGTCGACGAGGAGCCTCGAATAGCATTCGAACACGCTTTTTGTCATCGTGGAAAAATCTCCAGTTTCTTGAAAAATCCGCTGTGTGCGTATAAATTATACAGCAGACAGCGGAAAAACGCAATCGCAGGGAACAATCAAAAACAGGACAAAACAATCATTTTTATATGAATGATCTCAATGTACAGCTGGGAATGGTCTGGCAGGGGGATTCGCTTGCGGGCTGGGTCGAGGCCAACCGCAGGATCTACGACTACGAACTGGTCTACTTTTCCCGGGGCCGGTGCCGGACCCTGACGGGAAACGGCATGCTCCTCTGCGCGGAAAACAGCGTGCTCATCCTGCCGCCCGACTGCGAATACGTCTGCGCGGCCGAGACCAAGGTGACCCGCTGGTGCGTGCATTTCGACTGGTTCGGCACGTGTCCGGCCTACCGCGACGGCCGGAACGTCGCGGCCGTCGTGGATAAAAAGCACGTGTTCGATCCGGCCTTCGCCGCGGGAAGATACGAGCGGGACGGCATGACTTTTCCCGCGGTGTTCCGGCTTTCGGACGAGGAAGGGGAGCGGATAAAGCGTCTTTTCCGCGCCTTCTTTGCGGTCTCTCCCGACACGGCGGGGAGGCGTCTGGAACGGCTGGGGATATTTCTGCAGATACTCTCTCTGGTCATGGACTCCCGGAGCGGCGGCGTTCCCGAAAAGCGGGAGCGCAACACCGTGTTTTTCTGCGGCAAGCGGCTGATCGACGAGAGATTCGACGATCCCGGACTCGAAATGCGCGCCGTTGCCCGGGAGCTTCTCATCACCCCGAACCATCTCAACAAGATCTTCCGCCGCAATCTGGGACTGTCGCCCAGCACCTATCTGCAGAACCTGCGGCTGGACCACGCCGCGTCGCTCCTCGCCGGCGGCAGAATGTCCGTCGGCGAGGTGGCGGACAGGTGCGGTTTTTCTTCGGCCAACTACTTCATCCGCTGTTTCCGGATGAAAAACGGCATAACGCCTCTGCGCTTCCGCGAACGGGCCCGGGAGGCGCGGGGCATCACGGAGGAGGGGTGAAAACCGGGAATGCTTCTGCTCCGCATCGATCGGTGATGATCCGTTTCACCCTGCCGTTCTCCGGGCGGCATCAGGCACCGAAGCAGTATGCCGCCGGCCTTGACGGGGAGGCTCCGTTCCCCGGGCTTTTTCAGAAAAAGCGAGGCCGGGCATTGTCCACGCCGTCCGCCTTGTCCTTCGGCATGCATGCCGCCGACCCGTGCCGGGAACAGAGCCGAAAGCAGGGCTACTTGCCCAGTTCGCGGGTGTATTGTATATAAAGTTCTGCAAAAACAAAGAGGTCATGGTATATTAGTTAATCGACAAACAAACTAACGGCAAAGGAGCCAATACCATGACCAAGGAAAAAGTAGCACCGAAGTTCGAAGAAGTCAAAGCCCTTTTTACGGAAAATTCAGACGCTTTGCGGAATCTGCTCCAAAAGATGGTGCAGGATATACTGGAAGGCGAGATGGAAAACTTTCTTGAAGCGGGGCCCTATGAGCGGACGGAGACCCGGCGCGGATATCGAGCGGGGTATTATTCT
>JAFTDL010000039.1 GCA_017454215.1 Lentisphaeria bacterium | reverse complement strand
GTCTCGCCCGCGCCCATTCCCGGCTTGAGCGAGGAATTCAACCGCTATCTCATCGGCGCGGACATCCGGCCGCCCGAATCGGGCAAGGGAGCGCTGGTCGTTCAGGCCCGTCCGGGTCTGCCCGCGGAGAAGGCCGGACTCCGGGCCGGAGACATACTGCTGGCCGTCGACGGCCGCGAGACCGCCGCCCCCGCGGACTTCATCATGGCGGTTCAGGAAAAGAAAGACGCCCCCTTCAAACTGCGCTGCTCCCGCGGAGGAAAGGTGCTGGAACTGACCGTTGCCGCCCGCAAGATCATTCCCCGCACCATCGGCGTGAGCATTCTGCTGCTGGACCACCCCACGCCGTGGCAGCTTTTCGTCTCCACCATCGACATGAGCTGGAAATCCCTGCGCGGCATCGTGATCGGCATCGGCAACAAACTGGGGTTCACCGAGAAGCAGAGTTCCATCAAGCCCAGTCACATGTCGGGTCCTCTGGGCATCGGCATGGTGCTCTTCAATTCGGTCCACAAGTCGTCTCTCATCAGCGGCATCTACTTCACCGTGGTGATCTCCTTCGCGCTGGCCATTTTCAACCTGCTGCCCTTCCCCGTGCTGGACGGAGGACACATCCTCTTCGGCATCATCGAAATGGCCGCGGGCCGTCCTCTGCCCAATGTCGTCATCAAGGCCCTCTCGAACGTCTTCGTGGCCCTGCTGATCGGACTTATGATCTACGTGACCTTCTCGGACAGCCGCCGGCTGTTCAGGGAGTTTTTCCCGCAGGAACAACCTCAACCGCAAGCGGAGCAGAACAATGCCGATCCGTCGCCGCAAAAGCCGTAAGATCTTCGTGGGACGCGTGCCCGTCGGCGGAGACGCGCCGGTTTCGGTCCAGTCGATGACCGACACGCCGACCCGCGATCCGGAGTCCACCCTGGCCCAGATCGAACGCCTCGCGGCGCTGGGATGCGACATCATCCGCGCCGCGGTGGACAACGAACGGGACATCGCGGGGCTGAAGACCATCTGCGCCGCAAGTCCCGTTCCCGTGGTGGCCGACATCCAGTTCGACGCCTCCGCCGCGGTCGGCGCCATCGAAGCGGGCGCGGCGGCGGTGCGGCTCAATCCGGGACTGGTGCGCGATGCGCGTCAGCTCCGTCCGGTGGCGGAGGCGGCCAAGGCGCACGGCATCCCGATTCGCGTCGGCGTCAACTCCGGCAGCGTGGGGACCGAGGCCGTCAAGAAAAAAATGGCGCAGGGCATGCCCCACGACGACGCATTGGTCTCCGCATTGGTGGAAGCCGCGCTGCGCCAATGCGATCAACTTGAAAAAACGGGCGTTTCGGCCATCAAAGTCGCACTCAAAAGCTCCAGCGTCCCCGTCACGGCCGCGGCGTACAGAGAATTCGCGCGGCGGACCGATTATCCGCTGCATCTGGGGGTCACCGAAGCCGGGACGCGCAAACGCGGCGTCATAAAATCCGCCTGCGGCATCGGCGCGCTGCTGCTCGAAGGCATCGGCGACACCCTGCGCGTCAGCCTCACCGCGCCGCCCGAGGAGGAGATCCTGACGGGGCTGGCCATCCTCGAAAGCTGCGGACTCCGCGAGGCGGCCCCCGAGATCGTTTCGTGCCCCACCTGCGGCAGGACCGAGATCGATCTGCCGGGACTGGCCGACCGCGTGGAAAAACTGGTTCAGGAGATCAAAAACTCCGGCAAAAGGATAAATCTGCGCAGGATCGCCGTCATGGGCTGTCCCGTCAACGGTCCGGGGGAGGCAAAGGACGCCGATCTGGGCATCGCCGGCAGCCGATCCGGAGAACAGGTCCTGCTTTTCAGGGCGGGCAAAGTCCTCGGCGCGTATCCCGCAAACGCCGGATTCGAAGTTTTCAGACAGGAATTGCTCAAAAGCTGCGAATGACTCCGCCGAAAGAAAAGAACAGACTCTTCGGACTTCTCTGTCTGCTGATATTTGCGGCGGGGGCTTTTCTGCGCACGCGGACCCTGTTCGGCGCGCTGGAATACGACGAGATCTGGAGCCTCGAAAATTTTGCCGGTCTTTCCGTGATGAAAATATTCACGGAGCTGGCCCTGCCCAACAATCAGCCTCTCAACTCGCTGTGGATAAAATTCGTCTCCGCCGTCGGGGGGCCGGTGTGGAGCATCCGTCTGCACTCTCTGCTGGCAAGTCTGGCCGCGCTTCCCCTCGCGGGCTTCGTTTCATGGGTCCTGGCCGGAAAAAAGAAAACGGCCTTTCTGTGGACCATGGCCTTTCTGGCGCTGTCCGCGCCCGATATCGTCTACGCTTCCTTGGCCCGGGGCTACGCGCTTCAGGTCTTCTTTCTCGCCCTCTTTGCGGCGGGGCTGGCATCCTGCGGCGCCCTGCGTCCGCAGAAAAAAGGTCTGCGCTTCCTTCCGGAAACCGCCGTTTTCGCGGGCGGCGCGGGAGCCGTGCTCACACTGCCGACCAGCGTCATGTATCTTGCGGCCATAACTCTTGCCGCAGGACTCATATACAGACGCAGACCGCCGAAAAGCCTTCTCGCCGTGCTGGGCGCGGGAGCGGTCCTTGCGCTGGTCTATTGTCTGGGCAACTTCGAGCAGCTCAACGCGGCCCGCAAATGGGGGACCCCCTTTACAGGAGCCGGAGATTTCTTTTCATTCGCGGCGGCAGCGCTCGATCAGCTGCTTTTCCCCGCCATGCTTCTGTCGCTGCTCTTTTTTCTGATCCTCGGAAGGCGGAATCTTCCGATCCTGCTGGTGATCGTGCTGCCTCTCGGCGCGGCGGCGGTCACCAACGGCGGTCCCGCGCGCGCCTATCTGCCGTTCTGCGCGGCGGCGGCCGTCGCCGCGGGATGCGCCGCATCGGAACTGTCGGAACGGCTGAAAAAAAAGGATCTGCGCATTCCCGCGTGTCTGCTTTTTGCCGGAGTCCTCTGCGGAGGCGCGGCGGTCTCCCTGCCCCGCTGGCGCACGCCGGACTGGAGAAAAGTCTACGAAAGATCCGCCAGGGAGCCGTTTTCCGTGCTGGTGGTCCATCGGGCCACCAGCGGCTATCCGCTGGCGTGGAACAACCGCCCCGCCGTCTACACCGATCTCGTCAACCGCCTGCTGGACCGCTCCCCCGTGCGGGAACTGCTGATGTTCGACGGTCCGGGGAGGATCAACGGGAACGACGGAAACAACAACGAGTGCGTGATGACGATTCCCGTCCGGGGCCGGGCGGAGACGGTCTGCGGACTGCCCTGCCGGCGCTACACGCTCAGAGAAGTGACGAACGCCTCCCCGGGAGACGCCGTGATACTCGCCATCCGCCCGGTGTCCGCGCAGGAGATGTCAAGGATGCTTTTCGTGCTTCGGAACAGCGGCATCGTCTGGCTGAAACTCAACCCGTGGCTGTGCTGCGGCGAAGGCGCCGGCCGTTACGCGCTGCTGGCGGGAAGGATCCCCGAAAACTGCGCCTTCGACGCGGGAGCCTTCGCCGCACACACCGACGGCGCGGTCTCGCTCTACCGCATCGTCCCCTGATGCATTCAGCGTCTGCGCCGCAGATCATCCGCGACGTCGCGGATGATGTCGTCCAGCGAAGACTCCGGTCTCCAGCCGGTGAGTCCGTGCAGTTTGTCCGTATCGGGACAGCGGCGGCGCATGTCCTCGAAGCCCTGTTCGTAGGCTTCGTCGTAAGAGAGAAACTTTATCGGCGACCGGCTGCCGGTCAACTTGACCACGCGGTGCGCCAGTTCGAGGATCGAAACAAGTTCCTGACTGCCGATATTGAAGACCTGTCCCACCGACCCCGGTTCTGCCAGAAGCAGTTTCAAAGCCCGCACCACGTCGCGGACATGGCAGAAACACCGGGACTGCCCGCCGTCGCCGTAAACGAAGATCGGTTCGCCGCGGAGAGCGGCGCCGACGAAGCGCGGGACCACCATGCCGTAGCGTCCGGTCTGCCGGGGACCCACCGTGTTGAAGAAGCGGACCACCGTGCCGGGAAAGGCGCCGGTCCTCTGGTAGGCCATGAGGTAAAACTCATCGAGCAGTTTGCTGCACGCGTAACTCCAGCGGGAATTCATGGGGGAGCCGATCAGCAGATCGTCGGTCTCGGAAAATTTCTCGTGTGAGGATTTGCCGTAGACCTCGCTGGTGGAGGCGACGACGACCCGCTTGCCGTACTTCGCCGCCGGGATCAGCACGTTTTCGGTGCCGTGGACATTGGTCGTGATGGTCCGGACGGGGTCCTTGACGACCAGTTCCACGCCCACGGCGGCGGCCAGATGGATGACGCAGTCGGACTCGCGCACCAGAGTATCGATCTTGTCGGGAGACTCCACCACGTCGAGTTCCTCGACCCGCAGTCCGGAAGCTCCCGCCAGATGGGCGATGTTGTCGGGCGTCGAGGTGGAATAGTTGTCCACGATGGTGACGCTGTGCCCGTCCCCGAGCAAAGACTCCGAAAGATGACTGCCGATGAATCCGGCGCCGCCGGTGATGAGATACTTCATGAATTCTTACTCCTGATGATGCCGAACAATCCGAGCAGAGGGCCGGAGAGAACGTAAGCCGTGACGATACACGCGATGCCGCCCGTGCGGAACACCGCGGCGATGACGAGCAGCACCGCCAGTATCAGCATCCGGCGGCGGCTCCGGCGCACCGAAAACAGCCAGCGCCCGGCGTGGATGTACGGGATCCTGCTCACCATGAGCAGACCCAGTATCGCGGCGTACACGGGCAACACAAAGGCGAACTTCTCCACCGGCAGAGCCGTGTCGTGGGCGAAGAACACCGCCACGCAGATCGCCGCCGCCGCGCCGGGGGACGGCATGCCCGAAAACCAGGCCGGATCCCCCTTCTTTTCGGCGGACATGGCATGGATATTGTAGGTGGCAAGTCTCAGCGCGGCACACCCGATGTACACCGAACAGAGCAGATAGACCGCGGCGATCTGCAGCGGCTCCATGACGCCGTCGCGGAGCGAATCGGTCATGACGACCACCACCGTCGCCGGAGCGACGCCGAAAGTCACCATGTCCGAAAGGGAATCCATCTGGATGCCGTGAACACTGGCCGCATTGAGCGCCCGGGCGGCCAGGCCGTCGATGGCATCGAAGATCATCGCCGAAAAGATCATGACGGCGCTCACGCAGAACACGCCGAGCACGTCGTCGGGAGCGCTCCGGTACACCTGAAGCGTGTAGAGGATCGCAGCGAAACCGCAGAGCGAATTGCAGATGGTGAGCAGATTCGGCACGAAGCGAAGAAAATGCTTCGTCCGGTCGCTGAGATGGAGTTTTTTCTTCATGCGGGATCACTCCGTCAGAGTCGCAATGACGGACGCGCCGCCCTTGACCTTGTCGCCCACCTTGACGCTGAGCTCGACGCGGCCGACGGGCAGATAGAGTTCCGTCCGGGAACCGAATTTGATCATGCCGTAGATCTCGCCTTTTCTGAGTTTGCGTCCCGGTTTGACGGGACAGACGATCCGCCGGGCGATGGCCCCCGATATCTGGCGGACGGCGATCGGAAGCCTGTCGTCCTCGAAGACCGCCGTTCCCGAAATGGTCATGGCCTCGTTGCGCTGCGAAGCCCCTTCGCTGCGGGCGTCCAGATATTCGCCTTCCCGGTAGCTCACGTTCTCGACCGTGAACGCCGCCGGAGCCCGGTTGACGTGTACATCGAGCACCGAGAGAAAGATGCCGACGCGCACGGCGGGACCCTCGAAGGGAGGCAGTTTGAAATCGTCCACTTCGACGATATCGCAGACCGTCCCGTCGGCCGGACTGGTTATGAGGCAGGGATTGGCGGGGACCCGGCGGCAGGGACTGCGGAAAAACGCCGCGATGACCAGAAACAGCAGAGCCGCGACGGAAGCAATGACGACCGCGGCCGTCATATATCCTTTTTCGAACGCCAGATACCAGCACCCGGCAAGGATCAGCACCAGAACGACAAGAGCCGTTCCCCACTCGCGGATTCCATAATGGGTCAGAGTCATATTCCGAAAACCTCCGTTCTACAAATGTTCACGTACGAAAACACGTACATAAATATAACCCCTCGCTCCGGTTAATACAAGGAAAACGCGGACAAATCGCCGAAAAACCGTTCAACGCCCCCGACTTTTACCGGGAATGTAGCTGCGGTTCCGCAGAGAGTCGAAGGACTCGCCCTCGCGGTGTTTCAGGTAGCCGAGTTCGTAGAGCATCCTGTCCGAAAAACCGTTGACCAGCACCCGGATGTCGCGGAAGGGCTCGCCGCCGGCCACCTCGGCCAGCGGCGCCAGACTGGTGGAGCAGTTGCGGGTCAGGGTGTTGTAAAACGCTCTTCCGCCGTTGATACGGCGGGCGATGCACATCAGGAGAAGCCGCCCCTGCTCCGGCGTGACGCAGGTCCGGTACAGATAGAGGTCCTCGCCGCGGTATCTGACCCTCAGATCCAGAACATCCTCCGGCGTGCCCAGCACGGGAATGATCTCGTACTGTTTGAAAAGACCCGCGACGGCGTCCTGACCGCGGCCTTCGGGGAGCCGGGTCTCCATGGACAGGACCAGCCTTTTCCCGTCCGAAAAATTGAAGCCGAGCATGGTGTGGGCGACAGCTTCCAGACCGTCCCAGTGGGAGAGCGCCAGATCCACCGACCTCAGCCGATCCGGATCGACGGTCATATCCAGATAGCGGACGGTGTAATCGTTTTCGGTCCGGTAGCGGAAATCGCGCACGTCCCGAAAGAGGATCTTTCCTTTTCCGGGAAATCCCGCCGCGGGACGGCGGGCCCAGGGGGTCTGCCATTTCGTTCGGGCAAACCGCTGAACGGGAGTGATGCACCGGAAAAACAGGGCGATGCCGACCTCGGCCAGGATCAGCATCACCGCCGCCCGGAAACGGAACCATCCGGCAAAGTAAAGCAGAAAAAACAGCGCTCCGGCAATGAGGGTGAGAAAAATCTCTTCCCGGAAAAGCAGGAAATGCAGAACGCCGAGACACCAGACGAGCACGGGCAGTGCGAGAACGAGACAGACTTTTTCCGCAAGACTCCGCAGGAAGGTCATTTTCCGCCCTTCCCCTCCCCGTCCGCCGAACGCAGGTGCAGCAGCAGGATTCGCCGCAGTTCCTGAATGGCCAGAGGATTCTTCTGGGCGCTGTGTCCGGATTTGACCACAAGTTCGCTTTGCGCCTGATCCAGATGACTGCTGGAGTAAGGCACGATGCCGTCGCTCCCGCCCGGACAGCCGGCTTCGCGGATGTTGCCGATGATGGAGTGAACGGGGATCTTCTTATCTATCTGCACATTGTTTATGAAGGCGATGACCTCGTTGTCGGGATCCAGATTGTCGATCCCGGTGTTGTGCAGTTCGGTCTTGCCGATGGCGCGCAGCATCTGACGGAAGAATCTGGTCTTGCGGAACGAGATCAGGCGGCTCGGGAGCCGGATCATTTTGGCGCCGAGCCGGCCGATCCAGCTCTGGGCCATGACGGACCCCTTGTGGGGAACGGCGATAAAGACCACTCTTTTCACGAAGGGAAGCGGCTCAAGATGAGTGAATTCACGTACCCGCGTCCTGTCTTCTTCGCTGAGATCCGCCAGAAGTTCGTCGAGGGAGTGCCGTCCGTTCTCGGTGATGAGCTTTTCGACGGCGTCCCCCGAGCGGCTGACGGCCAGACGGCTGAGCAGGCCCCCCATGGAGTGGCCGACAAGGACCATCCGGTCGAATTTTTCGGGCGACAACCCCGCCTTGAAGATGAGCTCCCGCTCCCGGCGGAGCGCCGTGCGCAGAAACAATGCCGAATGCAGCACGTGATTGCCGCTGGAATAGGAAAATCCGTATATCTGATATTTTTTGAGGATCACGGGATCGCTGCGCAGGGTGTTGACCATCTGCAGCCACGTGCGGGTGTCGGACATGAGACCGTGCACCAGCACGACGGGGATCCGGTCGGGATCGAAGGCTTCGAGGCGGTAGAGCCCCTGCATCTGACGGGTCTCGTCGGGCCGGATCATGTAGAAAAGAAAATTGAAGGGCGGCGGATCCTTGGCCATGTAGGCCAGCGGCGTGGAGAGGTCCTGCTCCAGCGGGATCTTTCTGCCGCCCAGTTCGATCTCGTCGGCGTTGCGGGAGTCGGCGAAGATCAGCCGGGCGCGGCAGCGGGGATCCTTGCCGAAGGGGAACCTGTCGAACTCCATGACCAGAGTCCCCGGCAGAACGATGTCGGCCGCGAAGTTTTCTCCGGCGTGACGCTCGGTTTTGTCCGGGACGATGATCAGCGGCACGCCGATGCCGAAACGGTGGGACTCGTGGGTGAGATTGACCGGCCGGTAATCGGCGCACAGCAGGAAGGAGCTCTTGCGGCCCACGTTTCCCGAGAGCCGGTACGCGGGCGGATCGAAGAACACCGTCTGTCCCGCGGCGGCGGTGAGTTCGAAGCCGCCGTTGTGTTCCAGTTTCCGCTCCGCCAGACAGGCGAAGAGTTCGGCCAGAGCCAGATTGTACACGCGGACCATCCCCAGACGCGCCGGATTGTAGACCGATTCGGCCTTGTCCAGCTTCGAGATGTAGCACGAGGCGTACAGGACCGCGCTCAGATAGTAGCGGATGGCCGTGTCCGGATCGGACCTGAAACGGACGCCCAGATCGAGGGCGCAGTCGGCCAGAGTCTCCATATAGACATTCTGGGGCTCGGCGCCGTAAAGTTTTTCGAGTTTTTCCAGCAGCCGCTCCGATTCGCTGCGGTAAAGGTCGTTGAGCAGAAAGTTTCCCAGCACGTTCACGCTGCCGGGCATCAGGCCGCCGTGTCCCTGCACCATGCTGCTGCTGTACTCGAAGCGCCGCTCGGGACTGACCTTTCTGATCCCCACTTCGCCGGAAGCGCATCCGGCAAGGAGCAGAAGTCCGCCCGCGGACGCCGCAAAAAGAATACGCCGGAACGCGCTCTTCATACCGTTCCTCCCCGGTGCGGGGGGAAGGTGCTCCAGCTGCGGTAGATCTGCGGCACGATGTACTTGATGACCGAGGCAGCGGGCAGCGCGAGGATCATTCCCGAAATACCGGCGAAAACCGCGCCGAGCAGCACCACGATGATGGTCTCGAGCGTGGTGAGTCCCAGCGACTCCCCGATCACCGCCGGATACAGGATGAACTGCTCGATGACGCCGCTGTAGATCATGTAGCAGAGCAGCAGTCCCAGTATCTGCATGCCGCTTGCATCGCCGACGGCGATGGTGGTGAGCAGGGTGAGCAGACACCCGAGAACGGGTCCGATGTAGGGCAGCAGGATGCCGCATCCGGCGACGACGCCCAGCAGCGGGAAGTACGGCACGCCCAGCAGGAAGAACATCGTCGTGTAGACGGTGCTGTCGATCAGCATGAGCAGCAGATACCCGCGCACCCAGATCCTCAGACGCGAAAACGTGCCGCTGAGGATGACGCCGGCTCCGGCGACGGTGCTCTCGTCGGCTCCGGGAAGCCACTTGCCGTTGAAAACGGTCCGGACAAGGTACTCGCTCTGCCGCCCCGGACCGCCGTCGGACCGGCAGAACTCCGCCAGTTTGAAGAGAAACAGCAGGCCGAAGAACACCGACAGCACAAGATCTCCGATGATGGAAACGATCGTGCCCAGCAGACTTGCGGTGAAGTTGACCACGCCTCCCGTCGAACGCAGGACGACGCGGATCATTTCGTTTCGCGTCTTTTCGTCGGCCAGACTCTGGCGGATGAATTCGACGCCGCGGCGGACAAGAGGATAACGGCTGAAACACTCCTTGACCTTTTCAAGATGCTCTTCGAGCCGGGCGATATAGTATTTGGGCCCCTCCGTTTCCGCGCGGCGGTACGCGCTGCGCGCCGTCTGCCGGTCGCGGAAGGCGCGCCCGGTGCGCACGACGTACTTGCCGGTGAGGGTCGAGGCGCTGAAGATCACGCCGAGAAAGACGAAAGCGGCAAGAAACGCGGTCAGGGAAACTGCCTGCCGGGTGATCCTGCGGTCGGCGGTGAGCCGGGCATCGGCGGCATCCTCCGCCCCGGAACGGCGGCTCACCGCCCGGCGGAGCCGGTTGAGCGGAGAGAATATCCCCTCGACCAGACTGACAAGACAGAAAGCGATCCCGCGGCGGCTGCGCAGTTTTTTCTCGAAATACCTTTCCAGCGGCAGAAGCAGATACGCGCCGATCAATCCGAAAATGACCGACCGCAGCAGCGTCGCCGTCAGAATGAATACCGCGATGATGATGAGAGAAGCGACGATCCCCGCGCCGGAACGGATCAGACGGTCGTGGGCCCTTCTCTCGGACTCCACGGCGTCGAGCAGAGAGGCGAATTCATCTCCGGACATGCCGGCGCATCCGGCAAAGGCGGTCAGAAAGGTCCGGTTGACATCGGTCATGGCGCCGGTCGCAAGGACCAGCAGAACGAGAAAGCGCAGAAGGTTGCACAGATCGGCGCGGGACATTTTTCCCAGAACGGAAGCGGCCTTTTCAGGCGTCGTTTCGGGGACTTCGCCCAGCGCGCGGATCAGTTTCCCGGCCTCCTCCATGCCCCGCAGCTCCTCGACGGCGGCGCGCACGATCTCGAGCCGCGAATCGGAGATGCGGCCTTTCTCGTCGAGCATGGTGCGCACCAGAGAGAGGATCGCCCTGCGGCGCTCCTTTTCGCGGTCGTCGTCCGAAAACATCCCCGCGAGCATTTCATAGGAACGCTTCAGGGAGTGTTTCAGGCCCCCCGCCCGCAGAACGGAGGGCGAAAACCGTGAAAACCACCCCGGCATCAGAGGACCTCGACCTTGCGGCTGCCCGGAACCACTTCACCGATGACGCCGCAGGTATAGCCCGCGCCGCGGATGACTTCGATGGAAGACTCCACCGCGCCGGCGGGAACGAACCACACCATGCCGATGCCCATGTTGAACACCCGGTAGGCTTCGGATTTTTCCACCTTTCCCATGCGGGTGAGAAGCCGGAATATCGGCGGCACCGCCATGGCGGAACTGCGGAAAACGACATCGACGTCTTCAGGCAGAATGCGCGGCACGTTGTCGTAAAGTCCGCCGCCGGTGATGTGGGCGATGCCGTCGAGCGGGATGTTCCGCTTCATCGCCTCGCGGATGGCCGGATAGTAGCAGATATGGGGATGCAGCAGCGCTTCGCCCACGGTCTCGCCCAGCTCCTCGAGGCGGGTATGCACCGAGAGTTTGCCGTCCGCGAAAAGGATCTTGCGCGCCAGACTGAATCCGTTTGTGTGCAGACCGTTGGAGGCGATGCCGACGGCGACGTGACCGGGGGAAATGCGGGTGCCGTCGATGATCTTCGAACGCTCCACGACGCCGGTGATGACGCCCACCAGATCGAAGTCGTTGCCGTACATGCCGGGCATTTCGGCGGTCTCGCCGCCGAGGACGGCGCAGTTCGCCTCGCGGCAGGCCCGGGCGATCCCGCTCAGCACCAGTTCGTACAGGGGACTGCGCAGTTTGCCGATGCCGATGTAGTCCATGAAGTAGATGGGTTCGGCGCCCTGCACCGAGATGTCGTTGATGCAGTGATTGACGATGTCGCAGCCCACTGTGTCATATTTTTCCATCATCATGGCGATCATGAGTTTGGTGCCCACGCCGTCGATGCTGGAAACGAGGACGGGATCCCGGTAGCCGTCGAACCGGGCCGAAAACAGTCCGCCGAAGCCGCCGATGGGGGCGAGCATTTCCGGACGGCGGGCGGAGGCCAGATCCTTCTTGGCCCGGCCCAGCAGTTCCGTGGCGAGGTCGATATCGACTCCCGCCGCCTTGTAGAGGTCGCTTCTGACTTCCTTCGCCATGATCGGTCCTCCTTTTTCTCACAGATTCCAGAACTTTTTGGGTCCGGCGTAGGCCATGCGGGAAGCCAGGTCCATGGTGATGTCCATGGGGATCTGCCCGCGCTCGGTCATGCCGCCGAGGACATCCGACAGCACCCGGCGGAACATCTCGAACCGGGAACCGTAGCTGAGCAGTTTGCGCGAGTCGGAGACCATGCCCGCGAAATTGCTGAACACGTCGGTGGAGCCGATGTACTCCAGCTGGCGGCGCATGCCGATGGGAGTGTCGTTGAGCCACCACGCGGAGCCGAGAGCCACCTTCTCGCCGAAGGCCCGGGCCACCGTGGCCAGAGTCGCCTGATGGCCCGCCTCGAGACAGTAGAGCACGACCTTGAGCCGGTCGTCGAAGCGGTTGAGAAACGTGACCAGTCCGGGGAGGTAGTCCTGATAGTGGTTGCTGACGTCGCCGCCCACGTCGGGACCGAGGCTGTCGAAGAGTTTCGTGCGCACGTCGCGGACGGCTCCGAGGTGCAGCTGAGTGACCCAGTCCGTTTTGCTGTTGAGTTCGCCGACCTCGACCATGAAAACGCCCATGAAGCAGTCGCATTCGGCGGCCGAGAGTTTCTCTCCGGCCATGGCTTTTCTGAACACGGCGTCGGCATCGGCAAAGTCGTAGTCCGCCCGCAGCGGCAGTTCGATGCCGTGGTCGCTGGCCCGGCAGCCCCGTCCGGCAAAGTAATCGTGGCTCTTCTCCACCGCGCCGAAGAGGTCTTTGAGAGAGAGAAGCTTCATGCCGAAGCGCTTTTCGACCTGATCCATGTAGGCGCGCCAGCCGGAGGCAAAGATCTTCATGGCCTTGTCCGGACGCCAGGTGGGACGGATCATGGTCTTGCCGAAGGCGGCGTTGGCCCGGTCGTGATCCTCGAGCTTGTCGATGAGGTCGTCGGTGGAACACATGACTTCCACGTTGAGGGGACCGGTCAGCAGGGCCTGAGGCCGGTAGGCGTCAGTGGCCAGTTTGGCGTTGACCGCATCGTAGATCCTTTCACCCGTCGCGGCGCTGAGCCGTTCGTCGATGCCGAAGTAACGCGCAAGGTCGAGATGGATCCACTCGTACACCGGATTGCCGGCGATCTCGGGGAAGACCCGGGCCAGCGCGAGGAATTTCTCGCGGGGCGAAGCCGGACCCGTGATCATGGATTCGGGCACGCCGCGCTTGCGGAGCATTTCCCAGACGTAATGGTCGGTGGCGGCAAAGAGCTGCCAGGCGTCGGCGTAACAGCCGTTGTCGGCGATCTCCCTGACGTTGGCGTGGTTGTGGGGATCTATCACCGGCAGACCTTTGATGCTGTCGAAGATCACCTGACCCGTTCCGTTTCCGATGAGGTAGTTTTTTCCGAGGAAAGCCATTTCATTCATCTCCTGAGTTTTGAAAGAGTGTCAGACGTTGAGGGAGGCGCAGTCGTCGTCGGCCGCCATGTCGGAGGCGCGGGCCTTCAGCAGGGGACGGACTTCGTCGCGCAGATAATCGGCGACCTGCCGCGGAGCCCGGCCGACGAAGGCCGCCGGATCGATGAGAGAATCGAATTCGTCGCGGATGGCGGCGAATGCCGGATCCTTTCTGATGCGGTCGAGAAGATCGTTCTCGAGCCCCTCCTCCTTGACCCGCCGTCCGGCGGCCATGGAGTGGGCGCGGATCACTTCGTGAAGGTCCTGCCGGTTGCCGCCCTTCTTCACGGCGGCCATCAGCAGATTTTCGGTGGCCATGAAGGGCAGTTCGGCGGCCACGTGTCTGGCGATGACCTTGGGCCAGACCTGAAGTCCCGAAGTGACGTCCAGCAGGATCGAGAGGATCACGTCGCAGGCGAGGAAGCCCTCGGGCAGGACCAGTCTGCGGTTGGCCGAGTCGTCGAGGGTGCGCTCGAACCACTGGGTGGAGGCGGTGTACGCCGCGTTGCCCGGCAGATTCATCACGTAACGGGCCAGAGAGCAGACCCGCTCGCAGCGCATGGGATTGCGTTTGTAGGCCATGGCGCTGGAGCCCACCTGTTTGGCGCCGAAGGGCTCCTCCACCTCCTTCATGTTGGCGAGCAGACGGATGTCGGTGGCCATCTTGGCGGCGGACTGGGCCAGTCCCGAAAGAATGGAGAGCACGAAGTAGTCGATCTTGCGGGTGTAGGTCTGGCCCGAAAGGGCGACGACATGCTCGAACCCCATGGCGGAGGCGACGCGCTTCTCGAGTTCGCGGCACTTTTCATGATCCCCGTCGAAGAGTTCGAGGAAACTTGCCTGGGTGCCCGTGGTGCCTTTGACGCTGCGGAAGGGCAGTTCGGCGATCTCCCGGTCGAGGCGCTCGAAATCGAACATGAAGTCCTGCAGATAGAGGGCAAAACGCTTGCCCAGCGTGGTCAGCTGCGCCGGCTGAAGATGGGTGAAACCCAGCACGGGCAGCTCCTTGCGTTCGTCGCAGAAATCGGCCAGCTGGGAAATGAGCCGCAGGACCTTGCCCCGCAGAAGCTTCATGGCTTCGCGCATCTGGATGAGTTCGGTGTTGTCCGTCACGAAACAGCTGGTCGCGCCGAGGTGGATGATGGGAGCCGCCTCAGGGACCAGTTCGGCCAGAGCGCGGATGTGGCTCATAACGTCGTGGCGCAGGCCCTTCTCGATCTCGGCCACCCGGTCGAAGTCGATATCCTCGAGATGGGCCTCCAGTTCGGCAATCTGCCGGTCGGTGATGTTGAGTCCCAGTTCCTTCTCGCAGCGGGCCAGGGTCAGCCACAGCCGCCGCCAGGTGGAGTGTTTGTACTGCGGCGACCAGACATAACTCATCGAACGCCCCGCGTAGCGGTCGGTCAGCGGATTGCAATAACTTGTCGTATTCACTCTGCCATTCCCCGAAATTTTACGTTTTCCGGCGAAAATTCGCCAAATCGCGTTTGCCTTTTGCGAAATACCGGCTATAATATCTATAAAAACCGGACGCGCGATATAAAATAATACCGCGGAGAAAATAAATCAACCTTGAGCAGCGAAGATTTTAGACCGTGAGCACCACAAAAAACACTTTTCCGTCCTTCGGCGTCGTCATAAAGGTCAACGACCTCGATGTCTGCCGCGCCTTCTACCGGGACCTTCTCGGTCTCGGGGAGCCCTCTCTCGACAGTTCCTTCGCCGTGAGATTCACTCCGGCGGAAAACTTTTTCCTGATCCTCGAAAAGGTCTCGGCGCCGTTTCTCGAACACGCTTCGGCCGCGACAAGCTGGTCCTTCGAGTGCGACGACATCCAGGCGCTTTCGAAACGGCTCGACGCCAGCGGCTACGCGCCGCTCACGCCCCTGCGCGGCTTCTGCCGCAGCGATTTCCACCGGGGACGGGATCCCGAAAACAACGTTTTCCTCGTAAAGGAACGGACAAAGGAAAACTGACGGTCACTGCCGGAGCGCCGTCCGCTGTCCGCTTTTCCGTTTCCGGTAGCGGATCACCAGGCCTTTGACGAAGAAGTAGGTCAGGGGCGTCATGACCGCCGTCAGCAGCGCGCCGCCGATGAAGAAGGCGGCGACCAGATCCAGTCCGATGCTCCACAGCGCTTCGTAACTCTGACGGCGGATCACGTCCTCCATGATGCGTCTGATCTCGTCAAGTCCGCGCCCCCTGCCCATGAGGAGAGCGCCGACGTAACAGTGCACCGGATAGATGATGAATATGGTGAAGTGATTGGTGATGAGCGTCCCCACCGTGGCTCCGATCTTGCTGGCCTTGAGCAGAAACGCCGTCGGGATCGACAGGATGAGCTGAAAACCGAAAGGGACCAGACAGCCGTAAAACATGCCGATGGCCCATCCGCGGGCGATGTACTCCGGCGAAGCCTTCTCCCGGACGATCTTCGCATACAAACGGATGAGATGCCTCCTGTAAAAACTGCGGCCCATGGCGTTCCTTCTGTCCTTTCGCTGTTTTTGTCACGTCCACAAAATACACGTTTTGAGCGTAAAAATCAAGCCGGGGCATTATATTTCGGCAATCTTTAACAAAAAATAATCGTTCCGCGCCGCGTCTTTTCCCCCGAAAGCGGGGAGACGCCGTCAGCGGGGCGCCGGGCGGGAAGAACGGGGCCTATTTGCAATCGGACACATGGCAGTCTATATTAATTGATTATAGTTCGCATTTTCGAAAACGGGGCTGAATCGGTCTGAAATGAAAAAAATCGCGTCATTTGTGGTGCTGCTCTTCTGCGTCCTTGCCTGTTCCGGGAAGGAGCGGGGAGAGCTGAACTCCATTCTCGGCTCGGTGAACGGCAGTCCCATCAGCCTTCAGGACGTCCTGCCCCTGACCCGGGCGGAGGAGTACCGGGCTTTCAGCACCCGTTCGGGCGACAGCCTCAAAAAACGCATCATCGAAATCCGCCGCGAGGCCGTGGACGAGCTCATCGACCGCAAACTCATCCTCGAAGACTACGCCGGAAAAAAATTCGAGATCACCGAGCGGGATATCGAAAACTCCGTGGACGAGGTCGCCCAGCGCATGGGCGTGCGCTCGAGGGACGAGTTTCTGCGTCTGCTCCGGCAGCAGGGAAGCAGCATCGAGGAGGTGAGAAAAAACGTCCGCGACGTCATGATCGTTCAGCTCATGCTCCACCGGGAATTCGTCGCCGCCAGAAGCATCACGCCCGAGATGATGTTCGCCTACTACAAAAAGAACATCGAAAAAACGGCGAGCTCAGGGAGCGTGGAGCTTGCGATGATCCTGCTGGGGGAAAAAAACAAAGCCGAAGCGCCCGGGATCGCCGCGGCCCTGAAGAAGGATCCCGGCAGTTTCGCGGCGCTTTCGACGAAATGGTCCGAGGGGCCCGGGAAAGAGGACGGCGGACGGCTCGGCAAGATCGAATGCCGTCTGCTCCGTCCGGAGTTTGCCGGCGTCCTCGCCCGGCCGGAACAGGGCAAAGTCTACGGTCCCGTCACCACGCCGGAGGGCATCGTGTTCCTCAAGGTGCTGGCCTACACGCCGCCCGTCAGAAAGACCTTCAGAGAGAGCATTCCCGAAATACGCAGGACCCTCGAAGCCGAACAGAGAAAAGAAAGCAGAAAGAAATATACACAGCGATTGAGGAAAGAGGCCATCATCAGGTACTTTTTCTGACAGGGACAGGACAGGCAGTATGAAACTCTATTGCGACACATGCCAGAAAGTGTTTCCGGCGGCCGCCGAGGCGGGCGTCACAAAGGTAAAGTGCCCCCAGTGCGGCAAGGAGATCCCGGTGCCCGAAAAAAAGGTCGCGCCGGGCGTGGTCATCGGTGATTTTCTCATCGAAAAACCGTTGAGTCACGGCGGCATGGGCGAGGTCTACGTGGCCCGTCAGCTCTCGCTGGACCGCCCCGTGGCCCTCAAAGTGCTGCAGGACCGGTTCAACAACGACAGGGAATACATCGACGGTCTGTTCCGCGAAGCCCGCGCCGCGGCGAAGATCACTCATCCCAACATCGTTCAGGCCTACGCCGTGGGCGAAGAGGACGGCGTGTACTACTTCGCCATGGAGCTCATCCGGGGCGAGACCTTCAAGAAGATCCTCCAGAGGGAAAAGGTGCTCAGTTTCACCCAGGCGGCCAAGGTCATCCGCGAAGTGGCCGGCGCTCTCGATGTCGCATGGAGAGAACAGAAACTGGTGCATCAGGACATAAAACCCGACAATATCATGCTCGACTCCAACGGCTTCGCAAAACTCGCCGATCTGGGTCTGGCCAGAAAGGCCTCAGCCAACGACAAGGCCGACGATGCCGACGAAGTCATGGGCACGCCCCAGTACATCAGTCCGGAGCAGCTCACCGGCGTTCCCACCGATGTACGCAGCGACATCTACAGTCTGGGCGCGACGTTTTTCCAGTTCGTCACCGGACGTTTTCCCTACGTGGCCGACACCGCCGAGGAGATCTCGCGGATGCATGTCGAGGGCAATCTGGTGCCGCCCAAAAATTTCAACCCCGAAGTGCCCGACGCCATCAACAGCATCATCGTGAAAATGATGGCCCGCGACATCAGCAAGCGTTACCAGCTGCCCTCTGAACTCATCAAGGACCTCGACAATTACCTCAGCAGCGCCAACCGCAAGCCGGGAAAACTGACGCTGGGCGGCAAACTCCATCTGCCGCGGACGGGAGCGGGGAACACCGCGCCCGTTCCCGCGAAACCCGCGCCCGTTCCCGCGGAACCCGCGCCCGTTCCCGCAAAGCCCGCGCCCGTTCCCGCGAAACCCGCGCCCGTTCCCGCGAAACCCGCGCCCGTTCCCGCAAAACCCGAGCCCGTTCCCGCAAAGCCCGCGCCGAAGCCCGTCGAAAAAAAAGACGACACGAAAGCGCCGCAGGAGGGAGCCGATGCCGAAAAAGCGCCGAAAGCCCTCTCTCCGATCTCCCGCCTGGCCGGCAGATTCAAACGGGAAAAAGCCCCTGTCGGAGAGGCCGCCGTTCCCGGACGTGGCAAGGCGATCCTCAAAAAGGTGCTGACCGTTCTCGCGGCGGTCCTGCTCGTTGCGGCGGGTCTGGCCGCGGCCTTCTACTTCGCGGCCAGAAAGGACAAACTCCCCGAAAAACTCAAACCGTGGGGAGAAAAACTGCTGGCCAAACTGGGACAGGCGGCGGAGAAATCTCCCATGACGAAACCCGCCGAAGATCCCGGCAGGACCGTCGCGGCAAAGAAACCCGCCGTGCCGCTTCCGCCGCCGCCTCCGCCCAAGCCTGTGACCCGTCCCGAGTACGTGAACACCCTCGAAGCTCTGCGTTCGGAGTTCCGCGACACGCCGTCTTCCCGCAGAGAGCGGTGGCTCGACAGGGCCGATGCGGCCTTCGTCCGTCTGGGACCGCCGCAGACCCCCGAGGAATTGGCCGTACTGCGCGGCGCGTGGGAGATGTACTCCACCGCCGATGAGATCCTGCGTTTCCAGCCCGGCCGCGAGGCCGCCCGCAGAAAGTTCGAAGAGGCGGCTGAAGCCCGGCGTGCGGCGAAGGAACGCGAGGAGCGTCTGCGCCTCGAACGCCGGCAGGCGGAAGAACAGCGCAGACGCGAACAGGAGGAGCAGACCGCAAAGCTCGCACAGGACCAGAAAGAACGTCAGGCCGAGATCGACGCCCGCGCCGCAAAACTCAAAAAAGATCTGGCCGGTCTCAGCGCACAGCTGCTCAAGGGGGCGGTGCTCTCGGCGGAGTCCGGCAGTCCCGATCCCCTGAACGCCGCCCTCGCCGCCGTGGACGGCTACGTCGTGCCGTCGGAGTGCGACACGCCGCGGGAACGGGCCGCCGTCAGCGAACTTGCGGCGCTGAAGCGGACCGCGAAAGACGCTTCCGCCCGGTACGCGAAATTCATTTCCGCCGGTTCCGCGTTCCAGTCCCGCGGTCTTTTCATGGTGCAGCGGAACAGACTTGCGAAACTCACGGGCCTCAAGCCCGACGGCAGCGTCCTCTACGTCACCTCTCCCGGCAACGTCAAGGGCGTCTACCGTCCGGCATCCGAGAAACAGCGCCGCCAGCTGCTCCGCTATCTGGTGAAAAACACGGATCTGCCCGATGTGGAGTTCTATTACGATCTGATGACGCGCCGCATTTCTCCCGAGGCCGACGCCAGGCGCGCTCCGGCGGCGTTCTGGAGAAACGCGTTCAAATATTACAGAGAGGCCTTCCCGCGGCAGTGAAGCCCGGCAGACATGCCGTTTTCTTGCAAAAAAGGACTTTCCGTGCTATATTATCAGTCGTGCCAGTGTACCATAAACTGTTCCGGGACGGTCCCGCCGATCCGGAGATAGATCGGGAAATATCATGGAAAAACTCTATTTGGGTATAGATATCGGTTCGACCACGTTCAAGGCGGCTCTGGTCCGTGAAAACGGCAGAGTCCATCAGACGCTCTACCAGCGTACCCGCCCGGTCGACACGGGCAGGGTCCGCTGTTCGGGAGTCTGCTCCCGCTGCGGCGCGTGCAATTTCGGCCAGCTCCGCCAGACGGTGGATAAATTTCTGGCCGATTCCGGCATCAGGTCCCTTGAGGAGGTCACCTGCACCGTGGTCACCGGCAGTCAGATCGTGGCCGACACTTCGGACTTTCTGCCCTACGACTTCCGCGTGAGCGAAGTCTCCGCCCACGTGGCCGGCGCACGGCATTTCTACCCCGACTGCAAAGCCATTCTCGACGTGGGCGGCCAGGACAGCAAGGCCATGGTCTTCAACGACAACATGAAGATCTGGAACTACAAGATGAGCGGCATCTGCGCCGCCGGCACCGGAGCCTTTCTCGACAGCGTGGCCGGAAAACTCGGCGTCCCCGTCGAAAACATGGCCGACAGAGCCAACTACGACAGCAATCTGGAATTCTCCTCGGTCTGCGCCGTGCTTTCGGCCACATCGATCAACAAATTCAAGAATCGTTTTCCGCTGGGCGACATCATCGGCGGCGCCTGCCGGGCTCAGGCCCGCACGATCATGTCGGGCGTCGGCCAGCTCTTTCTCAACTACAGGGGGGACATCGTCTTTCAGGGCGGCGTGGCCTACAACCGGGCCGTGGCCTACTATCTGCGCCTCATCACCGGCAACAACATCATCACGCCGGAGTTCAACGGCGTCATGGGAGCCATCGGCGCCGCCTGTCTGGCCCGCCAGTTCTCGGAACTCAAGGGCAAACTCGACAAGACCATCGGTCTGCCCCCGCCCGAGCGCAAACTGGAGTCCGTGGGACTGCGCGCCAAAGCAACCCGCGCCGACTTCCTCGGCCGCGGCAAAAGCAAGCTCGTCTGGCGCAATCTCTTCTTCCCCAGCGAACTGCTCAACGCCATCGGCGTGCGCTCCCTGACCCTCGAGACCTATGCGGCGCTCATGGCGCGCAGTCAGCGCAAGGTGCGCAGCGCCTTCGATCAGGCCGCCTGCAAGGGCTTCTCGGCGGAGACCTGTTCGTTTCTGCGGGTGCTCGAAGGGGTCGATCTGCCTCAGGCCTCGGCGGTGATCTCCACCAGCCAGCCCTGCCAGCAGGGCGAGCGCATCTTCCGCGATCTGGCCCGCAGTTACGGCATCGAAGAGCACTACATTTCTCTGCATACTCCGGCAGAAGGCGGTCTGTGCGACAGCAACGTGGAGCACATGGCCGAAGAACTCAACCGTTCGGTCCACGCCATCGAACGCGCCACCGGGCTGAAGCTGGACATGGGCAGGCTGGCCGAAGCCTGCGTGCTCTCGAACGAGGCCCGCAAATATTCGGTGCTGTGCAACGAACTGCGTTACCAGTCGCCGCCGCTCATCCGCGGCGGGCAGGCCATTTATTTCGCCAACATCTTCAGCCAGCTGTGGGGCCGCAGAGAACTGGTGGACATCCAGAAGAAGCTCTACGAGGAGCTCCAGGAGATCCGCGAGGAGCGGATCAAGTCCGTGGATATATCGAGCACGCACCGTCTGCTGTGGCTGCACCTGCCGCCCTTCTACGACAGTTCGCTGCTGGACTACGTCGAGATCAACTGCCGCGCGCCTATCGTATTCGAAGAGGTGAACTTCATCGGCTGGGGAGATCTGGATCCCGACGACCCCTTCCGCAGTCTGGCCAGAAAGCTCCTGACCACGGGATTTCTGGACCCGGCCCTGCGGGTGCGCTCCATCGTCGAGGAGGGGCGTAAAATAGGCATCAACGGCTGTATCCTCTACAATCACGGCTTCGGCCGCTGCTCCATGTCCGACAGTTCCTTCGCCAAGCACCTGAGAGAAGAACTGAACAAGGCCGGGGTCCCCCTGCTCATGCTCGACGGCGACTGCGTCGACACCACCATCGACCCGTGCAGTACCGAGACCAAGATCAGCGCCTATGTGGAGGCGCTCAACGAAAAGAAGTACGGAAACATTTTCGGCCCTCTGGCCTGAAGGAGATGGCATTCATACCGTCATAAAGAATAAACAGGATCCTTTGCGCGCAGTACCGGAACGCGAGGCCGCGGGAGCGGCTGAGCTTCGGAGGTGCGGAGCGCGGGGGGTCCTCCCCGAAAACAGGCCGGAACCCGGGTGAGGGCGTGAGCGCCATTGCGCGAAACGGCGAATTTTCGGGGGATCCGGGAGGTTTTCATGATCCGCAGAAAGAACGACTGCCGCATCGAAGAGCGCTTTGAAATGCGCGGCGGCAAAGGAACGATCCGCATCGCCCACATGTTCGAACCCGGCAGCGAGATCAGGTCGCAGAACCGTCTCTGCGCCCGTCTCGTCATCGAACCGGGCAACTCCATCGGTTTTCACCGTCACGACGGTGAAGAGGAACTCTTCGTCATCATGAAGGGCCGCGCCCGCATCGACGACAACGGACAGGTTGCCGAAATCGCTGCGGGAGACGCCGTCCTCACCGGCGGCGGCGCGGGTCACGCCATCGAAAACATCGGCGGCGAGACGCTGGAAGTTCTCGCCGTCATCTCCAAATTCCCGGGGTAAAAAAATGCTGTCCAACGCATTTCTTCTCAAACTTGCCGGGCAGTACGGAACGCCGCTCTTCGTCTACGACGGAGACATGGTCAAAAAGTGTTACGGCGATCTGTACCGCTTCATTCCCTGGCCGAAACTTCAGATACACTACGCGCTGAAGGCCAATTACAGCATCGGACTGCTGAAACTTCTGCGCGACGCGGGAGCCGGCATCGACGCGGTGAGTCCCGCAGAGGTGGAACTGGCCCTGCGGCTGGGATTCGCCAAAGACAAGATCATCTACACCGCCAACAACATGACCGACGCGGAGTTCGAGAGCGTCTGCGCAACGGGCGTGGTGATGAACATCGGCTCCCTCTCGCGTCTGCGCAAGATCGTGAAGAAGCATCCGGGCATGCGCCTGTGTCTGCGTTTCAACCCCGATGTCTGCGACGGCGACAGCGTCCACACCATGACCGCCGGAGCCCTGACCAAATTCGGGATCCTTCTGGACGACCTCGAAGAGGTGAAGAAACTGGTCCGGGAGGGAGATCTTCACGTGGTGGGTCTCCACGAACACACGGGAAGCGGACTTCAGCACGCCGAATCGGTCTACACCGCCATGAGCCGCCTCATGGCCGCCGCGTCCCGTGAAAACTTTCCCGAACTGGAATTCCTCGATTTCGGCGGCGGCTTCAAGGTGCCGTACAAGCCGGACGAACAGCGCATCGACTACGTGACCATGGGGCGCAGGATCGCCGACCTGTTCGCCGGATTCTGCAAGTCTTACGGCAGGGAGCTGGTCATGCGCTTCGAACCGGGCAAGTATCTGGTGGCCGAAGCCGGACACCTGCTGGTCGAAGTCAACACCATCAAGCGCAACCGGGAGCGTCTGATCGCCGGATGCAACTCGGGTTTCCCGCAGCTGATCCGGCCCATGCTCTACGGAGCGTGGCACACCATCGACAACCTGAGCGATCCCGACGGCGCGCCGCAGATCTACGACGTCTGCGGCAACATCTGCGAGACGGGGGACCGTTTTGCGGAACAGCGTGAGATCCCCGAGATCCGCGAGTACGACATTCTGGCCATCCGCAACGCGGGGGCGTACTGCTACTCCATGGGAAGCATCTACAATCTGCGCAGCATGCCGGGCGAAGTGGTGGTTTCGGGAGGCAAAGTGATCTATCGCCGCCGCCGTCTCTCCGACACGGAAATGATCGAAAACATCCTCAAAGAGGGAGTCGATCTGTAAATCATGTACCGTGCCGTCATAGACCCGGCGCCGGATCACACGGCGTTCGCCCTGATCGGGAACGGGGAAGTCGTCTGTCTCGAAAACCGTCCCATGCGCGGACGCGACGCGGCGGAACTTCCGGTTTTTCTGCTGGAAACGCTCTCGAAACGGAATATTGCCCCCGGCGATATCAAGCGCTGGACGGTGGGATCCGGTCCCGGCAGTTTCACGGGACTGCGGATCGTTGCCGCGCTGGTCGCGGCCTGGAGTCTCGGCAAAGACGACGTGCTGACCCGCAGTGTTCCCGGAGCGGCGGCGCTGGCCGGCATGCTTCATCCCGCCCCCGGCGAACGGGTCGGAGCCGTCTATGACGGACGCAACCGCGAGATCCTCTACTTCGGCGTGGAGGGGTGCTCCGGCGGCGACGTCCGCCCCGCGGGGGAGACCGCCATTCTCAACAGGGAGCAGGCGGCGGAATTCTTCTCGAAACGTCCCGGAGAACGGCTGGCGGCCTTCGCCTGCGAAGAGGAAGCCGTGCGCGCCGTACTGCCGTCCGAAGCAGGGCTCGAATGTTTCGCATTTTCCGATACGGTCCTGCTTGACAGGACGATGTGCCGCCCATTTGACAACGATCTCACGAAACTGGTCTACATAAGGCCCGCGGTGTACACTTCAAATTGAAAGACGGCATTGACAACGGTTCCCGTGAGGAGGCATCCCGCGGCGGCGGACGGAAGAAAACGACCGTCATCGTGCTGTTGTCTCTTCTCGCCGTCGTGGTTCCCGCCGCGGTGCTGCTCTGCGCCGCGGTGTTTTCGTCTCCCGAAAATATCCCCTTCTCTCCGCCCGAAACGGACGATCTCTATCTGCAGCAGCGGCTGATCCGCCGCCTGACGAACGAGGTGTTCCGGCGCAGCCCGAAGAAGGAGTCGCAGATCGTTCTCACCGAGAAGGAGGTCAATTCTCTCTTCCGTCTGGCGGACTGCGGCCTGTCGGGAGCGAAACTGGCGGGCCGCTATTCGGGTCCCCTGCCCCGCACGTTCCGGCCCGTTTTCCGCAAGGGGCGTCTGCACGTCGTCTATCCCGTGGACACGAACGTCAGAGTGCTTTTCGGGGGCGTTCTCAAGATCAGCGCGATCCTGACCCCCGATTTCGAGGATTCCCGGCTGCGGGTGACGGTCCACGACTGCCGCGCGGGAGCGTTGCCGCTTTCTTCGGCCCTGGCCGGGAAATTTCTGCTCGATGCGGCGCAGGAGATGCAAGATGCGGGCGTTTACGCCGCTTTCTGCGGCGTCGTGAAAAAAGCAAGTGTCACGAAGGAGGGAAATGTGCTTCTGGTGTACAGTCCGGCGCAGCTCCTTCCGCTGATGCTCAGGGCGATCTGAAAAATAAGGAAAAAGAACATGAGTGGAACCCAGCGTCCCGGGTGGGACAAGTATTTCATGGACATCGCGCTGGTGGCGGCGTCGCGCAGCAACTGCAGCCGCCGTCACGTAGCCGCCGTGCTGGTGCGCGACCGCCGGATCATCTCCACCGGATACAACGGCACGCCCCGGGGCGTCCGCAACTGTTCCGACGGGGGCTGTCCCCGGTGCAACTCGGATACGCCCTCCGGTCACGGTCTGGGCGACTGTCTGTGCTGTCACGCCGAAGAAAACGCCATCGTGCAGGCGGCCTATCACGGCATCGCCGTGAAGGGTTCGACGCTCTACACGACTTTCAGTCCGTGCCTCACCTGCGCAAAAATGATCATCAATGCCGGGATCGTCGAAGTGGTGTACCACAAGCACTACACCATCGACGACGTCTCCACCGCGCTGCTGAAGGAGGCGGGCGTGGTGGTCCGTCCGCTGGAGGAAGACGAAGCGTGATGAAGGACCCGGCAAGATCTCTTCTTTCGCTGGAACAGGCGGTCAGGTGGCGGCAGGCCCTGCGCCGGAACGGGCGCAGACTTGCGGTGACCAACGGCTGTTTCGATCTGCTGCACAGGGGACACGCCTCGTACCTTCTGGAGGCGCGCGGCTGCGCGGACGCGCTTCTGGTGCTGCTCAACTCCGACGCGTCGGTGCGGGCCCTGAAAGGACCCTCGCGTCCGCTGAACACGGAACAGGACCGGGCCTATCTGCTGGCCTCGCTGCGGGCGGTTGACCGGGTGGTCGTCTTCGACTCCCCCCGCTGTGATGCGGAGCTCGCGGCGCTTTCCCCCGACGTCTACGTCAAGGCCGGGGACTACACCCTCGAAAAACTCGACCCGGGCGAACGCAAAGCCCTGCTGGACGCCGGAGCAGAGATCGTATTCATGCCCTTCGTTCCCGGACATTCGACCACGGGGATCGTGGAGAAGATACGCAAGAAGGATTGAAAAACCTCCCGCGCGCGTGTATATTAGCACGCGGACGGATCGTTTTTTCCGTCATCCGTGGAAGACAAGGTGTTATCGTGGCAGAAAAAATCATTCAATCGGCACATTTCAAACGCAATACGCTGACGGGACTCGCCATAACGCTGTTCTGCGCGATCATTCTGTCGGAAGTCTTTCTTGCCGTGAGCATTCCATGGTATCTTCGGCGTGAGGACGCCATGGCGCTGGAGGTACTGCGCATCAAAATGCGGAACTCCTTCGACGGCGCCCGGGCAAGAGCGGCCTACCGGGGACGCGACGAAGTCAGGGAGTCCGAGATGCGTCTGCTGCGCTGGGCTCTGGACAGCATGGCCGACTACCTGCGCGAAAACATCGCATATCTGGACGCCGCGGAGCTGAAATCTCTGCAGGGCAAGATCGACGCCATCCGCAAGATCACCGAAGAACTGCACCGGGGCCAGGCCTATTCCAGGGAGCAGAAACTGGATACGTCCCTTTATCTCAACGGTCTGCTGTCACAGAAGGGGAAAAAGAAATGATCACAGGAAACAGATCCGCCATCCTGCCGCGCTTCAGTTCGGCCCGGGTCGCCGTGCTCGGAGACATCATGCTCGACATCTATCTGTGGGGTCAGGTCACCCGCATTTCGCCGGAGGCCCCCGTGCCCGTGGTGAGCGTCAAGAAGCGTACCTGCTGTCTCGGCGGAGCCGCCAACGTCATGCGCAACATCGCAACACTCGGCGCCCGCGCCGAAGGTTTCGGTGTCATCGGCGACGACGACGCAGGCAAACAGGTGCTGGCGGAGTTCGCCGCGGAGAAGATCGGCGCAGACGGAGTCCTCTATGATCCCGCCCGTCCGACGACGGAAAAACGCCGGATCATGGCCTCCGGACAGCAGCTTCTGCGGGTCGATCAGGAGAACACTTCTCCCGTTCCCGACGGGGTCAGGCGCAAAATGGTCGATCTCATCATCGACCGCATCCGTTCGTGAGAGTTCGACGCGATCATTTTCGAGGACTACGCCAAGGGTCTGCTGGCGACGTGGATGCTCGAAGAGATCGTTGCCGAGGCGCGCAAGTACAACGTGGCCACGGCGCTGGACCCCAAGCCGGGCGGCATCGATCCGGTCAGGGGACTGACCTTCATCAAACCCAACCGGAACGAGGCATTCGCCATGGCCAACGTTCAGGACAGGACCCCCGGCGCCGATCCCCGGACCGATCCGGCCCTCAGAAACGCCGCGGAAGTCCTTCTGGAGCAGTGGCAGCCCGACCATCTGCTCATCTCCCTCGCAGCTCAGGGCATGGGACTTTTCCGCAGGGACCGGAAGGAAGAGATCATTCCGACCCGGGCCCGCGAAGTTTTCGACGTTTCCGGCGCGGGCGACACCGTGACGGCGGCCTACACGCTGGCGCTGGCTTCAGGAGCCGATCCCGTAACGGCGGCCGACATCGCCAACCGGGCGGCCAGCGTGGTCGTCGCCAAAGTCGGCACCGCGCCGATCGCTTTTTCAGAATTGTGTGACGTTTGTGAACAGGAGGATGCCTGATGTCCGAAAAAGTCGCCGTAGTCATTCCCGCCCGCTATGCCAGCAGCCGTTTTCCCGGCAAACCGCTGGCCGTTCTGGCCGGAAAGCCGATGATCCTTCACGTCTGCGAAAAGGCCGCGTCCAGCTGTGCCGACACGGTCATGGTCGCGACCGATGACGAACGGATCTTCAGCGCCGTCACCGCCGCCGGATTCAAGGCGGTGATGACAGGGAAAAACCATCCTTCCGGCACCGACCGCATCTGCGAGGCCGTCGCAGGGACCGACGCGCAGATCGTCATCAACGTTCAGGGCGACGAACCGCTGATCCCCAGCTCCGTCATCGACGAACTCATCGCCCTCATGAAGGCGCGCCCCGAACTGGACATGGCGACCGTGGCGGTCCCCGCCGTCCGCGAAAAAATGACCGAAAACAACGTGAAGGTCGTTTTCGGAGCCGATCATACGGCGCTTTATTTCAGCCGCGCGCCGATACCGTTTCTGCGTTCGGGCGGGGTGGAAGCCCCGATGTGGCTGCACTGGGGCATCTACGCCTACCGCAGGGCGGCGCTCGAAAAGTTCGTCGCCCTGCCCCCGAGTCCGCTGGAGAACTGCGAAAAGCTGGAGCAGCTCCGGGCGCTGGAAAACGGCATGAAAATTCACGTACTGACCTCGGATCTCTCCAGCATCGGCGTGGACACGCCTGAAGATCTGGCAAAAGCCGAGGCCGCAATAAAAGGAATGCTCAAATGAACAAGGTCGTCGTTGCAAAAAATGTCACCATCGGGGACGGCAGACTCGTCCTCATCGGAGGTCCGTGCATGGCCGAAAGTCTCGACGTGTGCATGAAAACGGCGGAGTTTCTCACGGGTCTCTGTAAAAAGCTCGACATCCAGTACATTTTCAAGGCCTCCTACGACAAGGCCAACCGTTCCAGCGGTTCCTCCCGCCGGGGACCGGGCCGCAAGGCGGGACTGGCATTTCTGGCCGCGGTGAAGGAGCGTTTCGGCATCCCGGTCCTGACCGACGTGCACGAAAGCGCCGAAGTCCCCGAAGTGGCGCAGGTGGCCGACGTCCTCCAGATCCCGGCCTTTCTCTGCCGCCAGACCGATCTTCTGCAGGCGGCCGGACGCAGCGGCCGGCCGGTCAACATCAAGAAGGGCCAGTTCATGGCTCCCGAGGACATGCGCGGCGCCGTCGAAAAGGTCCGCATGACCGGGAACAACCAGGTCATGCTCACCGAGCGCGGCAGTTCCTTCGGCTACCACAATCTCGTGGTGGATCTCCGCAGTCTGCCGGTCATGCGCGGTTTCGACGTGCCGGTGATCTTCGACGCCACCCATTCAGTCCAGCTTCCGGGGGGGCTCGGCAACGCCTCGGGCGGCCAGCGGGAGTTCATCTTTCCTCTGGCCCGCGCGGCGGCGGCGGTGGGGATCGACGGCATTTTCTGCGAAGTGCATCCCGATCCGGCTCACGCCCTCTCCGACGGCCCCAACTCTCTGGATTTCGCCGATGCCGAAAAAATTCTCAAAAAAGTGAAGGTCATCCATGATCTCGACTGACAGATTCAAAGCCATCCGCGCGATCATTTCCGACATCGACGGCGTCCTGACCGACTGCCGGGTCGGCTACGGAGCGCCGGAATTCATCAAATTCTTCAACTACCGCGACGGCCACTGGCTCAAACTGGCCAGGCGTCACGGCTACATCACCGGTCTCATCTCCGGCCGCTCGGCGTCGGCCAATCGCCTCCGCGCGCAGGAACTGGGCATGGATTTCTGCAGGGAAGACGTTCACGACAAGCGGACGGCCTTCGAGGAGATCCTCAAGGAATACGATCTCGCCCCCGAGCAGTGCCTCTATGTGGGCGACGACCTCGTCGACGCCCCCGTCATGAGCCGCGCCGGCATTTCGGTCGCCGTCGCCGACGCCGTTCCCGCGCTGGACGAATTCGCCGACTGGCGGCTGAAGACCCCCGGCGGACACGGCGTATTCGTGGAGATCCTCGAGCGTCTCTTCCGCGAAAGCGGCATCTGGGATCAGGTCCTGGAGCGTTACCGCAAATGAAATACGCACGGGCCGCACTTCTGACTCTGCTGATCCTCACGGCAGCGGGCGCGCTCTTCGCCCGCAACGACCTGAGCGATCTGCGGGGACTGACCCTCAGCAATGCGAAGATACCCATCTACAACCGGGGCGGCAAGCCCCAGATGATGATCTTCGTCACCCGGGCGGAGCGCCGCGGACGGGTCATTTCGGGCATGACGACCGTGCTGGACTTCATCCGTCCCACCGCCAGCGTCGACGACATCGGTGACGCGTGGAAACTGCGGGCCTATCCCCTCAACGCGCCCTTCAGGGAGGTCTTCGACTTCTGGCTGCCGCGGCTGAAGTACAGTGAAGCCGTCGTGACCACCTCGCGGGCCGACATCGATCAGGAGACCCACAAGGCTTCCGGATCGGACCGCATCTTTCTGCGTTCTCCCCTGCTCGACCTCAACGGCATCGGCTTCGAAGCGGACTTCGACCGCCGCGAGATAAGGGTGAATTCCGAGATCGAAGTCGTCCTCAGGACCGCCGGCAGCGATCCCCGCAAACTGGAATCGCTGAAAAACAAAAAGCACAGCTTCATCACCGCCACCGGGGATGCGCTCCTCATCGAGCTGATGGAGAAGCGCATCATGCTCATCGGCAGCGTCGTCGTCAAAGAAGAGCAGGCGACCATAACCTGCGATCGACTGACGATCCTGCTTTCAAAGGACAAGGAAGCCGCGCAGCAGAAGAAGAAACGGCTGATCGACACGGAATCGGAGATCGCGGGCCTCTCGCGCATCCTCGCGGACGGCAGCATCGTCGTTTCGGGAGCCAAAGGTTCGACGGGCAAACTCTATGCCGACCACCTGGTCTACGATATCCACGGGGGCAGGATCACGCTCTCAAGCGACACGCCGAAAAATCCTCTTCCCATAGCCCGGCTCCGGACACAGATCCGTTCACTGCTCAAAAAAGCGCCTCATGAGACTCAAGGCTTCGTGGTGGTCGACGATCCCCGGACCCGTTCCTACGGCAGGATCGTTCAGATCGAACTGCGCCGGTCCGGCACGGCGACCCTGCCCGCAGGGGAACTTATCAGCGGCATGACCGAAACCGATTCACGCGGCGGGGCCGAGTCCGTGAAGAGCATCGTTTATCCGCAGGGCATCGTCCTCGCCGGCAAGCAGACGGCCGGCAAAGGGGACGAGCCCTTTCTCGTCTGCGCCGACCAGGGAGAATTTCTGCCCGATCTCAACGCCATCGACCTCAAGAAAAATGTTTTCGCGCAGGACTCCGGCACGGTCCTCACCTGCGATGCGGCGCGGCTCAACCTCAAAAAAGGCAGGAACACCGGCGATCTTTCGGCAGGCGCCGGACTCGATTCGGTGCTCTGCCGCAGGAACGTGAAACTCCTCCACCGCCAGTCCGATGCCAGATCGGCGACGCTGTCCGCGGATAAAGCCGACTTTTTCCCCGGCCGGAACAGGATCCTCTTCTACGAGAGAGTCCGGGGCGAACAGGAGAGATCGCGTCTGACCTGCAGCCGCATCGAACTGGTGCTGGCCGACCGCAAAAATCCCTCCTCCGAAAAAGTTCCCGTCAACTCCGCCGCTCTGCGCGAAGGCGCCGCCTCGGGCAAGACCCTCGACCGGGCCGTAGCCACGGGGAACGTCGTCATGACCGATCCCAACGCGACCCTGCGCACAGGGTTGCTGACTTTGTTTTTCCGGGAAGCGCGGCCGGGAGAAAAAGTCCGAAGCGGCATGCTTCAATCCGGCGGCGCGGTGCTGACGAAGATCACGTGCGACAACGGCGTCCGGCTCGACAGCACGGGCAGTGTCTCTTCCTCGAATCTGCCACAGGGCGTCTCCGCCGGCAAAGGCCGGCGGACCCTCGTCGCCATGCGTTCCTTCACGGATATGGCGACCAACATCAGCACCTTCTCGGGAAAAGTCAATGTTTTCGACGAACTCTCGAGCCTCAGGTGCGAGACCCTCAAACTTTACGGAGTGAAGGCTTCCCCCGTTCCCGCGAAAGCCGCCGTTCCGCAGACGAACATCGACGACGATCCTTTCGATATGACGTCGTCCGAGAACTTCGCGCCCTCACGCATCGCCATTTCGGGCGATCTCGAACTCGACCGGGTGGAGTGCATCGACAACGTGGTCATCACCCATAAGACCCAGGGCCAGGACGTGGCCGCGGGCGGCGAACACGCCGACTACAAGGTCAGCACCGGACGGATCGTCATCACCGGCAAGCCGCCCCGCCGTCCCTGGGTGCGGAGCCGCGAGCACCGGCAGGAGAGCGACAAACTCGTCTATCACCTGAAGGAAGAGCGGTTCGAGAGCCGCGGCAATACCGAAACGACACTGTTCGAAACCAAAGGAAAATGATCGTGAAGGAACGTCTGATAACGATAAGGAACAAGGCGGGGATCCACTGCCGTCCGTCGAGCGAGATCCTCAATGCCATAAAACAGCACTTTCCGTTTCACAGCGTGGAGGTGACTGCCGGAGGCGAGACCGTCGGGATCGAAGACAGCATTCTGTCGCTGATCTCTCTGGGGCTTTCCTGCGGCACTTCCGCCGTGCTCCGCATCGAAGGACCCGACGAAGACGCCGCCATCGTCCAGATTGGAGATCTCTTTGAAAAAGAATTCGATTTTCCGCCGCGCTGACGTCTGGCTGCCGCCTCTTCTGCTCATCGCGGGACTCCTGCTGCGGACCGTCTATCTGTATGAATACGCGTCCCTGATCAACTTCGACGTGCCGGTGGGCCCCGACGTGAACGAGTACGATCAGCGCGCCCGGGAGATCCTCTCCGGACGCCTCTTCCCGGCCGTCCCTGACATCCACGCGCCGCTTTATCCCCTGTTTCTGGCCTTGTGCTATCTCCTGAGCGGCCTGTCGATCCCGCCGGTGCGCGCCGGACAGCTGCTGCTCAATTTTCTCTGCTGGCCCGCACTGGAACGGCTGCTCTTCCGTCAGGGTGTTCCCTTCGCCGTGCGCATGGTCTTTCTGGCGCTGGGCATGCTGTACGTCATTCCCGTTTTTCATCAGGCGGAACTGATCTCCGAATCCCTGCTGCTGCCCCTGCTCACCGTCGCGCTGTGGATGCTGGAACTGGCTGCGACGGAGTTCGATCCCCTCAAAAGAAACATCCGTGCCGGAGCCGCGGGCATTGCCGCCGGACTGGCCGCCGTCACCCATCCGCTGCCCCTGACCTTCGCCGCGGCGGTCTTTCTGTACGGCCTCTGCCGCAAGGCCCGCAAAGAGGCCCTCGTCTTCCTTGCGGGAGTGTTCCTCATCGTCCTGCCCGTGGCGGGAATAAAGACCCTGCACTACGGAAAACTCACGGGCATACAGCAGAACGGCGGTTTCAACTTCTGGCTGGGCAACAGTCCCGACGCCACGGGCGGCTGCCGGCTGCGTCCCGGTCCCCTCTGGAGAAAACTGCATAAGGATGCCGAAACAGAAGCTCTCAGGCGCGGCGTTTCCGCCGACCGGATATGGATCGGCCGGACTCTGCGCTTCTGGAGAAGCGATCCCGTCAAAGGTATTTACCTCTTCCTCAAAAAAGCCGTCATGGTATGGTATCCCGCCGAACTTCCCGCCGGAGCCGATCCGGGCGCCCTGCTCTACCGCACGAAGATCATGCGCGGGGGCGCGTTCACCGCGCCCCTGATCCTCTTTTTCGCCCTGTGGGGGATCCTGTACACCGCGAAAAAAAAGGAACCGGTTCCCGTCCCGCTGCAGCTCCTTGCCGCCGCGCTGTATGCCGGACAGATCCTCACCGTGACGTCGGGGCGCTACCGTCTGGCCATGCTGCCGGCGATCCTGTTTTTCTCCGCCTGCGGTCTTGTCTCCTTCGACTGGAAAAAGTATTTTTACCTGCCGCTTCTTGTCCTCTTTCTGGCGCTGCCCCTCATCACGGGAAGTTTCTCCCGGGGCGGATACGAAGCGGCGGCCCTCACCGGAGAAGCCGCATGGCGGAAAGGCGATGCAAAACGCGCCCTCCGCGATCTGTCCTTTGCCCGGAAAGGCTATTACGACCCGGCCCGCATCAGCAATCAGATCGGCATGCTGCTGGAGCGCCACGGCGACTTTGCCGGTGCGGAACGGGCCTACCGCGAAGCCGCGGCAGGCGATCCCGACGCCATGGAGTCATGGATGAATCTGGCCAATCTCTCCGCCCGTTTCCCCCGGAGGCACGCCGAGG
This sequence comes from Lentisphaeria bacterium, assembly GCA_017454215.1. Lineage (GTDB taxonomy): Bacteria > Verrucomicrobiota > Lentisphaeria > Victivallales > Victivallaceae > UBA1784. Next base: position 9,191 of record JAFTDL010000039.1, on the reverse strand, counting down.
CGCAAAAGTTCTATGCTGAGGCCCTGCGCAGAGCGCCGAACTCGGCCGTTCTCCACTACAATCACGCCGTCTTTCTCAACGGACGCGGCAAACTGCGGGAGGCCGAAAAGGAACTGCTGACCGCGCTGGCATGCGACAACACCTGTCACCGGGCCTACAACCTGCTGGGCGTGATCGCCCTGCGTTCGGGACGGCCGGAGGTCGCGGAGAAATGCTTTGCCGCCGCTCTGGCCCTCGCACCGGAAGAGACCGGCTACAAAAAAAATCTGGAGATCACGAGAAACGGAATCCGCGGCCGTGCAAGTAAGTGACCGCGATGTGACATGAGAGCCGGAAGCACCACTTCAGCGACTCCATGAGCGCCAGAAGCGGATCCGTCCCCGCCGGAACCACGTCCGAATGGATCCAGTCCCAGAAATTCTGGGCGCACTCCCCGGGGAAACTCAATTTTTTGAAATATCCCGTCAGCTGTTCGTCGGCGTACAGCGGCGCGCGGCCATCGAAGAGACCCAGCATAGAGAAATCATCGGGCCGATGGTTGGCGTAGTTGGTCACGGCCTCCGCCGCCCGGGCGAAAACGAAAGTGAACATCGAACTGATCGTGTCATCGCTCAACGCGTCTCCGTCCCGCTGCCGCTTGTCCGCGACGGCGGACAGGATCTTCAGCATCAGCGCCTTTTCCGACTCGGCCAGTTCCGGAGCGGTGAATACCGGTCCCGTGATGAAACCGCCGCGCCGGGCCGTTTCGACTATGATCTGCGCCGCCTGCTGCGCGGCTATGGAACGACTGAAAACATACTCCTGTGATCCTGCCATGATCCGCCTTCCGAAATTGTCCGATTGATATATGCCCTGTCTTCACCCGGGCCTGTATTCCCTTTCAAAAACGCGCCGTTCCCGGTAAAAACCGGTGGTTTCGGGGGAAGGGAAATCCCCTTTTCACGTGAAAAGGCCGAAACGTCGGCTCCGGTGTGACTGCGGCCTGCCCTGCGGGAAGCCGCAGGGAAAGTTCTGTTTCCTGTCCGGCGCGTCCCCGACTTGTCCGCCGAGACCTTGGTGAAGGCGGAAGGACAGCGCGCCGTTGTCCGCCGGCGGGTGCTGCCCGCCCTTCCCCCCCGAGTCCCCATCCTTTTGCGGGAAAAGCGGAGTGTTTTGTAAACGGATCCGCCGACCCGTGCGGGGAACAGAGCCTTTCAAAAAAAAGCGGGGCGGTTTGGAAACGGATCCGCCGCCCCGTGTCGGGAACAGGGCTCCAAAAAAAAGCAGACGGCCGCTTGCTGCCAAACGACCGTCGCAAAGGATGCGATCCCGAAAATTACTTTCCGGAAACGACGCCGTGCACTTTGAATACACGGGTGGGCGCGAACTCGCCGAGCTTGTGACCGACCATGTTCTCGGTCACGAAAACCTGAACGAAGCTCTTTCCGTTGTGAACGCTGAAAGTGTGTCCGACAAAATCCGGAATGATAAGAGAGCGGCGGCTCCAGGTTTTGATCGGCGATTTGGCGCCGGTCATCTTTTCGACTTTGTCGAGCAGATGCTGATCGACAAACGGTCCTTTCTTGATAGATCTTGCCATTACTTCTTCCTCCGTTCGACAATGAAGTTCGTGGAAGTCTTCTTCGGATTGCGGGTACGTTTGCCTTTGGCAAGCTTGCCCCACGGAGAGACGGGATGACCGCCGCCGGAACTGCGTCCTTCACCTCCGCCCATCGGATGATCGACCGGGTTCTGGGCGACGCCGCGCACGTGCGGACGGAATCCCAAGTAACGCTTCTTGCCTGCCTTGCCCATTTTGGTGTTCATCAGGTCCAGATTGCCGACCTGACCGATCATGGCCCGGCAGTTCACATGGATCATGCGGACTTCGCCGGAGGGCAGTTTGACCTGCGCATAATCTTCTTCCTTGCCGCGGAGAGTGGCGACCTGACCGGCGGAACGGACGAGCTTCGCACCCGAACCGGGGACCATTTCGATGCAGCAGATATCCACGCCGACCGGAATATCCTTGATCGCCAGACAGTTGCCCGGCTTGAGTTCGGCTTTGGGTCCGTTCATCACCACATCGCCGACCTTGAGGCCGTTGGGAGCGACGATATAGGACTTCTCACCGTCGGCATAGCTGATGAGCGCGATATTGGCGCTGCGGTTGGGATCGTACTCCAGAGAGACGACCTTGGCGGGGATGCCGTCCTTGGTGCGGCGGAAATCGACCAGCCGGAAACGGCGCTTGTTGCCCGCGCCGCGGAAACGGGTGGTCATGCGGCCGGTGTTGTTGCGCCCGCCCGTGGACTTCTTGCCGCGGGTCAGCGATTTCTCCGGACCGTTCTTGCTCAGCTGGGACTTGTCAACGACCGTCATGTGACGGCGTGAGGGAGTCGTCGGATTATAACTTTTGATAGCCATTTTATCTCTTCTCCCTTAGATGATCTCGATACTTCCCTCGGCAAGCGTGACGACGGCGCGCTTCCAGTCGGGACGGCGTCCCGCCTTGAGGGAACGCCCGGCACGCTTCTTCTTGCCCTGGTAATTCATGACGTTGACCGATTTGACCTTGACTTTGAAAAGCTCTTCAACAGCCTTGCCGATCTCGATCCGTCCGGCATCCGGAGCAACGCGGAAAGTGTACTTCTTCTCCTGAATGAGAGCGTTGCACTTCTCGGTCACGACCGGGGCGATGATGACATCAAATGCAGATTTCATTGTAACACCTCCTTACGCCAGACGCCCGATGAATGCGTCGAGAGCCTCTTTCGTGAAGACGACCTTCTTGAAGCGAAGCAGCTCGTACACGTTGACGGTCGCGGCGCGGCGAAGCACCATGTTGGCGATATTGCCGGTGGCGCAGAGCGCGGCTTCATCAAGCTCGTTGACGGCCAGAAGGACCGTGTCGTCCGCGACCTTGAGGTTCTTGAGCACGGCAACGGCGCTGCGGGTCTTGTGATCCGGCAGAGCGAATTTGTCGAGCACGACCACGTCGCCCTCGGCGACACGCTCCGAAAACGACCGCTTGAGAGCCAGCGCCAGAACTTTCTTGTTGATCTTTTTCGCGAAGGAACGGGGCACAGGTCCGAAGATCGTACCGCCGCCGACCCACACGGGACTGCGGCCGGAACCGGCACGGGCGCCGCCGCGGCCCTTCTGACGGAAAGGTTTCGCACCGCCGCCGGAGACCATCCCGCGGGTCTTGGTGCAGGCCGTACCGGCACGCGCGCCGGCCAGATAGGCAACGACCGTATCATGCACGGCCTGAGTGCCTTTTTCCATCTCGATCGCGCTCTCGGGAAGCGCGTAATCACCGACCTTGGCGCCGGTGCAATCGAGGATATCCAAAGTTTTAGACATGGTTCATCCCTCCAATTACTTCGCCGCCGGTTTCTTCAAAGCACCGCGGATAGTGAGAATTCCGCCGTTGGCCCCGGGAACCGCGCCCTTGACCAGAAGAACGTTGTCATCGGCCATGACGCGCACGATCTGCAGATTCTGGACAGTGCGCTGCACATTGCCGGTATGTCCGGGCATGCGCTTGCCCTTGATGATCCTGCCGGGCCACTCGCGGCAGCCGATGGATCCGGTGCAGCGCTCCCAGGCTCCGCCGTGGCTGGCGCGGCCGCCGCCGAAATTCCAGCGCTTGACAACGCCCTGGAAACCGCGGCCCTTGCTGATGCCGATGACATCAAGAAACTCCCCGTCGGCGAAAATGTCCGCCTTGAGGACGGTCCCCGGCTCGGCAGGCTCGCTGGTGCGGATCTCACGCAGGATCGCCGGGAGCTTGTCGCCCGTGACCCCGGCCTTCGCCAGATGTCCGCGGTCGGCCTTGGTGAGATTCTTGGCTTTGCGTGAACCGAAACCCAGCTGGACAGCGGAGTATCCGTCACGCTCGACGGTCTTGACCGCGGTCACGACACAGGGACCGGCCTCGATCACCGTCACCGGGATCAGGACGCCCTTGTCATCGTAGACCTGAGTCATTCCGACTTTTTTACCGATTAAACCTTTCATACCTTTCTCCTTTCCTCGAAGTAGAGAAACTTTCGATACGCGTTCCCAATCGGCCGGGAACGGCGGTATCTAGGGCTCCGGAAAAAACCGTTACTCCCGAAAAAAGCGAACCCCGCCGGAACCCTTTCACCCGTTTTCCGGGCGCTCGGGACACGGCGGAAACGTCTTTCTCCGACGGTTTTTCAGAATCCCGTCTTGATTGAAATATCCACGCCCGCGGGCAGATTGAGCTGTTTCAGCGCATCCACCGTCTTGGCGTTGGGATTGACAATGTCGAGCACACGCTTGTGCGTACGCATCTCGAACTGCTCCATGGACTTCTTGTCCACGTGGGGCGAACGGTTGACCGTCCAGCGCTCGATCCGCGTCGGCAGCGGGATCGGACCCGCGACCATGGAACCGGTGCGCTTGGCAGCGTCGAGAATCTCGTTGACCGACTGATCCAGGATCCGGTGCTCGTAAGCCTGAAGCCGGATGCGGATCCGTTGAGTTTTTGCAGTAGCCATACTATTTTTTCTCCAAGATTTTTTCCTGAACTTGTTTGGGAACACGCTCGAAGTGCGCCGGCTCCATCGAATAGGTCGCGCGGCCGCGGGAAAGCGAACGAATAGCTGTCGCGTATCCGAACAGCTCCGACAGAGGAACGTTGGCAACCACCTGAGTGAAACTGTTGTTTCCGGCCTTGATCTCGACGATCGTGCCCCGGCGGCTGGTGATATCGCCGATCAGATCTCCCATATTCTCGTCGGGAGTGGTCAACTCGACCTTCATGATCGGTTCGAGAAGGTCGATGCCCGCCTTCTTTGCGGCATCCTTGAACGCCATGGATCCGGCGATCTTGAACGCCATTTCGTTGGAGTCCACCGGATGGTAGCTTCCGTCGATGATCTCGACCTTGAAATCCACCACCGAATACCCCGCCAGAACACCGCTCTGCGCCGCTTCGCGGATACCGTTCTCGATCGGCTTGATGTATTCCTTGGGGATGTTGCCGCCCACCACCTTGTTCTCGATCGTGATGCCGGCTCCGCGCTCCTGCGGAATGACGTTGATGATGCAGTGACCGTACTGACCGCGTCCGCCCGTCTGACGCACGAAACGCATATCGCTGGTCGCTTCCTTCTGAAGCGCCTCGCGGTAGGCCACCTGCGGCGCTCCGGTGTTGGCCTCGACCTTGAACTCGCGGATCAGCCGGTCGAGAATGATCTCAAGGTGAAGTTCACCCATTCCGGAGATGATCGTCTGACCGGTCTCTTCGTCGCTGTGGATCTGGAAGGTGGGATCCTCTTCGGCCAGAGCCAGAAGTCCCTTGGACAGCTTGTCGCGGTCGCCGGAACTCTTGGGCTCCACGGCGATGGAGATCACCGGCTCGGGGAACGTCATGGATTCCAGCGCGATGGGACAGGACTCCAGACAGAGCGTATCGCCGGTGGTGACGTTGCGCAGTCCCACCGCCGCGGCGATATCGCCGGAGAAGATCTCCTGACGCTCCTCGCGCTGATTGGCGTGCATCTGCAGCAGACGGCCGAAACGCTCGGCCTTGCCCGTGCGCGGATTGTACACCGTCATACCCTGCGCCGCGATGCCGGAGTAAATGCGGAAGTAATAAAGTTTGCCGACAAAGGGATCGCTCATGATCTTGAAGACCAGCGCCGAGAAGGGCTGCATGTCGCCCACGTGACGGGTGATCTCGGCGCCCGTATTGGGATCGGTCCCCTTGATGTCCCAGATGTCGATGGGGCTGGGCAGATAGTAGGTGATGGCGTCAAGCAGCGGCTGAACGCCCTTGTTCTTGAAGGCCGAAGCGGCCGCCACGGGCACGACCTTGCCCGCCAGCGTGGCCCGGCGCAGCGCGGCCCGCAGTTCCTCCACAGGGGGGATCTTGTCTTCGAGAAAGACCTCCATGACGGCGTCGTCGACGTCGGCAAGGGTCTCGACGAGCTTGCGGAAAGCCTCTTTCTGCTCGGCCTGCTGTTCCTCGGTCAGTTCCCTGATATGCTCCTCGGCGCCGTTGTCCTCGCTGTTGAAATAGATCGCCTTGGCCTCGAGAACGTCGATCACGCCCTGAAAATCGGCTTCCTTGCCGATGGGCAGATACACCGGAAGCGGATTGGCTCCGAGTTTCGACCTGATCTCGTCGACGACGCCCTGAAAATCGGCGCCGGTACGGTCCATCTTGTTGACCAGCGCGATGATGGGGACACCGTATTTCTGAGCCTGACGCCAGACCGTCTCGCTCTGAGGCTGGACCTTGCCGACAGAGCAGAACACGGCGACAGCTCCGTCGAGGACGCGCAGACTGCGCTCAACTTCGGCGGTGAAATCCACGTGTCCGGGAGTGTCGATGATGTTGATCCGGTGCCCTTTCCAGAAACAGGTGGTGGCGGCGCTGGTGATGGTGATGCCGCGCTCGCGCTCCTGAGCCATCCAGTCCATGGTGGCCGTCCCGTCATGGGTGTCGCCGATCTTGTAATTGCGTCCGCAATAGAAAAGAATACGCTCGGTCAGCGTCGTCTTGCCCGCGTCGATGTGGGCCATGATGCCGATGTTGCGGACATTGCCGAGGCGGACCTGCCGTCTCGGACTCTCATTGTAATCCTGTCTGTCGCTGCTCATTTTCGCCGAAAGAGACTTTCTGCTGGATCACCAGCGGTAGTGAGCAAACGCCTTGTTGGCCTGAGCCATCTTGAAGGTATCTTCCTTCTTCTTGATGGAGGAACCGGTGTTCTCGAACGCATCGAGAAGCTCACCGGCCAGAGCCTCGGTCATGGATTTGCCCTTGCGGCCGCGGGAATAGGTGCAGATCCAGCGCATGGCCAAAGCGACCTGACGCTCGGGATCGACCTCAATGGGAACCTGATAGGTGGCGCCGCCGACCCGGCGGCTCTTGACTTCGAGCGTGGGCTTGACATTCTCGAGGGCCTGAAGAAAAACGTCCATGGGAGCCATGTCCTTTTTCTTCTCGCCGATGATGTCGAGCGCGCCGTAAACGATCTGCTGGGCGGTGGACTTCTTGCCGCGGCTCATGATCGTGTTGATCAGCCGGGCGATCAGTTTGCTGTCGTACTTCATGTCGGGAACGAGTTCCCGCTTAACTGCACTGCGTCTTCTCATATCCTGAGCATTCTCCTATCAGATGTTATTTCTTCTTCTTGCCGTCGTCGGCGCCGGCCTTGGGCTGTTTCGCGCCGTACTTGGAACGGCCCTGACGGCGCTTGTCGACGCCGAGACTGTCGAGGGCGCCGCGCACGATGTGGTAGCGCACGCCCGGCAGATCACGCACCCTGCCGCCCTTGACCAGAACGACGGAGTGTTCCTGAAGGTTGTGCCCCTCGCCGCCGATGTAGGCGGTGACTTCCTGACCGTTGGTCAGGCGAACACGGGCGATCTTGCGCAAAGCCGAGTTCGGCTTCTTGGGAGTACGGGTGGTCACCTGAAGACAGACCCCGCGGCGCTGCGGGCAGGCCGCAAGAGCCTTGGACTTGCTTTTCTTTTCTTTCTCTTCGCGTCCGAAACGCACCAGCTGGTTGATTGTCGGCATGGTCTTTTCCTGCTTTTTCCTGTTATATACTCGAAAAAAAACTACAATTCACACACATCAGGTCATATAAGATAGCACACAGGTGCGGCAAATTCAAGTCCTTGCCGCGCAAATACGCCGATTTATGACCTTTTTTTCATTCTTTATCTCAAAAATCTTCCGATTCCGTATTGAGATCCTGAACTTCGGATTCATCCAGAATGAGCTCCTTGGCCTCGTCGGGGATCACGTCCTCCTGATCGTCGCCCGTATCGCGCCACTGGGCGGCGATCTCGCTGGCGGTCTTGTCGGCGGACTCCTCGACAACGGGTTCGGGTTCGATCTCGGTGCCGAGATACTTGAGCTTCAGCTTCTGCATGTGCTCCGTTCCGGTTCCGGCCGGGATGAGGTGACCGGTGATGACGTTCTCCTTGAAACCGGCGAGAACGTCGATCTTGCCGACCGTGGCCGCCTCGGTCAGAATACGGGTGGTGTCCTGGAAGCTGGCCGCCGAAATGAAACTTTCGGTCTCCAGCGCCGCCTTGGTGATACCCAGCAGCACCGGTTCCGCTTCAGCGGGAGTTCCGCCGCGCTCGATGACCTCGCGGTTGACCCGGTTGAACTCACCGCGGTCAAGCTGCTCGCCCTGCAGATAATCCGTGTCGCCGGGCGACGTGATGCGGACCTTCTGCATCATCTGACGGATGATGATCTCGATGTGCTTGTCGTTGATCTCGACACCCTGCGTGCGGTACACCAGCTGGATCTCGTCGACCAGATGGCGCTGCAGTTCGTTGATGCCGCAGATCTCGAGCAGCGTGTGCGGAACGATGGAGCCTTCGGTCAGTTTCTGACCTTTCTTCACGTAGTCCCCCTTGCTCACGGTGAGACGCTTGTGCAGCGGGATGTTGTTGTGCTCCTCCTCGTTGCCGGAGATCTTGTCGCGGATGATGAGCTGACGCTTGCCGCGGACCAGATTGTCCACCTCGACCACACCGTCGATGCGGGCGATCTCGGCCACATCCTTGGGAATGCGCGCTTCGAACAACTCGGCGATCCTCGGCAGACCGCCGATGATGTCCTTGTTCTTGGCGGACTGACGCGGCACACGGGCAACGACCATACCGGGGGTGACCTTCGCGCCGTTCTTGGTCATGAGCACCGCGCCCGAAGGCAGCGGATAACTGGCCAGCATCGTTCCCTCGGCGTCGGTGATGACGATCTGGGGATGCAGATCGTCCCGGTGCTCCATCACCATGCCCTGATCCGCGGAACCGCGTTTCTGCTTCTGGATGGTGACGCCCTCGACCAGATCGTTCAGACGGACGATACCGGCCTGCTCGATGATGATCGGCACCTGACTGGGATCCCAGCTGATGAACGATTCGCCCTCTTTGACCGAATCGCCGTCGGCTTTGTCGAGCACGGATCCGGTGTCGAGATCGTAACGCTCCAGTTCGGCTTCCTCGATGGCGTCGGCCCAGAAGTCGAAATCCTTCTGCACCGTGCCCAGCGCGGCGATCTCGCCGAGGATATTCTCGCGGGCGCGCTTCTCGAGCGCCTTGGCCTTGACGGGATCGTAGATGACAACGTAGCCGTTCTTGTTGACGACAACGGATTTGCCCTTGTTGTTCTTGACGGTGCGCACGTTGAAGTATTTGATCGTACC
>JAFTDL010000038.1 GCA_017454215.1 Lentisphaeria bacterium | reverse complement strand
GCATGCCCATGTCGAGGGCGACCACCTGCCGGTTCTTGAGGCTTTCGGGCACGTCGCCGCGCACGATGCGGCGGGCCAGACCTTCGACGATGGCGGTTTTGCCCACGCCGGGTTCGCCGATGAGCACGGGGTTGTTCTTGGTCCGGCGCGACAGGATCTGGATGACCCGCCGGATCTCCTCGTCACGGCCGATGACCGGATCGAGTTTGTCCTGCATGGCCAGCCGGGTCAGGTCGCGGGAGTATTTTTTCAAGGCCTCGAAAGTGGATTCCGGGTCCTCCGAGGTCACCCGCTGATTGCCTCTGATGCTCTGCAGCGCGGTCAGCAGCTTGTCGGCGTCGATGCCGCTCTGTTCGAGAACGGCGGAAGCCTCGCTGCGGGATTTGAACATGGCCAGCAGCAGATGTTCGACGCTGATGAACTCGTCCTGCATGCCTTCGGCGGCTTTGGCGGCGTCGGAAATGAGGGTCAGCACCTCGTTGGAGTTGTACACGTCCTGCCCCGCGGATTGCATGCTGGGCAGGCGGGCGAGGGCGGCATCGACTTGTCCTTCGAAAAGTTTGCGGTTGATCCCCAGACGGCCCAGGATGGAACCGGCGAGGCCGTTCTCATCCTTGAGCAGCGCGGATAATACGTGGATGTTCCTGAGTTCCGTGTTGCGCCGTTCCAGAGCGATCTGTCTTGCCCCCGTCAGCGCTTCGCGGGTCTTGTTGGTCAGTTTGTCCATATTCATGGTTTCCTCCTTGGATCCCCCGCGCTCCGCACCTTCAAGGCTCCGCCGCCTGCGCCGCGGCCCCGCATTTTGCGTACTGCGTGCGGGATCCCGTTATTGTTTACGACTTTCGACCGCATCACAGCAAAAAACATGCCAAACAGCCCTTGACAATTGCCTGAGGGTGCGTGTATATTTGACATTGTGACAAAATGACACGCTTTCAGGAAAAAAAGACGCAGGAGCCATGAAATTCGAACTGATCACGAGCGCGCAGAATGACGCGGTGAAACATCTGGTGAAACTCCGGGACCGCCGCCACCGGGACCGGGAAAGGCTTACCCTGCTCGAAGGGTACCGCGAACTCACCCGCGCAGAGGAGTACGGCATGCGCCTTGTCGAGTGTTTCTTCTCGCCGCGGCACTTTCTGGGCAGCAACGAGTTCCCCCTGTTGGAACGGCTGGCTGCCAAGGGCGTCCGGGTGCGCGAGATCGCGCCGCATCTGCTTGAAAAAGTCACCTACCGCGACCGTCCCGAGGGGCTGATCGCCGTGGCCGAAATGAAGACCCACACCCTCGACGACATTCCGGTGAAGTCCGACGGCCTCTATCTCGTGGCCGAGACCGTGGAAAAACCCGGCAACCTCGGCTCCATGCTGCGCAGCGCCGACGCCGTCAACGCCACGGGCGTGATCCTGTGCGAAAAGGGGACCGATATCTACAATCCCAACGTCATCCGCGCCAGCACCGGAGCGCTCTTTTCGGTGCCGCTGGCCGAGACCGACAACGCTTCGGCCATGGCCTGGCTCAGAAAGAACAACATCAGAACTCTCGCGGCGACGCCCCATACGGATCTCTGCTACACCGATGCGGATCTGACCTGCGGCGTGGCCCTCGTCGTCGGCGCCGAACAGACGGGACTTACGGATTTCTGGATGGACGGCGCGGATATGAAGGTGGTCATTCCCATGCTGGGCAGGATCGATTCCCTCAACGTGGCCACGGCGACCACGCTCCTGCTCTACGAAGCGGTGCGCCAGCGCGGATTCCCCCGGGCGGAGGGAACCGCACGATGACGACGGTCTATTTCGTGCGTCACGGCGAAACGGACGCCAACGCCGAAGGCATCTTGCAGGGCGACGGGGATTTTCCGCTCAATGCGGCCGGTCTGGCTCAGGCCGACGCCGTCGCTTCGCGGCTGGCCTCGTGGTCCTTCGACGGGATTCTCTCAAGCGACCTCGTCCGCGCCCGGGTGACCGCCGAAAAGATCGCCCGCGGACGGTCCGTCGCGTATACGCCGATCCTCCGCGAGTGGCGTTTCGGCGACTGGCAGGGGCGGCGCATCGCCGACCTGAAGGACGGATCCCCGGCGGAGTTTCAGCTTTTCGCCGCCGGTTCGCCCCTGTTTGCGCCCCCCGGCGGCGAGAGCGCCCGCGCTTTCCGGCTCCGCGCCGAAAAGGTCATGGAGGAACTTGCCCGGAAGCACGCCGGAAAAACCGTTCTCTGCGTCTCCCACGGCGGACTTCTCAAGCAGATATTGAAGAATGTTCTCTGCGCGCAGGACTGCTCCCCGCTGCCCGTGTGCGGCAACGCTTCGCTTTCGTGCTTCCGCACCGCGGGGGACCGCTGGCAGCTGGTTTTCTGGAACGACTGCTCGCATCTTGCCTGTCCGCCGTCCGCAGAGAGCGCTTCCCCGGCGGAGGAAGAAAAAAGTTTCGCCGTATAGGGAGAAAAATTTTCATGGGATACCTTTACATCGTCAGCACGCCGATCGGCAACATGGAGGATCTGACCTTGCGGGCGCTGCGCATTCTGCGCGAGGCGGATGTCATCGCCGCCGAAGACACCCGTCACACCCGGCTGCTGCTGGATCATTATCAGATCCGTCCCCGACAGCTGGTGAGCTGTCATGCCTTCAACGAACATGAAAAAGTTTCCGGACTGGTGGAACAGGTCAAAAACGGCCGGAGCGTGGCGCTGGTCTCCGACGCGGGCACGCCGTCCGTGGCCGATCCGGGATTTCTGCTGGTGCGCACGGCCGTGGAGCAGGGGGTGGAACCCGAGGTGATCCCCGGTGTCTCCGCCCTGACTTTTGCGGTGACGGCTTCTGCTCTCCCCGTGGACAGGTTCTGTTTTCGCGCCTTCGCTCCCGTCAAGGCGGGACAGAAGGAGAAATTCCTGCGCGAAATGCTCTCTTCGGGCATGACGAACTTCTTTTTCGAGTCCCCCTACCGGGTCTCCGGAACTCTCGCCATGCTGGCGGATATCGCTCCCGACTGCCGCGTGGCGCTGATCCGCGAGGCGACCAAGATCCACGAGGAAGTCATCCGCGGCTCCGCATCGGAACTGGCCGCGCTGAAACGGGACTGGAAAGGCGAATTCGTCATCGGCGTCCGCATGCCGGATGTCAAGGGCGAAAAGAAACGGCGGGAGGACGTTCTGCCGTGAGGGATCTCGAACATCTTCAGGGACACATCGTCGGCGGCTTCAAACTGCTGGAACTTCTCGGCAGCGGCGGCAACGGCGTGGTCTATCTGGCCCGGCAGCTGACCATGGACCGCATCGCCGCATGCAAGATACTGCACTCGGACCTCGCGGACAACCCCGTCTACATCAGAAATTTCGTGCGCGAGGCGCGCATGGCGGCCCGGCTCGACCACCCGAACATCATTCAGGCTCTCGACGTGGGGCGCAGCGAAGGCTTGTATTACTTCGCCATGGAGTACGTCGACGGCATTTCGCTGGAGAAGATCCGCACCGGCGATCCCGGCCGGATCACGCTGCCCTTTCTGCTGGACGTCGGCATCTCGCTTGCCGACGCCCTGGACTACGCCTGGCAGAACTTTCACGTCATCCACGGCGACATCAAGCCGGACAACCTGATGATCCGCAAGAGCGACAACGCGCTGAAACTGGCCGATCTGGGGCTTGCGAAAGTCGCCGGCAGCGACGAGCCGGGCGGGGAGATCATGGCCACCCCCCTGTACGCCGCCCCCGAGGTCATCATGGGGAATACGGGGAATGTCGGCATCAAAAGCGACATCTACAGTTTCGGCATCATGCTCTACGAACTGATCTCCGGCGCGGCCCCCTTCCGGGGGAGCATGGAGAGCGTCCTGCGTCAGCACGTCGAAGTCGCGCCGCCGCCGCTTCTCGCTGCCAAGCCCGGTCTGGACCCCGAACTGGCCCGGGCCGTGGACGCCATGATCGCCAAGGCCCCCGCGGACCGGCCCGCGGACTGGCTGGAGGTGAAGACGACGCTTTCGCGCATCCGCGGGCGTCTGCGCGTCTTTCCCGGAACGGGCGTCTCCGCGGGGAGGGGAAAGTTCGATTTCTTCAAGTACGTCCCCCTGGCCCTCGGGATCCTCTTCCTCGTCCTCTGCGGCACGGCGCTTTTTCTGCTGGTCAAACTGCTTTTCGGTTGACAAAGTCACGTTTTCGATATATATTATAATTGTGCCGTGCCGTCGGCCGACTGAAAATCGGGAAAGGAATACACCATGAAACGCTGGGGGATATGGCTCGGGCTCCTCTGCCTCTGCGCGGGAGTTCCCGCGCTGGAACTTGATCTTGGAACCGCGCAGCTGCGCAACGCCAAAGGGAAGATCGCCTTTCCCGAGGTGAGGACGTCGAAAAGTTCCCGTTCCGCCGAGGTGTTCTTCGATCTGGGTTCTCCCCGGGACTTTTTCCGGATCAACTGCGCGGCCCTCGAGATCACGCCGCTGGAAGGGCGCTTCTCCCGGCGCGATTTTGCCTTCAAGTTCTATTCCGGCAAGAAGGAGGCCGCCCGTTTCCACCCCGAAAACGCCCCCGCGAAGAAGATCCTGAAAAACGGGCAGAAGGTCGTTCTGGAGTACGAATTCGACCGAAAACTCGAAAATATCACCGGCATAAGTTTTCTCTTCAACCGGGAGATACAGGAGAAGACGGGCAAAAAATTTCTGCTCCACAGCCTCAAATTTTCCAAACGCTTCGTGCCGCGGCGTTCCGGGTCGTCCGCCTTCCATTACAAGGTCGATACGCCCGTGTGCGCCCTGCTGGCGCCGGACGACCGGGGGCTCACGCCGGAGGAGGCCCGGTATGCCGACTTCGGCAAGCGGATCTTCCCCCGTCCCGCGCCCATTGCGAAGCTGCCGTGGGACGACGCGGTCACGGGGCGCGGCAGCGCGGAAAGAGAGTCCGTCTCCGTCGAACTGCTCAACGAATCCGCCGAGGCCCGGGAGGTGCTGCTGCGTTTCGGCGTGCCTTTTTCCCGGGGAAAAGTCTTCGGACTCGACCGCCTGAGGCTGCTTTCCTCCAAAGGCGAGGCGGTCCCGGCGCAGTTTTCGGCCCTGTCCCGCTATGACGACAAGTCCCTGCGGCACCTTTTCGTCACCGCCCGGACCCGTCTGGCCGGGAATGAAAAAACGCATTTCACGCTCGAATTCGGCAACGCGGTGAAAGCGGCGCCCGTCCGGGAGGGGCTCTCCTGGACTCTCAAGGACGGCGTCCTCGCCGTCGATGCCGGGCGGCTCAGGGGGACGGTCCGGCAAAAGGGCTTCAACCTCGTCGATGACATCACGCTCGACGGCAAAAAGTGCGGCCGTTTTCTCCCGGCGGAGATCGTTCTGGCCGACGGCTCCCGCTTCACCCCCGCCGATCCCGACAGCTTCGAGCTCATCGAGGCCGGTCCTCTCCGTCTGACATTGCGCGCCGCGGGCAAGTACACGGGCAACGCCGGTTCCTACGTCGCCCGCATCGGTTTCGTTTACGGCAGGCCCGGGTTCGACGTGGACTTCACCCACATCGACAGCGTGCTGGACATGGAGTTCACCGACTTCAAGTCCTTGTCGCTGGTCTTTGCGCCCGCGGACCCCCTGAAAAAACAGTTCCGCGCCTTTCAGGAGACGGAAAGGGACTTCTCCATGGACGGCGGTCCCCGGCAGAAGGGAAAACTCTCCGGCGCCTTCCGCTTCACCCCCTCCTTCGGCATCGCGCTGGCCGACTGGCACAGGCGCTACCCCAAGGCGGTGACGGCGAAGGAGGGAAAGGTTTTCATCGAGCTTCTTCCGCTCCAGCCCGGCAAGGATTTCAACGCCGATCTGCCCTTGAAGCTGAGTTACGTCTACAGCGACGGCAATTACCGCATGAAGTGGGGCATGAGCTTCACCGAGCGCATCAGTTTCGACTTCGGCGGCACGCCCGAAAAAGTCCTCGCCGCTGAACGGGATCTGCCCGTCGTCGCCGTCTTGCCCTTCGACTACTACCGCAAGGCGGGCTTTGCGCCCGACGACGGCGGACTCGCCCCGGTGGACGCCTCCTTCACCGAGGCCTTCAACCGCTACCTCGCCCGGCAGGAAAAGGAGCGGGAGTTCGGCTTCTTCAACTACGGGGACTCCTTCGGCGAGGGGGGCCACAGCTGGACAAACAACGAGTACGATCCGGCGCAGGCCGTGGCCGAGGCCTTTCTGCGCACCGGCAACCGGGAGATGCTCCGCTACGCCGTTTCCGCCGCGCGGCATCAGGCGGACGTGGACACCTGTCACGCCTATCCCAACGCCTTCTTCGTCGGCGCCAATCTCCAGCACGCCGTGGGGCACTCGGGCGTCGGCCGGGAGTGGTCCCACGCCTACACCCATTTCACCACGGCGGGCAACGGCCACAGCTGGACTCGGGGCAGGCTTCTGGTCTGGCTCCTCGCCGCCGATCCCGTGGTGATGGATTCCACGCTGATGTTCGGGGAACACTGCGTCTTCGGTGCGATCCCCAACTACAAGGGCATCGTCAAGCGTGCCCGGGCCCGGGAAGCGGGCTGGATGCTCCGCGCCCTGACGGCGCTGTATGAGGTGACCGGCGACCCGGCGTACTTCAAGGGAGCGAAGACCCTGGCCGACATGGCTGTGCGCGAATGCGCCTACGACAAGGGCGCGTGGCCCGCCGTGAACAGCCGCCTCGCCTCGAGTTACGGCATCAACACCTTGGGCAACAACTGCTTTCAGGCCGCCATCCTCATTCAGGGGTTGTGCGACTATTACGGTCTCACCGGCGATCCCCGCGTGAAGGAGGCCCTCGTTTCGTCGGCCCGCTGGCTGGCCAAGGGCTTCAATCCCGGCAACGGCGCGGGCTTCAACTACGACATCGCCGCCGACGGCACCGGGCTCAACTGGCCGGTCAGTTCGGTCAATCCCCTGCTCGCCCCACCGCTGGCCGAAGCGGCGGTGATCGCCGACGATCCCGAACTCTTCATGGCTGCCCAGCGGGCCATGGCCCGGGTGCTTCTGGCTCCGCACCCCGTGGACCACAAGCACTTCGCGCTGGAATTCACCTTCCTCACCGACTACCTGCGGGCGGAGGCTCAGTGGAATAAAAAGCACGGTTTCAGATCCGACTACCGCCGCCCTGCGCTGGAAAGAAAACTTTTCGACGGCGTCGTTCCCGAGTGGCGGGTCCGCGGCAGCAGCAAGTGGCACATCCGTTCCTCCGCCGCCGACGCGAAGATCTTTCTGCGCCGCTGGATCCGCAGCGGGAAGCCGAAAAAAACGCCCGAGATCGTCCTGCGCGACGCAGGGGGGAAAGAAATTCTCAGGCGCACGTTCAGGCCTGATCTTCTGCGGCAGGACACGGAGTTCGTCCTGCCGGGCCCCAGGGGAAAAGAGTTCACGCTCGAGATCACCGACGATTTTTCGGGCGACTGGTCCATGGACGGCAGATCGCAGGCCGTCTACGCCGTGTTCATGCCGCGGGAGGGCATTCCCGTGGCCCACGTGGGGATACAGCGCTTCTTTTTCAGGATCCCCGCGGGAAAAGAGGTGAGGTTTTCCGGCGCGGGCAGTCACATCGGCGGATGGTATCTGCGCGCCGATGACGAGGGGAAGACCGTGAGCAAGACGGCTTTCGCTTCCGACCTTCAGCTGCGGGGCAAACTGCGGTCCGACGCCGCCGTGTTCACCTTCCCCGCCCGCAAAAAAGACCGCATCGTCCGGATCGAGTGCTTCGCCTTCGCCGACGCCTGGTTCATCGCCGAGGGCATCGACCGCATCTCCGCCGACAGAAGATATTTCGATCTGCGGTAAAGATCATGGCTGAACTCTCCGGCTCCGCCCCCTTCAAAAAACTCTGCCGCCTCGCGGGAGAGGCCGTCTGCCGCTACGGCATGATCGAAGAGAACGACCGCGTCATGGTGGGGCTTTCGGGCGGGAAGGACAGTTTCGTTTTGCTGGAAACGCTGCACCATCTCCGGTCCGTCGCGCCCGTTTCTTTCGACGTCGTCGCCGCCACCTTCGACCCCGGTTTTCCCGAGTTCGACGCGGCGGCCATCCGCGACTTCTGCGTTTCCCGCGGTTGGGAACACCATGTTGTGAGCATGGATATCGCTTCCATCATCGCGGAAAAGGATTTTTCCCGTTCGCCCTGCGTGCTCTGCTCCCGGCTCCGCCGCGGGCGGCTCTACCGTCTGGCCCGGGAGCTCAAGTGCAGCAAACTGGCCTTGGGCCACCATCTGGACGATATTGCGATCTCGTTTCTGATGAGCCTGTGCCGCGGGCAAGGGCTCGCCACCATGGCTCCCGTGGTGAAGCCGCGGAACGAAGCCGATCCTCAGGTCATCCGTCCGCTGGCGCTGGTTCCCGAAAGCCTGATCCGCGCCTGCGCCGCCGCGGCGGATCTGCCCGCTGCGGGCGTCTGCCGCTACGAGGAACAGCTGGCCTCGGGCGACCGCAAATTCTTTGCGCAGACCATTGAACAGTGGGAGAAACACATTCCCGCCCTGCGCTCGAACATCGCCCGTTCCCTCGCCGATCCCCGGCTCGATCATCTCCTCATCCCGCCGGGGAAAGATGACGGCAAGAGAGGGGAGAGGTCTGAAACGCCTTGAAAGGTTCCGCGGAGAAAGCCGTCTCCGCCGTGCGCCGCGGATGCGTTCGGTCTACACCGAGAAGCGCACGTGGATGACGTCGCCGTCCTGAACGACGTAGTCCTTGCCCTCGATGCGCAGTTTGCCCGCGGTCTGGGCGGCGTTCCAGCCGCCGCAGGAGACCATGTCGTCGTAGGAGACCGTTTCCATGCGGATGAACCCGCGCTGGAGATCGGTGTGGATCTTGCCCGCGGCCTCGGGAGCCTTGGCGCCTTTGATGACGGTCCACGCCCGGGACTCCATGGGGCCAGCCGTGAAGAAGGTGATGTAGTTGAGCAGACGGTAGCCCGTCTGGATGACCCGCTCAAGCCCCGATTTTTCGATGCCCATGTCGGCCATGAAACTTTTGGCTTCCTCCGGTTCGAGACGGCTCAGTTCCTCCTCGAATTTGGCGCAGACGGGAATGACTTCCAGATTCCGCGACGCGGCGAACTCCAGCAGGCGTTTGTACTTGGGGTTCTCCTGTTCGGAGCCGATCAGATCCTCGCCGATGTTGGCGCAGATGAACGCCGGTTTCAGCGAGAGCAGTTCGAGGGACTGAACGAGCGCCGCAGTCTTTTCGCTGTTTTTGTCGTACTCCGGGATGCGGCCGTCGGCCAGCTGTTTGCAGATGTCGAGGATGGTGTCGTACTCGAATTTGGCGTCCGCGTCGTTGGTGCGGGCGGCCTTGTGGGCCTTGTCGCGGCGTTTTTCCATCATTTCGAGGTCCGAGAGCAGGAGTTCGGTCTCAATGGTCTCAAGGTCGTTCACGGGGTCGAAGTCGCCGTCCACGTGGACCACGTCGGAGTCGTCGAAGACGCGCACCACGTGGGCGACGGCGTCCACGTTGCGGATGTGGCCGAGGAACTGATTGCCAAGCCCCTGACCCTGACTTGCGCCGCGCACGAGACCGGCGATGTCGATGAATTTAAGCGTGGAGGGCACGATCCTGCCGGATTTCTCCATTTTCGAGAGGACTTCCAGCCGGTCGTCGGGCACGGGAACGATCCCGGTGTTGGGCTCGATGGTGCAGAAGGGAAAGTTTGCCGCCTCGGCCCCGCCGTGGCACAGCGCGTTGAACAGGGTGGACTTGCCCACGTTGGGCAGTCCGACGAAACCACAGGAAAAACTCATTTTTTCGGCTCTCCGGAAAAAATTTCGCGCCGCTCCTCCGGACTCCGGAGAAACGGCGGACACGGGCGGACGCGGTCAAAGCCGGTCGGTGACGATGGCTTCTTCTTTGTAGACGAAGTTCTGCCAGTCGTGGTCGACGTCGACCACCCACGCCGGAGTCATGATGGGACCGTAGCCGGGACCGTAGCCGGAGGGATCCTCGGGGCAGTTGGGCAGCGGAGCGGGGAAGGTGACGATGTCAACGACGCCCACGCCGATGCGGGCGATGATGAAGCAGACGCCCTTGAGCGTGCCGTAGGTTATGCCGGCGATGCCGCCCATTTCGTTGCTGACGTCCCACCACTTCATGGGCAGTTCCAGCGGACTGAAGGCAACGTTGGCGATGCCGCGGCTGAGTTTCATGACCGGCAGAAGGATCCACCGGCCTTTCGACGGCGTCGCTTCGTCGGCGGATGCCTGCGGCATGACGTTCAACGTAAAGAGCACGAGCAGCAGCAGAACGATCGATTTCCCGAATTTCATATTCAAAATTCCTCAGTTGTTTTACGCGGCAAACCTCCCTGCCGCCCGGTCCCCGCCCGGGGCGGAAAAACCGTCTTTTGACAATCATACGCAGAGAATATACTTACTGTCAGGCGAAAATGCAAGGGGCGAAAGGCACTTTTTACCGATTTATTTACAAATTTTTGCCCGCGGCCCGGCAAAACGGAGTTTTTCCGGCCCGAAACAGGGAGCTGCCGCCGGTTGCATTGCCCGCGCCCGCGTGGTATATTATAGCGGAAGCGATGGAGCGAGGACGTTTCAAAACGAAAGGGTGATCATCATGGCTCTCTGGGGCGGCAGGTTCAGTGCGGAAACAAGCGGCGAAGTGGCGCGTTATTCGGAATCCATTTCCTTTGACAGACGTCTTTACCGCTGGGACATCGAGGGCAGCCGGGCCCACGTGAAGATGCTGGCGGCGGCGGGGATCATTCCGCAGGAGACCGCCGAGGCCATCCGCGCGGAACTGCTCCGCATCCGCGACAAAATCGACGCGGGTGATTTCAAGTTCGACATCTCCCTCGAAGACATCCACATGCACATCGAGAGCGCCCTGATCGGGGTCCTGGGCGCGGAGGGGGCGCGGGTCCACTCCGGGCGCAGCCGCAACGACCAGATCGCCCTCGATCTGCGGCTGTACCTGCGGGACGAGATCGACTTGCTCATCCACGGCATCCGGCGTTTCCAGAAGTCCCTCGTCGGCATGGCCGCGGAGCACCCCGAAGTCATCATGCCCGGATTCACCCATCTCCAGCACGCGCAGGTGGTCCTTTTCGCCCATCATCTTCTGGCCTACGTCGAAATGCTCGACCGCGACGCCTCGCGTCTGGCGGACTGCCGCAGACGTCTCAATGTCATGCCGCTGGGCTCCGGCGCGCTGGCCGGTTCGACGCTGCCCCTCGACCGGGAAATGGTCCGCGCCGAACTGGGATTCGACGCCGTCACCCGCAACAGCATGGACAGCGTCGCCGACCGGGATTTCGCCATCGAATTCGTCTCCGCGCTGGCGGTCTTCGCCATGCACACCTCGCGGCTTTCGGAGGATCTGATCCTGTGGTGCAGTCAGGAATTCGACTTCATCGAACTCGACGACGCCTTCTGCACCGGATCGAGTCTCATGCCCCAGAAGAAGAATCCCGACGTCTGCGAACTCACCCGCGGCAAGACGGCCCGGGTCTTCGGCAGTCTCACGGCGCTGCTCACCCTCTGCAAGGGGCTGCCGCTCACTTACAACCGGGACCTGCAGGAAGACAAGATCGCGGTCTTCGACGCCTGCGATACCGCCGAGCAGATACTGGCCGTCTATCCGCCCATGATCGACACCATGAAGCTCAAGGAAGAAAATATGCGCAGGGCCGCGTCGGATCCGGCGCTGATGGCCACCGACATCGCCGAACAGCTGGTCAAGATGGGCGTGCCTTTCCGCACGGCGCATCACCGGGTGGGCTCCTTCGTCAAGTGGTGCAGGGAGCGCGGCCGCCGTCTCGACGAGACGACGCTGGCCGAGATGCGCGAGACCATTCCCGAGGCCACGGAGGAGTTTCTCGGGCTTTTCGATCCCGAGTCCAGCGTCGCCAAGCGCGATCTTGTCGGCGGAACGGGCTTCGCTCAGGTGGCAAAGCAGATCTCCTTCTGGCAGAAGGCACTTGCCGGGGAGGCGTGATCCGCCGTCTGCGCTCCTGCCCTGCGCGCGCGGGGGAGAATCCTGTACAGGGTAACACCGGCCACTGTTACCGCTCCTGCCTTGCGCGCGCGGGAGAACGAAAGGCCGTATCTTCCATTCCGCGGCCCCTCCGCTCAAAACACCCCCGCGGCCCGTTCTTCTCCGCTCAAAACGCCCCGTTTTTCTTGAAAAAAGAGAGGGGTCCGGGGGAAGGAAAAAACTTCTTTTACCGTGAAAAGAAGGTTTTTCCTTCCCCCGGTTTCCCCTGATCTTTACCGAAAAAGGGTCAGCGGAGGGCTTTTTGGCGGAGAACGCAGTCGGCGAGGACGAGGGCGGCCATGGCTTCGACGACGGGTATGATGCGGGGCACGATGCAGGGG
>JAFTDL010000372.1 GCA_017454215.1 Lentisphaeria bacterium | reverse complement strand
TCCGCACTTTCCGCGACCTGTGGCAGTCTCCGCATCTTCCCTTCATCACCTTCCTTCTGCCGGGATTTCAGCGGCCTCATCTCTACACCGCGTGCAGCACATGGGCGATCGTCCGCGACCGCCAGCTCAAAGGCTCCCTCGCCGAAACGGGATACCCCCCCGTCAACATCTGCGACTGCGGGGATGTGGACGACATCCACCCGCCCGAAAAACGCGTTCCCGCCCTGCGGGCCTCGGCCTTCTACCGCGCTCTCGCCGCGGGAGAAACGCCTCCCGCGGGAGCCGTATTGAAGAGCAGCCGCCATGTCGCGGGCGAAAAGCGCATCGTCCTCGAATTCGAGATGTACGGCTCCCGGTTCACGCCGGGGACTTGTGTCAGCTCCGTCGCGGGCGTGACGGCAGAGGGGAAGATCCTTGCCCTTCAAAGTTCCGTCGTTTCCGGCAGTGAAGTCGAGGTGCTTCTGCCCGGAGAAAAAATCGTCGCCGTCGCCATGGGCTGGTGCGAAAACCCCGTGAACATCGGACTTTTTTCCGAAAACGGCCTGCCGGCGTTTCCCTTCAAATTCGAACCGAAAAGCAACTTGGAGTAAAGATCATGACGGAAAAAGAGATCGTGGAAAACGGCGCGTGGATCTGGGCGCAGGACGCGGGTGCCGGGCCGGACACCTTTGCGGCGTTCCGGAGAGAGATAACTTTCGACTCCGTTCCCGGAAAAGTCGAGCTTGATCTGGCTGCCGATTCCAATTTCACGCTGTACGTCAACGGCCGGGTCATTCCCGGAACCCAGTTTTCGGACTACCCCGAACGCAAGACGTACACCGCTTTCGACGTTTCCCGGCATCTGGTAAAGGGAAAAAACACCGTCGCCGTGCTGGTGCATTACATCGGCGAGGATTTTCTGCGCGAGCTCAAAGGGTTCCCCGGACTGTGGGCCGTTCTTCACGACGGACAGCGCGTCATCGATTCTTCCGGTCCCGCGTGGCGGGCGGTCCGCGCGCCGGGATTTCAGCCGGGGAACTGCATCAAGTTCACGCTCCAGCTGGGATTTTCCACCGTGTTCGATGCCCGTGAGCCGGGAGCCTGCACGTGGACGGAGCCCGGCTTTGACGACTCGGCGTGGCCCTGCGCCGCCGATGTGACGCAAAGGTTCCCGCGGAGCCTCCGGAAGCGGCCCCTGCCGGTGCTGACCGACTGCCCCTGCGGCGAAACGGTGCTGGTCCAGCACGGCTATGTGCATCGCACCGGCGTCGGCGGAACACCGTCGCAGGTGATGTACTCGGACTATCTGCGGGAGGTCCTGCTGAGGAAGGTGATCTCCGAAGACATCCTCGCTCTCTACGTGAGCGGCAACATCGTGGTCGGGGATCAGAAAAAGTTCGTTCTCAGTCCGGCGGGCTCCTTCCCCTTCAAGTTCCGCGGGAGCGACGACCGGGAGTCCAACGGGTACTACATCATTGCCGATCTGGGGCGCGAGACCACGGGATTCATCACCTTCGACGTCGACTGCTCCGCGGGGACCGTCATCGACTACGCGCTGGGGGAACATCTCGACAGCGGCCGGGTGCGGGCCCATATCGCCGAGCGGAACATGTCCGACCGTTACATCTGCAGGGAGGGAGAGAACCGGTTTCAACTGCGCATCCGCCGCTGCGCCGGACGTTATCTGGAACTGCACTTCACCGAGGCCGCCCGCATTCCCGAGATCCGTTTCGCGGGCGTGGCCGAACAGCTCTACCCTCTGGAGAACGAGACGCCCTTCGCGTGTTCCGACTCCCTGCGGATGAAGACCCACGCCATCGCCGTGGACACCCTCAAAAACTGCATGCACGAGCACTATGAGGACTGTCCGTGGCGGGAACAGTCGCTCTATGCCTACGACTCCCGCAATCAGGCGCTCTACGGCTATTACATCTGGGGCAACTACCGCTTCGCAGAGACCTGTTTCGACCTGATCGGACAGTCGCGGCGCCCCGACGGCTATCTGGCGCTGACGGCTCCGGGAGCCCATCAGCTGGCGATCCCCATTTTCTCTCTGGCGTGGATCGCCGAGGTGTACGAGCATTATTTCTTCACCGGATCGACGGCGCTTTTCGAGCGCAACGCTCCCGTGGTGCGGCAGCTGCTGGACTTTTTCCTCAGCCGTCCCACGAAGAGCGGTCTCTACTTCCCCGGCAAGGGGGAGGGCGTGTGGAATTTTGCCGAATGGGTCCCCGGACTGGCCGGAAACGAGGCCGAGGATCAGGCTCCTTTCAACATCTATCTTTATGAAGCGCTCCTTCTGGCGGACAAGCTCTTCCGCGCGACGGGCATCGCCGCGCCCGACTACGCTTCCTGCGCCGCGAAACTGGGTCCCGCCATCGAAGAGCGCTTCTATCTGCCGCAGGAAAAGTGCTACGCTTCGTTCGTCGAGGGCGAGGACGCGAAATTTCTCCATGAGCACACTCAGGCGCTGATGCTCTTCAACGGTCTGGTACCGCACGGGAAGATCCCCGCGCTGCTGGAAAAGATCCGCCGGGGCGGACTTGTTTCCTGCACGTACAGTTCCATGCCCTTCCTCATCCGCGCCCTGATGCGCTTCGGGAAGGACGTTCAGGACTACGCCGCGTCGCGGGTCTTCGAGGCCTTCGACAGCCTGACTCTGCTGGGAGCCACCACGCTGTGGGAGAATCCCGCCGACGGCAGTCTCGGCGGCGACGCTGCCAGCCTCTGCCACGGCTGGAGCAGTCTGCCGGTGTACTTCGACAAGTGCTGTATTCTGGGCGTCCGTCCGCTGGAGCCGGGGTTCAAAACCTTCACCGTGACGCCGTATTGCGGTGATCTGCTCCGGGCTTCCGGAAAAGTGCCCACGCCCTGCGGCAATATCGAAGTGGCGTGGGAGAGGCGCGGTTCCGGTCTCGACCTCGACGTCAAGGCTCCCGCGGGAACAAAATACGTTCCGGCCGAATGAGGAAAGTCCGATCATGGCTTTCTCTTTCAGACGTGCGGGCGTCGACGACGCGGAACTGCTGACCGTCATGCGGCTTGAGATGCGCAAGGAGCGCGAAACGGCGGTCTGCCCCGTGAGCGAGGAGGAGTTCTTCCGGTGCAATCTTGCGTTTTTCCGGACGCAGATCGCGGCGGGAAACTTCATCGCCTTCATCGCTTACGAGGGGGATCAGGCGGCGGCCTGTTCGGGACTTTCGCTGGAGATCCACCCGCCCACCTATGGAAATATGAGCGGGAAGCTCGGTTACGTGACCAACATGTACACCCGTCCCGCGTGGCGCCGCCGGGGCCTTGCCGTCATGCTGCTGGACCGTCTGGTCGAAGCCGCCCGCGAAGAGGGCTGCCGCAGGCTCTGTCTCAACGCCTCCGCCATGGGGCGTCCCGTGTACCTGCGTTACGGGTTTTCTCCCCTCGACGGCGAAATGGCGCTGGATCTGTGACCCGTGTGCCGGCGCCGTTACGGCTTCTCCCGGAGAACGGAAAGAATGTGGGAACTCCACGCGTGACAGTCGGAGCGCGGGTTGCGGAATTCTTCGGGAAAAGTCGTCAGCCCCTCGTTCTCCAAAGCCCGCCACCGGTCGAGACGCTTTTCCAGCAGATCGTCCAGCCCGAAAAGCCGGCACGCTTCCAGATAGTAGCTTGAGAAATAAATGCTGCACGGCGTGAGATCGGCGCCTGCGAGTCCGGGAATGACCGACGTGTCTTCCAGAGCCAGCAGCGCGAGGACCTGCGGATGCTCTGAGAAGAACTGTTTCCCGGGATCCAGGGCATAGAGCCGTTTCCCGTGATCGTAGAAAGTCGATTTGATGGTCCGGGCGAGGACCTCCGCCTTCTCTTCCAGTCCGGGGGCAAGATCCATTTCGGCCGTCTTCTGCAG
>JAFTDL010000371.1 GCA_017454215.1 Lentisphaeria bacterium | reverse complement strand
GGGGATTTTCAGTCCCCTGCTCTACCGACTGAGCTATCCTGCCACCTGTGCCATTAATATAGCACCGCTTTTTCGATGATGCAAGCCTTTTTGGCAAAAATCTGCCTTTTTTGAGCCTTTTTTTGCGTCGCCTTTCCGCAACACGCTGTCCCCCGCACGACATGATATTGCTCCGCAGATCACGCCGGCAGGCAGGACAAATGCGGTCCCGGCATCCCGCGGGGGCCTGCACGTCCTGAGAAGCCCGCAGTTTTCCGGCGGCTGGCTTTCAGCCGGGCCGACCGCCCTCTGCATGTCCCGCCTCTCATCGTTTCCCATGTCCGTTGGAAAAAGCGCGTCTCGAAAAGCATGGAGCTCCGGGGAAAGGAAAACGCCGCCCCGTATCGGGAACAAAGCATCGCGCCGAATACTCCGTCCGCGGGGAAAAACGCTTATTCGATGCGCCCGGAGGATCTGCGGCTCTCGATGGCCTCGAAGGCCTTCTTGGCGGCAAGGGAAACGTGCCCCTCCACGCGGCCGTCGTCCAGCGCGTCCACCTCCTTGCGGTTTCTGAGATCGCGGAAGAGCCGCAGCATGTCCCGGACGCCGCCGCAGGTGAACCAGACCGCGGTGACCGCGCCGACGATCCCTGGAACGATCAGACTGGTGATGAGGAAGCAGTTGCTCCGCCGCTGCGTCGAACTCCGGGCGAGTACCGCAGGAACCATGCGCCGAATCCGGCGGGACTTTCGTGAACGGCGGCCCGGATGGGGCGGCGGCAGTTGCACAGGTCCTCACGCCCCCCTGCTTCTTGCGGAGCTTCCCGGAAGGTCGGGCTGTTCCGGCTGCGCCGCCGCAGAAAACAGACATCGGAATCGAATGTGCGCAGGACTCAGGACTCCGCCTTCCGCCATTGCCGGCAATGTTCAGATTTTTTTCGTTTCCCGGAGCGACTGACTGATGATACGGGCCGCGAAGGCAAGTTGTTCATGGGTGTGCGTTGCCATCAGTGCCGCGCGCAGCCGCGCCTCTCCGCGTTTTACGGTGGGATAGCGGATCGCGGGAATGACAATGCCGCGGGTGCGCAGCCGGACGGCGGCGGAGGCGGCTTTTTCCTCATCCCCGATATGGATCGGGACGATCGCCGAGTCGGAAACGCACTGGATGCCGTGCTTCGCGAGCTCGGCAATGAAGAACTTTACATTCCCGCGGAGCGCGCGCACCCGTTCCGGTTCGCTTTCGATGATTTCAAGTGCGGCGAGCGCCCCCGCCATGACCGCCGCCGGAAGAGAGGTCGAAAAAATGAAACTGCGGCATCTGTGGTACAGAAATCGGCGCATTTCAGCCGTGCAGCAGACAAAGCCGCCTTCCGCACCGAGAGCCTTGCTCAGCGTCCCCATCAGGATATCCGGATGCCGGCTCTCGGAAAAGTGTTCGCGGATCCCATGGCCCGTCTTCCCGATCACGCCGGTGGAGTGCGCCTCGTCGAGCATCGTGAAGAGGCCGAATTCCTGCGCAGTGTCCAAAATATCCGGCAGCGGAGCAATGTCGCCGTCCATGCTGAAGACGGCGTCACTGACGATGAGACCGCCCTGCCGGGGAGCGATCGTGCGCACTTTTTCCGCAAGGTCATGCATGTCGCAGTGACGATAGATGACAGTTCTCGCTTTCGCCGCCCGGCAGCCGTCGATGATGCTCGCGTGGTTGAGTTCATCGCTGAAAATGACCCCTTCCGGCGGGCACAGCGCCGGAATGATGCCGCTGTTGGCGGCAAAACCGGTGTTGAATACGAGAGCGTCTTCCGTTTCCTTGAATCCCGCCAGTTCATGTTCGAGTTCGCGGTGCAGCACCGTCGAGCCCGTGGTCAGCCGGGATCCGCCGGAGCCGAGGCCGAATTTCTCCAGCGCATCCTTTGCCGCCCTGACGACCCGTTCATCGCGGGCAAGATCGAGATAGTCGTTGGAGCTGAGCAGCAATGTCCCGCGTCCGCCGAGTTCGACGCAGGGCGCGGCCGCAGAGTCGAAAATGAGCTCGTCCCGGAATAAATTGCCGCGTTTGAGCGATTCCAGAGCGCCGTTGACGAAGCCGGTTTTGTCGAACACCCCTTCACGGCGGAGCGGCTGTACGCCCGTCACCCGGACCGGAGCTCTCTCCAGGTAGTCGATGATCCGCTCCGCGGGGGCTTCCTTTGTACGGCAGAGGAAGATCCGTCCGCCCTGCGGCGAGCCGGGGGACTTCAGCCTGGTGATCCGAACATAGCCGAGTTTCCGGGAGGCGATGTAACCGGTCGTATAGTCCGGGTCATCCGAAATGCAGAGTTCGGCCGTCATGCCCGGTGCGTGGGCGACCTTGGTCGCCAGAACGATCGCCTCCGCATAGTGCTCCTTGCATGAATTCGCTCCCTTGCACGCGCTTTCCGCATCGTCCATCAGTGTGGCGCGGACACCGCGCTGATGATCGGGTTCGAGACGCTCCAGCGTGTCCGCGTCGAGCAGTATCGCGCCGCGCATCCCCGAGGTCCGGTACAGCATGTCCACGATGACTGCCGCATTCGCGACTCCGGAATCTTCGAGCAGTTTCGTCATGACGCCGCGGCCCTGTCCCGGGCTGGAGACCTCGACCGTCCGCACCGGGAGCGCTTCGAGATCCAGCACCTTGTCGGCCGGCAGTTTCTCGATCTTGAGATTCACGAAATCCGGGCGGCCGTTGGCATGGTGCATCGCCCGCTCCAGAAGCGCCCTGGCGAAGTCGCCGACCGCCGTTTCGGGGAGGATTTTCTCCGCGCCCGAAATGTGTCTCCCGTTTGCCTCGGCGCGCATCTTGAGACTGTAAATGCTCTCTTCAGCCATGAGCGAGCTCCTTCATCGCATCCGTTATGAGCTTCACCTCGTCTTCCGGCGTGATGAAGGGCGGCATCGCATAGATCCAGCGTCCGAAGGGGCGCAGCCAGACGCCATGTTTTCTCACGATCTCCATCACGCGGGCCGAAGACGGTATCTTTTTCACCTCGATGACCGCTATCGCTCCGAGCACACGCACGTCGTCGACCCCGGCAAGATCCCGCGCTTCTGCAAGTTCCCGCCGCATCTGCCGCTCCATGCTCAGCACATTGTTCCGCCAGTCGTAGGCGTCGAGGAGCCGTACCGATGCCGCCGCGGCGGCGCATGCAAGCGGATTCGCCATGAAGGTCGGTCCGTGCAGAAAGGCGCCGCGTCCCCCTTCGGAGATCACATCGGAAACGTGTTCCGACGCAATGGCGGCGGCAAGGGTGAGAACTCCGCCCGACAGGATCTTGCCGATGCACATGATGTCCGGAACGACCTCGGCATGATCCATGGCAAAGAGCTTTCCGGTACGTCCGAAACCGGTGGCGATCTCGTCGAAAATCAGCAGGACATCGTGCTCATCGCAGGCACGGCGCAGCTGCCGCAGATACTCGGGATGGTAGATGTTCATCGCATTCGCGCCCTGAAACACCGGTTCGGCGATCACCGCGGCGATCTCGTCGGCGTGGTCGTCGAGAAGTTTCCGCATCGGGGAAAAGTCGGCGTCGTCCCATTCCGCATCGAAACGGCACTTCGGCCGGTCCGCGAAGAAATGTTTCGGAAGCAGGCCGCTGAAGATCGTATGCATGCCGCCCGGATCGCTCAGCGCCATTGCTCCGATCGTATCGCCGTGGTAGCCGCCCCTCAAGGCGGCAAGGCGCGACTTTTTGCGCAGGCCTCGGGCAAACTGATACTGTATCGCCATTTTTGCGGCGCATTCCACCGCGACCGATCCTGAATCGGCGAAAAAGATCCTGTTCAGGCGGGGAGGAAGTTTTTTCAGCAGTTCCTCCGCGAGCGCGATGGCGGGTCCATGGGTGAATCCGGCGAACATGACATGTGAAAGTTTTTCGCTCTGCCCGCGGACTGCCGCCAGGATCTCGGGGCGGTTGTGTCCGTGCGCGGCGCACCACCAGCTGGATATGGCGTCGATGAGTTCGTCGCCGTCGGCGAGGCGGATATGCGTGCCCGAAGCCGATACCGCGCCGTTGACGGGAGGGGGATTGACGGCAGGGGCGTAGGGATGCCACAGGTGATCGCGGTCAATTTTCGTGTGCATATTCATCTTTCTCTGTGAAAAGCGGTGAAAAATCCACTTCGGGAAATGTTTCGCCCACCTCGGGCACCCGCACCACCGCGGGCGGGAATCCGTACCGCACCAGATATCTGCGCATCATTTTCATGCTGTCCGCGTCTATGACGGGATCGGAACCGGGGGCGTGATTGAAGACGATGCCCGCCGCCCGCATCCCGCGGGACGAGGCGCACTCCAGAGACAGAATGGTGTGATTGAGCGATCCGAGCTTGCCGGATGAAACGAGGATCAGGGGATAACCTTCGCGTGCGGCAAAATCAACGGTCAGAAGATCTTCCGTCAGAGGCGCCGCCAACCCGCCCGCGCCCTCGGCGAGGACGACATCGTAGCGTGCGGCAAGCGTGCGGCAGGCGGTACGGATCCGATCCGTATCCACGCTGCGTTTTTCCAGCGCCGCGGCGAGGTGCGGTGACGCCGGGAACGAAAATATCTGCGGCGCGGTAAGGTTTTCCGCATCTTCCGGAAGAGTTGTCCCCATGATGCGGCGGTGTTCGTCGCGGTCTTCGGAAAAGCCGGTGTTGCCGGTCTGAACGATCTTCACGGTGGCGGTCTTCACGCCCCGTTTCATGAGATAGCGCGCCATCAGCCCGGTGACGACGGTCTTGCCGACTCCGGTGTCGATCCCGCTTACGAAAAAAACTTGTCCCATCAGAATTCCTCCGAAAGGCAGATAAATATGCCTTTCGCTTTCAACCCTTTCATCTTCACAGGCCGGAGAGTTCGCTGCGGCGTCCCCGGGATGTCGGATCTCCGCCGACACGTTCCCGCCGGACGGATCGCGCTTCGGCCGCCGAACTTGAAAGCAGGACCGGCTCCTGAGCGAAAAGCTCCCGGCAGAGTTCGGCGATCCCGGGCGTCTTTTGCCGGGCGTCGGCGGGAGCGACGGTCAGGAGGATCTTCGACCGCTCCCGGGCCTCCTCTTTCAAGTCGGATCCTCTGCGCTTCATTCCTGTAATAACATACTGCAGAAATCCGAAAATTCAATCGGAAAATTGTGTCCCCCGGCGCCGCGCGCCGGGAAGAAGAGCGTTCTCGATCCTCCTGCTGAGATCGGCCGTTTGCCGCGGCATCGGGATCAGTTTTTTGGGTCCCCGTCGATGCCGATGGTTCTGACGGCGACGGGAATGCTCTTTCCCGCCAGTTCCAGCGCCTTTCGGACGATCATGACCGTTCCGCCGCAGCAGGGGACTTCCATGCGCGCAACGGTGACGGATCTTATTTCGTGACGCCGGAAGATCTGCGAGAGTTTTTCGACATAGCCGTCGATATCGGTATCCAGTTTCGGACAGAAGGCGATCAGGATTTTTCCGTTCAGCAGTTTCCGATGGAACGAACCGTAAGCATGGGCGACGCAGTCCGCCGAGATCAGCAGATCGGCGTTGTCGAAATATTCCGCGCCGGGATTGAGCAGTTTCAGCTGGACCGGCCACTGGCGCAGCGCGGACGCTCCGCCGACGATTGCGTCCTTGCCGGCTTTCCGGGCGGCAAAGCGTTTCATCAGCGAGCCGGGACATCCGGTATGCGGAAGTTCCGGAACGGGAATGCCGTGTTCCTTGAGATAATTCACGGCAATGTCGAAAAGTTTGAACTCGCCGTGGGATTTCAGGTGTTTCAAATGGGCGATGATGGTGTTTTCGCCCTGCTTGACGATGGTCTCCATGACTCTGGCTTCGTCATAGGGTTCCGCCTCCCGCTCCACGGTGCGGATCGCCCCCACCGGACATTCCCCGATGCACGCGCCGAGCCCGTCGCAGAAGAGATCGCTGATGAGCCGCGCCTTGCCGTCGATGATCTGCAATGCCCCTTCCGGGCAGTTGGGGATGCATTTGCCGCATCCCGTGCATTTTTCCTGATCTATCTCAATGATTTTCCGTTTCATTTTTCGTGTTCCTTCCGTGAATCATTTTGTTTGCAGGCAGCGCCCCCCGACCCGTTTTGCGCAGGCTGGAGATGACGCTTTCCCGGTCCCGAGGCAGCGGTAACAGATCTCATTCTCCAGCGGCGCACCGGAGAAAAACGCATCCAGATTGCCGAGCGTGGTCGAAGCGATATTGGTCAGTGCCTCGCGAGTGAGGAATGCCTGATGCGAAGTGACGATCACGTTGGGCATGGACACCAGAAGCGAAAGCGTCTTGTTCTGCTTCGTCACATCGGAACGGTCTTCATAGAACCATTCGCTTTCTTCTTCATAGACATCCAGCCCCGCCGCGCCGACTTTGCCGTCCCGCAATGCCGCGAGCAGCGCTTCGCTGTCGATCAGCCCGCCGCGCGAGGTGTTGATGAGGACCACGCCCGGTTTGACTTTGCCGAACGTCTCCCGATCGAAGATGTGATGTGTCGCAGGCACCAGTGGACAATGCAGAGAGATTACGTCCGATTCGGCCAGCAGCCGTTCCATAGGGACATACTCGACCCCGGCTTCCTCGTGAGGATGGGCGTCGAATGCCAGCACCCGCATCCCGAAGCCGTTGCAGATATGGCTGAAGATCGTGCCGATCTTGCCCATTCCGACGAT
>JAFTDL010000370.1 GCA_017454215.1 Lentisphaeria bacterium | reverse complement strand
TCATGTCGCCGTCGACGGTGATGCGGTTGAAGCTCTCTTCCGCATTGTGGAAAAGGAGTTCTTCAAGCAATGCGTTGTCGCATTTGACATCGGTGGTGATCGCGCAGATCATGGTGGCGTGGGGCGTTCGCACCATGGCCGGGTCGATCATGCCCACGCCTTTGCAGATGGCTCCGATGGTCACGGCCCCGCCGCTCAAAGCCACCTTGACCGCGGCCGATTTCGGTACGGTGTCGGTGGTCATGATGGCCCGGGCAGCGTCGTTGCCGCCGTCGCAGGAGAGGGCGGGCACGGCCAGATCGAGGCCGCGGGCGATGATGTCCATGTTCATCTGGGTGCCGATCCTGCCGGTGGAGGCGACGGCCACCTCACCGGGGCCGACGCCGAGTTTCGCGGCGGCGAGGGCGGCGGTTTTGCGCGCGGCCTCCAGACCGGGCCTGCCGGTGCAGGCGTTGGCGATGCCGCTGTTGATGACCACGGCCCGGAGTTTCGCGCCGCCGGAGAGAAGTTCCCGGCAGTATCTCACGGGAGCCGCGGCGAAGCGGCACGTGGTGAACACCCCGGCGGCGTCGGCGGGGGTGTCGCTGTAAAGCAGGGCGAAGTCCGGAGCGCCGCTGCGTTTGAATCCGGCGACGACGCCGGAAGCCTTGAAGCCCGGAACGCTGGTCGGACTGCCGTTTTCGATGAATTCAAAGGGATCGCTCATTCGATTTTTCCTCCCATCGTCGCTTTGACGTTGATGGCGATGCCGCCCCGGGGACGGAAATGTCCCGTCACCTCGGCCTTGCGGGGATGGGCGGCTTCGACCACGGCGTTGAGCAGATGGTTGACCGCCTCCTCGTGAAAGATGTTTGCGTTGCGGAAACTGTACAGATAGAGTTTGAGAGACTTGCTCTCGATGCACAACTTGTCCGGGACATAACGGATGACGATGTGTCCGAAATCCGGCTGTCCGGTGACGGGGCAGAGCGAGGTGTACTCCGGACAGTCGAACTCGATCACGTAATCGCGGTCGGAATAGAGATTGTCGAAGACCTCGAGTTTTGCCTCGCCCGGGTTCTGCGGATATTTCGTCGTGCGGGAAGCCTGAAGAAGCGTCAGCTTGCCGAAACGCTCTCTGGGTGCGGTATCCATAGATCAGACCTTGCGGAAATTGAAAACAGGACCGGTCACGCGGGCCGGACGCCTTGCGGCGCCCGGCTCACTCCCACTCGATGGTGCCCGGGGGCTTCTGGGTGATGTCGTACACCACCCGGTTGACGCCGGGAACTTCGCGGATGATGCGGTCGGACATCTTGAAAAGCAGTTCCCACGGCAGCTGGACCACCTGAGCAGTCACGGCATCCACGCTGTTGATGGAGCGGATGGCGATGACGTAGTCGTAACTGCGCAGACCGTTGCGGATGCCGGTGGTCTTGACCGGAACGAAGATGGCGAAGGTCTGCCAGGTGCGGTGATACCAGCCGGACTTGAGAAGTTCGTCGGTGACGATGGCGTCGGCTTCGCGCAGAATGGCCAGGGTCTCGCGCCGGATCTCGCCCACGTGCCGGACGCCGAGGGAGGGGCCGGGGAAGGGATGGCGGTCGATGAGTTCCGGCGGCAGGCCCAGTTTGCGGCCCACGGCGCGGACCTCGTCCTTGAACAGGCGCTCCACGGGTTCCACCAGTTTGAACTTGAGGTTTTCGGGGAGTCCGCCCACGTTGTGGTGGCTCTTGATGACGCCGCCGGGATTGCCGTCGAAGGGGATGCTCTCGAGGATGTCGGGATAGATGGTCCCCTGTCCGAGGAAGGGCGCGTCGATCTTTGCGGCGGCTTCGGCGAAGACGTCGATGAACTCCTTGCCGATGATCTTGCGTTTGCGTTCGGGATCGGTGACGCCCGCCAGTTTGTCGAGGAAGCGGTCCGCGGCGTCGATGCAGACGAGATTCATGCCGAAACTGCGCTCGAAGACCTCCTTGACCATGGCGACCTCGTTTTTGCGCAGCAGACCGTGATCGACGAAGACGCAGGTGAGCCGGTCGCCGATGGCCTTGTGGATGAGCGCGGCAACGACGCTGGAGTCGACGCCGCCCGAAAGTCCGAGCACGACGCGCCCGTTCCCCACCTGGGCGCGGATGTCGGAAACGGCTTCGTCGATGAATTTGTCGAGGTCCCAGCTGCCGGAGCATCCGCATTTTTTGAAGCAGAAATCCACGGCGGGCTCCACGGCATTTCCGGGGTCGGTGATCTCCATCACGGGAACGCCGAGGACGGCGAATTTCCGCCGGGCTTCATCGAGCCGGGCGCCGGGGCCGTCGGATACGAGCAGGAGTCCCGCGGGCTTCTCCGCGCCGACCCTTTCGGCGGGGGCGCTGTACGGGATCACCATGGTGTAGACCTTGCGGGCTCTCACCGCCCGGGCGAGCTTCTGGATGCCTTCACAGCCGCAGTTGATGAGGACGATTGTTTCCGGTGTGACTTTCATGGTCTTATTTCATCCCTCCTGTTGTGGTTATATCTTGCTCACGACCACGGCGGCGTTGGATCCGCCGAAGGCGAAACTGTTGGAAAGCGCATGCCTTATATCGCAGCCCGTGCGGCAGGTGTGGACGAAGTCGGCCCACGAGAAATCCGGATCGGGATTGTCCAGATTGAGCGAGGGCGAGAGGAAATTCTTTTCGAGCATGAGCGAACTGTAAATGATCTCGGCGGCGCCGGTGGCGCCCACCATGTGTCCGGTCTGGGACTTCGTGCTGTTGATGGCCGGACCGGAACCGAAGACTTCGCGGATGGCGGCCATTTCGACGGGGTCGCCCACCGGAGTCCCGGTGCCGTGGGTGTTGATGTAGCCGATGTCCCGGGGCGAAAGTCCGGCGTCGGCGAGGGCGGCCCGCATGACGGAAGCGCTGGCGGAGGCGTCGGGCACCACCATGTCGGTGGCATTGCTGTTGGCGGCGAAGCCGGTCACCATCGAAATGGGCCGTCCGCCGCGGTTTTTTATGCTCTTTTCGGATTCCAGCAGCACGTACGCGGCGCCGCCGGCGAGAACGAATCCGTCGCGGTCGCGGTCGAAAGGACGGCTGGCCCGCTCGGGACAGTCGTTGTATTTTCTCGACAGGGCGCGGCAGACGCAGAAGCCGAGGGCCTGGACCCAGTCGAGCTGTTCGGCGCCGCCGGCGATGACCATGTCGTACAGTCCGGAGCGGATGAGGCGCGACGCCACGATCACGGCCAGCGCGCTGCTGGAACACGCGGCGGAAATGTCGTAGGACTCCCCGGTGATGCCGAAGCAGAGCGAGATGTTCGACACGGCGCTGGAGGGCATGATCCGGGGCACGGCGAAGGGGTTGATGCCGCGCATCTTGAACTCGCGTTCGTACATGGCGCTGAAGTTGTAGAGGTCAAGATAATTTCCTCCGGCGACGCCGCCCACGATGGCGATGCGGTGGTTCCTCACCTCATCCAGCGGGATCCCCGCCTCGGCAAACATTTCCCTCACCGCCGCGATGGACATCATGGCCACGGGAGGACAGAAGCGCTGCCGCTTGCGGTCCACCAGTTCGGAGACCTCGGGCGTGAGATTGGGCATGCCGCCGACCCGGCTGTCAAGACAATGCGAGATGAAATCCTCCACGGCGATGACGCCGGTGGTTCCGCTGCGAAGCGCTTTCTCGTTGGCGGCCAGCCCTTCTCCCAGGGGAGAGACGATGCCGCGTCCGGTTATGAAGACACGTTCCATCCTGTAATCCTGTCGATTTTTGCTTTGTTTCAAAGCCGTTAAAGTGAAAAATCCTGCATCCGCGATATATAATATACTGCAAGACTTGAATTTTTCTAATCAAAAATGCACCTTTTTGCGTGGAATCGCCGCGCAAACCGTGCTATATTACCTGTGACCGGCGAAACAGGAAAGAAAAATGACCATTTTACAGGTAAGAGACCTCTGCATAGATTTTTTCTCCGACGGCAGGTATCTGCGGGCGGTGACCGGCGTCTCCTTCGATCTTGAGGAAGGGGCCGTCACCGCGCTGGTGGGCGAATCCGGCTGCGGCAAAAGCGCCAGCTGTCTCGCATTGGCCGGACTGCTGCCCCGTCCGCAGGCCCGCACGCAGGCGCGAGGGGTGAACTTCACCCTGCGCGACGGCAGAACCGTCGATCTCTTTTCTCTGCCGCCGCGGCAGCTGCGCCGGATCCGGGGCCGGGAGATCGCCTACGTCTTTCAGGAGCCTTCGGCCTCGCTGAATCCGGTCATCAGGATCGGGGATCAGATCGCCGAAGTCCTGGCCCTGTGCCGTCCGGAGATACGCGACAGACGGAAAAAGGTCGTCGAACTGCTGGCCGACGTGGGCATCCCCGCGCCCGAAAAGCGCATCGCCGCCTTTCCTCACGAGCTTTCCGGCGGCATGCAGCAGCGGGTGATGATCGCCATGGCGCTGGCCGGAGAGCCGCGGCTGCTCATCGCCGATGAACCCACCACCGCGCTGGACGTGACCGTTCAGGCCCAGATACTCGACCTCATCGACCGGCTGCGCAGAGAGCGCGGCATGACCGTGCTGCTGGTGACCCACAATCTGGGGATCGTGTCGCAGCTGGCCGACGAAGTGCTGGTGATGTACGCCGGGAACATCGTGGAATCCGCTCCGGCGGAAGCGCTTTTTTCATCTCCGGCGCACCCCTACACCCGGGCGCTGCTCCGCGCCGTGCCCCGTCTGGAGGAAAAGGCCGAGCGGCTGGAGACCATTCCGGGACGGGTCCCCTCCATCGCGGATTACCCCGCCGGGTGCCGTTTCTGCGGCAGATGCGCTCTGGCCGAAACCGGATGCGCCGAAAAATATCCCGAACTGCGGGAGATCGCGCCCGGTCATTTCTGCCGCTGTCCGGAGAGCGTGCGATGAAACAGTTTCTGCCGCTCGCCGTTCTCATTTTCGCATTGCTGCTCACCGTCGGGGGGACCGTGGCGGTCATCGTCACCTATCCCGGAAAACGTCAGGAGCCGCTCCACGACCAGACGGTTTTCTCTCCGCAGCTTCCGGAGATCCGGCAGTTCGACCATCAGGCCCGTCTCTTCGTGCGGGCGGGGAAACTCCGCGAAGCGGAACAGCTGGCCAGAAAGATCGTCCGGCTGCGGCCCGGGCAGTCCATGCCGCAGAAACTTCTGGGCAAAGTGCTTTTTCTCAGGGGCGCGTACGCCGAGGCGGAACAGCTTTTCCGGCGTCTCGCCCTTCTGGATCCCGAGGATCCCGTGGTGCGCAACAATCTGGGGGAAGTGCTGATCGAACAGGGGCTCCCGCAGGCGGGTCTCAGAGAACTCCTTGCGGCGGAGCGCCTCTCGGGCGGAGAAAGGTACATCAGGTACAATCTCTGCGTCGCCTGTCTGCTGACGGGCCGGTTCGGGCCGGCGGCGGAATACTGGCGCAAATATCTCCGTTCGAAGGGAAAAAGAAAGACGCCCGAGGAAGCCGTCTGCTTCATGCCGCTTCCCGACGGTCCGGAAGCGGACGGCGCTGCCGTCGAAACAGAGGAGAGGTGACGTCATGGGCAGGATCCAGGTGATGAGCAGCGACCTCGCCAACCGCATCGCGGCGGGCGAGGTCATCGAGCGTCCGGCGTCGGTGGTCAAGGAACTGGCCGAGAACGCCCTCGACGCGGGCGCGAAGCGCATTTTCGTCGCGGTGGAACGGGCGGGAACGCGCCTGATCCGCGTCCGCGACGACGGCTGCGGCATGTCGGACGAAGACGCCATGCTCTCTCTGGCGCCTCACGGCACCAGCAAACTCAAAAGCATCTCCGATCTGGACAACATCCGGACGCTGGGCTTCAGGGGCGAAGCTCTTCCCTCCATCGCCTCGGTGAGCCGCTTTTCGCTGACCACCCGGGAGCCCGGCGCGGCCACCGGCATACGCATCACCCGCGGGGACGACGGCAGCGTTTCGAGCCGTCCCGAGGGCGGTCCCGCCGGAACGACCGTCGAGGTGCGCGACCTCTTTTTCAACACGCCCGCGAGAAAGAAATTCCTGAAATCCCCCGCCACCGAGGAGCATCATATCGAGGAGATGCTTCTTGCTCTGGCGCTGGGACATCCCGAAACGGGGTTCGAACTCAAAGTCGACAACCGCACGGCCTTTGCGCTGGCCGCGGACTCCACGACCGAAATGCGCATACGGGAGCTTTTCGGCAGGAACTACGCCGCCAACATGCTGAAACTGGACCACCGTGAAAACAACATGCGCATCACGGGGTTCGTCGCCTCCCCCGGGTTCACCCGGCCGTCGCGGAGGGAACAGCGGGTCTTCATCAACGCCCGCGCCGTGGAATCTCCCGCCGTCTTCAGGGGCATCCGCGAGGGGTTCGGCACCCTGGCCCCCGAAGCCGGACGCTTTCCGCCCGCGGTGATCTATATCGAAATGGATCCCGGCGAACTGGACGTCAACGTGCATCCGGCGAAGCGGGAAGTGCGGTTCCGTTCGGAGTTTTCCGTGACCCGGGCGGTGGCCGCCGCCGTGGGAAACGCCCTCCGCGGCTCCGGAGAAAACCGGGCGGAGGACGAGCCCGGCGATCTTTCGCGTCTGCCCCTGTCGGGAAAAGTCCCGCTGTCGAATATCATCGACGCGGCCATGGTCCACTACCATCCCGTTTCCGGGGAACCGGATATTTTTCCCGCCCCGCAGGCTCCGGCCGAACCGGAGTTTCCCGGAGGGGAGGAGACGTTTCCCGCACCGGCCGTTCCGGAAAAGGCGGCGGAAACGCCCCCCGTTCTGAACCTCACCGACCGGGACCGCGCTCAGGCCCCCTACGCACCCCGGGCGGCGGTGCCCGAAACGCCCGTATTCGGCGGCGACTGGCCCGAAACGGTGCTGGGCGTGTACGACTCCACCTACATCCTCTGTCCCGGCCGGGACGGACTCATCCTCGTGGACCAGCACGCCGCTCACGAACGGATCCTCTTCGAGAAGATCGTTGCCGAGGCCGAGAAGGGCGGAGCCGCCGTACAGAAACTGCTGCTGCCCCGGACTCTGGAACTCCCGCGCAGTCAGGCCGACTATCTGCTCCGCAACAGGGAACTTTTTTCGGGGCTGGGATTCGACATCGAGTCCGCCGGGGGCGGAACGGTGCTGATCAACTCCATTCCGGCGAAGTTCACCGGCTGCCGTCCGCCCGAAGAGATCATTCCCGACATGCTGGACGAACTCATCGAGTGCAGCGAACTGCGCCGCGGCACGGCCGATCTGGCCGCCGCCGCCCGGGCCGCGTGCAAAGCCGCGGTCAAGGCCCACGACCCCCGCAGCCGGGAGGAACTGGAGAAGATGCTTGCCGACTTGCGCGCCTGCCGGCAGGGGACTTTGTGCCCCCACGGCCGCCCCACCATGATAACCCTGTCGAAGCGCGAACTGGAACGCCGGTTCGGCAGAAAATAGAAAGATCCCCTTTCAGTGACGGCGGTGTTCAAACTCTTCGGCAGGGACGCGCCGTGCTGTTTCGAAGTGCCTCTCGTCATCGGCGTCGTCTGCGGCTGCGCCTCGGGTGATCCGCTGACCTTCTGCGCTTCCTGCGCGGCAGTCGCGGCGGCGGGAGTCTTTTTCAGCCGCCGGGCTTCTTTCTTCATGCTGGCGGGCGTTCTGCTGGGCGCGGGTTCTCTGCTTCTGCACGGACATCTGGAGTCGCGGGCCCGCCGGGAACTGCCTGAGCGCCGGGCGGGGCTCGAACTTGTCTGCCGCTGTATCGACACCCGGCTGACCGCCTGTCCCGACATGCCCCTTCCGGCAAGTTTCACCGCCCGGATCGAGCAAGTCGGCACGAAGCGCTGTTCTCCTCGGCCGAAGATCACCGTGCGTGTCGCTGAAAAGGGTCCGCTTCCTCTGTACGGGGACGTCTTTGCCGCCCGCGGAGCCTTCACTCCCGTCGAGCTGACCGGACCGCGGGGAAAATTCCTTTCGGCCCGGGGATTCGCCGGAACGTGGGAGATCGACAAGATCTCTTCTCTTTCCCGCGAAAAGACCGCCGTCGGACTCATCTGCCGTTTCCGCGACCGTCTGCTGGCGGAACTGCTCCGCGGCGTCGTTTCGGACCGGGCGCGCATCATCGCGGGGACCCTCTTTTGCGGCGTCTCCGGCGGCTTCGACAGGCGTATGCGCGACGTCTATCTCCGCGCGGGGACACTGCATCTGTTTTCCATTTCCGGGATGCACATCGCCGCGGCGGCCTGTCTGCTGTTCTGGTTCCTGCGGGTATTCCCCTACCGGATGCAGTATCTTCTTCTTGCGCCGATCCTGACGGTCTACGCCGTCTCCACGGGAGCCAATCCGCCGGTCGTGCGGGCA
Source organism: Lentisphaeria bacterium (assembly GCA_017454215.1). Lineage (GTDB taxonomy): Bacteria > Verrucomicrobiota > Lentisphaeria > Victivallales > Victivallaceae > UBA1784. The sequence continues at coordinate 3,163 of JAFTDL010000370.1, read as the reverse complement.
TTGATCGTCATCCTCTTCTGGTGCGCGGGGCGGATCTTTCTCGCGGGCAAAAGCAGTCTCGAACTGCTGGCGCTGGCCGCGGCGATCATGCTGATGAACGATCCGGCGCTGCTGAGGGACACGGGGGCGCAGTATTCGTTTTTCATCACTTCCGTGCTGATCCTCGCCGGGCGGCGCTGCGGAGAACTCCGGCGTCTGGATCTTGCGTGCATCAACGCCCTGCCGCTGTGTCCGGAATCGCTGAAACTCAAAAAAGCCGCGGAACGGCGCTGGCGGCTGATCCTCGCCGCGGCGGGGTGCTGCGCCGCCTTCGCCGCGGGCATCGGCATTTCCGCCGCCCACAGAAATCTCGTTCTGCCCGGCGCGGTCTTCATGAACATGATCCTGCTCGTTCTCATGCCCCTGCTCTTCGCATTGGCCGGAGCGCGGCTTCTCCTCTCGTCCCTGCTGCCGGGAGCGCTCTTCGAGAACGCCCTTCTGGCGCTGGACAAACTGTGCGCCGAGGGCGGACGCCTCATGACTCCGGCGCGGCTCGTCGCGGCCGGCGACGCCGAAACGGTCCTCTTCTGCGTCTCACTGACCGCGGCCCTTTCTCCCGCGGGGCGGAAACTGCGCATCGCGGGCGCGGCGGCCGCGGTGGGACTCTTCGGACTGTGGAGCGTGCGTCCTCTTTTCGCTCCCGCGGAGGCGGCGTTCATTTCGGGAACGCCCGAAAATGAGCCGGTCATCGTCATCGCGGAACCCGCCGAAAACCTTTCGTTCGTGATCAACGCAGGCAGTTATGAGGCGGCGGCCGCCGCCGCGGACTTTCTCGCTTCCCGGGGCGCGGGAGAACCGGAGGCGCTGCTTTTTTCTTCCGGAGCCGCCGGAAACGCCGCAGGTGTGCCCGCCCTTCTGCGCTCCGCCGCGCCCCGCCGGGTCCGTCTGCCCGACGGCGGCTCCCGGGCGCTGGCCGAAAAACTCCGGTCTCTCGACGTCAAAAATCCCGCTTCCGGAAACCGGGAACGGGAATTCGTCAAAATTTTCCGCGAAAAAAACTCCCGCCGCCTTGAATATTTCGATCCCGGCTCTAAGTTAAGTCTTGTCATCAGGTGGAGCGACAGACCGGAGGGCCGGCTGGTGTCGTTCGACGGCGGACCGGTCCGCCGCATTCCATGGGGCAATACACAGGAGACTCTTCTTTATGGATTCGCAAGGTAGGAAACTCAAGATATGCCACGTCATCACCCGCATGATCGTCGGCGGCGCACAGGAGAATACGCTGCTCACCATCAAGGGGCACGTGGAAAAGGGACACGAGTGCGTCCTCGTCACCGGATACTCTCCGGGAAGGGAGGGGGAACTGCTCAAAAACGTGGAACTGCCGCCCTTCCGGATCGAGACCTTTCCCGATCTTGTCCGCGAACTCTCGCCCGTGAAGGACTTTCTCGCCTTCATCAGACTGCGCCGCTTTTTCAGGGAGGAAAAGTTCGACGTGGTCCACACCCACAGTTCCAAAGCCGGCATCATCGGCCGTCTGGCCGCCCGCGCGGCCAAAGTGCCCGTGGTGGTGCATACGGTCCACGGGCAGGCGTTCCATCCCTATGAAAAGTGGTGGCGCAACAAACTCTACATCTTTCTCGAGCGCCTCGCCGCCTCGTGGTGCGACAGGATCTACGCCGTCGCCCAGGCCATGATCGACCAGTGCGTCGCCGCTGGCGTCGCCCCCGCCGAAAAGTACAAAGTCGTCTACAGCGGCATGGACACCTCGGCCTTCGACGCCGCGAAGCGGGAGCCGGATCTGCGGAAAAAACTGGGGATCCCCGAAGAGGCGCTGGTCATCGTCACGGTGGCGCGGCTGTTTCCGCTCAAGGGGTATGAATTCGTGCTTCCCGCGGCGGAGAAACTCATTCCCGGTCACCCGCAGCTGCATTTCCTCGTGGTGGGCGACGGGCCCATGCACGACGAACTTCTCGCCTCCCTCGAAAAGGCGGGCATCGCCGGGCATTTCCACTTCGCCGGACTGGTGCCGCCCCACGAGGTCTGCCGCTACATCGCCCAGGCGGATATCCTGTGGCACCTCTCTCTGCGCGAAGGACTGCCGCGCTCCGTCGTTCAGGCGCTGGCGACGGGGATCCCCGCGGTGGGATTCCGGCTCGACGGCACGCCCGAAGTCGTCATCGACGGCAGGACGGGCTGGACCATGACTCCCGAGAAGACCGAAGAGGTCGTTTCGGTCACGGAGCTGCTGCTGGCCGATCCCGCCCGCCGCGCCGCCATGGGGCGCGAAGGCAAGGCCCTCGTGCTCGACCGCTTCAACTGGCGGAAAATGGCCGACATCCTCGAGGAAGAATATTATTCCCTGCTGGCAAAAACCGGCCGCCCGGCCGCCTGAACGGGCTTGCCGCGAGGGACCGGGCTCACCGCTTATTCCAGATTGGTGCCGACATCGCCGCCGGTCTGGGCGTAGCCGTTGGCGCTCAGATATTTTTCCATCCGGTCGGCTTCGATTTCGGAGACGTTCGTGGCGAGTTTCCTGCGCGCTTCATCGGTCAGGATCACGCTGGCCTGGCCGGAAGGATTGTTTTCGGGATAGATCAGATCGGCAGGCGTGATTTTCGAAGAGGCGGCAATGCCGCTCTGACCGTATTCGGGAGCGCGGAAGAGGCTGATGCCCATTTCCTCGAGCCGGCGGCGGAGTTTCTGCACATCGAGTTTGCGGGCGGCGACGCCGTCTTTCAGCGACATGGCGGCGGCGGTTCCGGCGGCCTGACCCATGTTGAGGCATTCGAGCACCAGCCGGATCCCGCTCTGACCCATGAAGTCGGCGGAGACGTTTCTGCCGGCGACCAGCATGTTTTCGATCTTCTGCGCGACCAGTGCGCGGTAGGGGATCTCACGCCATTGGCCCGGATTGACATAGCATTTTTCCTCGGTGCCGTCGGCTTTCCGGCGAACGATGTGCTTGATATGGCCCGGCTCCGTGGGATGGTGCGCGTCGAACGCGTGCATGGCGCGCGCCACGGCATCCTCGAAACGGGCGCCGTCCACCAGGTCTTCACCGGTGATCGTGTAGTCGCACATGATCCGGCGGGACTCGCGGACGCCGAGCAGCGGAGCCGTATCGATCAGCCAGGAATCGGCAAAGCCGGGAAGGTTTTTCCGGCAGAATTCGATCGTCCAC
>JAFTDL010000369.1 GCA_017454215.1 Lentisphaeria bacterium | reverse complement strand
GCGGAGGAGCTGATCATGGAGGTCATGGGACCCTCGATGGCGGCGGCGGCGATGGCGGCCTTGCGTTTGCCGGTGATGAGCTGAACGATCTTCTTGGCGTCCAGCACGGTGCCGACGCCGGCGGTGAAAGCGCGGCGGGGCATGGATTCCGGCGGGGTGAAGTAATTTTTGTTCTGCTCGTAGGTGGTCTTGGTGAGATAGGCCACGTGGGTACGGCTCGAGAAGCTGGTTCCGGGATCGTTGAAGCCGATGTGTCCGGAGCATCCGATGCCCACCAGCCACAGATCGATGCCGCCGGCCTCGTCGATGGATTCGTCGTAACGGGCGGCCTCGGCTTCCTCGTCGGTAGCCAGTCCGTCGGGCAGATGGGTGTTGCGGATGTCGATGTTGACCTTGTTGAACAGGTTCTTATTCATGTAGTAGCGGTAGCTCTGATCGTGTTCGGGAGCGAGACCGGCGTACTCGTCGAGGTTCCACGAACGGACCTGAGAGAAATCGACTTTCTTCGCCTTGTTGAGGCGGGCCAGTTCGGCGTAGACATTTTCCATGGTGGCGCCGGTGGCCAGACCCAGTTTGAATTCCGGTTTGGCGTTGATCGCGTCGGCGATCATGCGCGCGGTGAGTTTCTCCGCCTTGGCGGCGGTCTTGCAGATGATGACGTCCATAGCTTCACTCTCCTTGAGATGTTTTTCCCGGGAAAGTTCCCGGGTGCCTGTCTGGGGAGAATATACCACGCCCCGCAGGATTTTTCAATATCTCTTTTCGGCGAGCGGCATTTTCGGCGCGGAAAACGGCACGATTCCATCCACGGTGATTTGACATTCCGCGGAACGGGGATATATTCAACGGAAAGCAGCACGTTTCAAACTTTTTTTCGGGAGGAACTTTTTTTATGGACACACGCCCCGTCCGCCTCGGCGTCATCGGTCTGGGACCCCGCGCGGAGACGCTTCTTGCGACACTGCGCAACTTTTCGCAGGAGGAGTGTTGCGTCACCGCCGTGTGCGACATCGCGCTGCAGCGCGTGGAGAAGATCCTCGGCATATTTGCCGCCAACAAACTCCCCCTCCCCCGGACTTTCGCCGATCACAGAAAACTTCTGGCCGACAGCGAGGTGGACGCCGTACTGATCCCCACCTCGTGGAACTCCCATCTGGCCATCGCCGCCGACGCAATGAAAGCAGGCAAGTACGCCGGGATAGAGGTCGGCGGCGCTTCGTCCCTTGACGAACTGTGGCAGCTGGTCCGCAACGCCGAATCCTTCGGCGGCGCGTGCATGATGCTCGAAAACTGCTGTTACGGCCGCAACGAACTTCTGGTGACCAACATGGTCCGTCAGGGGCTCTTCGGAGAAATCGTCCACTGCTCCTGCGGCTACGAACACGACATCGCCTGGGAACTGGTGGATAAAAACGGCTGTATGTGCGAGCGGGGATTTCAGAATCTCAAACGCTGCGGCGACCTCTATCCCACCCACGGGCTGGGGCCGATAGCCAAGATCCTCAGGATCAACCGGGGCAACCGGTTTCTTGCCGTCAGCTCCTTTGCCTCCAAGGCCCGGGGTTTCCGCCGTTACGCCGAAAAGGTCGGCTCGCCCGTGACGGAGTTCGCCATGGGCGACGTGGTCACCAGCGTCATAAAATGCGCCAACGGGGAGACCATCACCCTCACCCACGGCATCTCCCTGCCGCGGCCCTACTCCCGCGACTGCCGGGTGCAGGGCACGAAGGGCATCTGGCTCGAGGACGCCAAAGGCATCTTCATCGAGGGGATCAGCGAAACAAAGACCGAGATCGACGTGGCGGGCAATCCCTATTACACCCACGTGTGGGATCCGGTGGAGAAATTCTACGAAAAGTACGACCACCCTCTCTGGCAGGAGTTCAGGAACAATCCCACGGGCGGTCACGGCGGCATGGACACGCTCTCTCTGCGGGCCTTTCTCGACGCCGCGCGCAACCGCACGCCGCCGCCGATCGACGTCTACGACTGCGCCGCGTGGATGGCCGTCACTGCGCTGTCGGAGAGTTCCGTCGCCGCGGGCGGTCTGCCCATGCCTTTCCCGGACTTCACCGACGGCAAGTGGATCTATGAGACCCGCGGAAAAATCTCCAAATGGGACCTCAACGCGTGATCCGCGCCGGAAAAAAAGATAAAAATCGGGAATTTTCCCGAAAAAGCATTTGAAATCGCGGAAAACGGGTATACTTTTAGTCTTTACCGGTCTTTGCCCCCGCGGGCAGAGATCGTCGCATGAACGGCGGCACTGCCCGGAGCGGCAGCGCGGTGTCTGCGATGCACCGCAAAGAAGGCGCGACAGACGGTTCCGAGAGGCGTACTCCCCGCGGTACCCTCTGAAGGATCGGCGGCTGCGCACTTTTGCAGGGCGCGCAAAGACAAGTTGAGGCGAAGGATCGTGCCGTCAGGAACCGGAAAGAGAAAAAAAGAAGGCAGCGATATGCGGATCGAAATTTCCGATTACTACACGCCCTCGGAGTGGCAGCTTTTCCACACCGAGGCGAAAAAGCACCAGACCCCCTTTCTGCTGGTCAATCTGGACATCATCCGGAAAAATTATCAGGACCTGACGAAGTTCTTTCCATTCGCCAAGGTCTATTACGCGGTGAAATCCAATCCGGCGAGGGAAGTGCTCGAAGTCCTGAGAGATCTGGGCTCCAATTTCGACGTGGCCTCGCGGTACGAAATGGATAAACTGCTGTCCATCGGCGTCACGCCCGACCGGCTGAGCTACGGCAACACCATCAAAAAGGCCGCCGACATCCGCTACTGCTATGAAAAGGGCATCCGTCTCTTCGCCACCGACAGCGAATACGAT
>JAFTDL010000037.1 GCA_017454215.1 Lentisphaeria bacterium | reverse complement strand
TCAATTACAGCGTGGTGACGCTCAATCCCTCCATCGCGCCGCCGCTGGCGGAGGCGGCGGTGATCCTCGGCGACAGAGCGCTTTACGATGCGGCCGTGCGGGGAATGGCCGCCTGTCTGCTGAGAAATCCGGGGAGCGCCGGAAAATCCCTCGGGGAGTATCAGAGTTTTCTTGCGGATTTTCTTGCCGCGCACAAGAAGTTTCCGCCCGAATACCGGCTCGATTTCACCGATGAAGGTCTGCTTTCGAAGATTTTCGCGGGGACGCCCCAGAAGTGGTCGTGGCGCGGTCCCAATCCCATGTCCTACCGGATAAAACTGCTCAAAGACGGCAAGGTCCCGCTCGTTTTTCAGCGCTGGATCAACTCCTACAGGAACAAGAAGAAAATGGAGGGCGCGGCCATCACCATTTCCGGCGGAACGGGAAAAGTTTTGGAAACGCGTCCCTTCGACAGCAGCAGCGGCCGCCTGACGGAAAAATTCGAACTGTCCGGCAGAAAAGGGGACGTTTTCGACGTCACCATCCGCGACACGGGCAACGGCGACTGGAGTCTTCTGCCCGGCGGGGGCTTCGTGCATGCCGCCGTGACGGGGAAGGGCTCCGTCAAGATCACCCGCTGCGGGCTGGTCAGGTTCTGCTTCGAGGTCCCTGCGGAGAAGGGGGTCTCGATCTCCTTCTACGGAGCCCATGCCGGGGGGTTCGGGTACTGGCTCTTCGATGAGTCGGGCCGTCTTGTGAAACAGGAGACCGCCTGGCAGGCCCGGCACGCCATTTCGACGAAACCGGATGCCGTACTCCAGCTCAAGATCCCCGGCGGTGAGAAGAAGCGGCTCTTCTCCATCGTGCTGTGGGCGGAGAACGACGCCCTCTTCAAGATCGACACGCCGTACGTCAGCGCGGATCCCGCATTCTTCGCCAAGTAGGGGCTACTCCTCGTTCTGCTCTTCCGCATGACGCCGGAAGACGCCGGGGGTGCTGCCCGTGTGTTCCAGAAAGACGCGCGAAAAGTATGCGGGGGAGGAAAATCCCGCCTGCCGGGCCACGTCGCGGACGGGGGTCGTGCTTTCCTTGAGCAGACACACCGCCCGCTGCAGACGGCAGTTGGTGATGTAGTGCGAAATGGATATGCCGTATCCCGCTGAGAAGATGCGGCTGAGACTTCCCCTGTGGAGCCCCAGCATCTGCGCCGCCTGCTCCACGTTGAACTGCGGGTCGGAGAATTTTTCATCGCACAGGGCCCGGGCCGAGTCCAGAATGTCCCGCCGTTCCGGCTTGACTGGAGGATCGCCGGTGATGCCCGTCAGGATCTCGAAGGCGGAAACGAGGCACTGCATCTTGGCCTGGCGAGTCCGCTCCGGAAGCTTCTGCGAGATGATCGAAAACAGATGCACCGGCGCATCGCCTCCGTAATTGATCCCCGGACGGATGTTCAAGCCGTCGAAAAACGACGTCGCCCGGGGTCCCGCGACGGTGAGCCAGTAATACTCGAAGGCAGGTTCCCGGGGGACGTAGTCGTGACAACTTCCCGCCGGGTAGTACCAGACGCAGCCGGGCCGGAGAATGAACTCGTTTCCGTTCATCCGGAAGACGCCGCTGCCCTTGATGCACCAGAATATCTCGCAGAAATCAAATGGGCGCACCGCCTCGTGGTCCGGCGGGACCAGCTGAAAATGCCCCATGTTCCTGATGTAGAACCCCAGCCGCTTTTCCTCCTCCAGCGCCCAGGTGCGGTGACGAAAAGTTTTCATTGTGACAACATCGCAATTCTTTGTGACAAAATTATAATTGACATTGCAATATGCTGATTGTAAGTTATACGCATAATATATCAACTGTGCATAAAAATACAAGACGGCAAATGCGGATGATGTCTGAAAAAAAGATTCTCGACGGGATTTGGAGCTTTTCCTTCGCGGGGGAGGAGAGTGTTCCCGGCACCGAACTTCCCGCGACGGACAATGAGACCTTTCTCGCCGTTCCCGGGTGTTTCGATGTGGCGGCGCCCTTTTTCGGTCGGCGGGGTGCGGGGTATTTCCGCCGCAAGGTGCGGACGGGGGGCCTCGTCCGTCTGGGCATCGACGGCGTCGGTGTCGAGGGAGAGGTCTTCTGGGACGGGCGGCTGATCGGCCGCTGTCCCTACGCCTACATGCCGGAGAAATTCGTCTTCGACGCGGGGGAATACGGCGAGCATGAACTGGTCATCGCCGTGTGCAATTGTTTCAACAAAATCTTTTTTCCTTATTATGATTTCTACGCCTTCGGCGGCATTTTCGGCAGCGTGACGCTGGAAGAACTGCCCGGGTACTGCATCGACTGTCTCAAAGTCACCACGCTTGATTACCGAACGGGCAGGATCCGCGTCGATGTGGAGACGAACCGTTTTCTCCGCAAAATCCGCGACATCGTTTTCGCCATCGACGGCGGAGAGGTTCTGAAAACGTCGTTTTCCGGCAGACGGCGGAGTTTCGAATTTGCGGTCCCCGATTTCCGGCTGTGGAGTCCGGAGTCGCCCCATCCGCACCGTCTGCGGGTGACGCTGGGCAAATACGAGGAGGAACTTGATATCGGACTTCGCGTCATCGAGATCAGGGGAACGAAACTTTACCTCAACGGTAAAGAGTTGCGCCTTATGGGCTACAACCGGCACGACAGCCATCCGGAGTTCGGAGCGGCGGTGCCGCCGTCGCTCATGGCCGCCGATCTGCAGATGATCCGCCAGCAGGGATGCAACTTCATCCGGGGCAGTCACTACCCCCAGCGGGAAAGTTTCCTTTCCCTGTGCGACGCTCTGGGTATTCTCGTCTGGGAGGAAACCTTGGGGTGGGATGTGCGCGACAAGGAACTCTTCACCCGCGAGTTTCTGTTTCACCAGAAAGATCAGGCCCCAAAGCTGGCCCGCTGCCACTACAACCACCCCTGCGTCATCATCTGGGGATTCATGAACGAGACGCTGAGCGACGACAGGCGGGCGCGCCGGATCATCAAGGCCGTGTACGATACGTACAAGAGCGAGGATGCGACGCGTCCCGTGACATATGCCTCCAACCGCTATGAGAAGGATGTCTGCATGGATATCGTGGACATCGTCGCCATGAATCCTTACCCCGGCTGGGAAAATATGAACTGGAATGAAATTTCCGGAGTTCACAACATCCGTCCCCGCCTGGATGAGCTGAAAGCGGCGATCCCCGCGGACAAGCCTTTTATGATAAGCGAAACCGGCGCGGCGGCGATTTACGGTCACCGGGATCCGTACCGGGCCCGCTGGAGCGAGGAGTATCAGGCGGAAGTGGCGGCTGAAGTCTGTCGTGTCGTTCTGAATGACGACCGCTACTGCGGATTGTGTTTCTGGCATTTCTGCGACGCCTTGAGCCACCTCAACGGCGGACGGGTCAGAGGACTCAATGACAAGGGGTTTCTCGATCCGTACCGCCGTCCGAAACTGGCGTGGAGCGCCGTGACCGAGGCACTGAAAAAATAATTTTTGCGTGGCAGGAACAATTTCCCCACAATCAAAGGAAAGGATTCCGATCATGAAAAGAAAATGCAACCCCGTACCGGTCCGTTTCAGGGTGCGAGGCAGACCGAACTTCACATTGATAGAACTGCTTGCTGTTGTTGACATTGTCGCCTTACTTGCGGCAATGCCGATGCCCGCGCTTCAGCAGGCGAGGGAGTCGGCGAAGCGCGGTACATGTCTCTCGCAGAACGGGCAGATCGGGACGGCGCTCAGTTCGTGCTGCTGCGACAACGAAGAGAGCTTTCCCCTGCTCCACAATGAAATGCGGGGAAAATGCAGTTTGCCTGCCTTGTCGCTCCTTGCCTCAGCATGGGCGGCCGTCATTCGGCGGATAACTGCGCAACCATTATTTTTGAACGGGGAAAGAGATGAAATCGAAACAGGATTTCCCGGATGACTTCATCTGGGGCGCCGCCACCGCTGCGTATCAGGTCGAGGGCGGCGCGCACGAGGACGGGAAAGGCCCGTCCATCTGGACAGAATTCGAAAAAAGGCCGGGCGCGATCCTGGAAAATGTCTCCGGCGACGTCACCAGCAATCAGTATCACTGCTGGCAGGAGGATATCCGCCTCATGAAACAAGCCGGGATGAGCGCCTACCGGTTTTCCCTGGCCTGGAGCCGGATCATGCCGGAGGGAAGGGGGGCGGTCAATCCAAAAGGTCTGGATTACTACAAGCGGCTTTGCGACGGTCTGCTGGAGAACGGGATCGAACCGTATGTGACACTGTATCACTGGGATCTTCCGATGGCATTGCAGAAGGAATACGGCGGCTGGCTCTCCCGTGAAACAGTCAAGTATTTCGGCGAGTATGCACACTGCGCCGCCGAGGCGCTGGGAACCCGCGTGAAGCATTATTTCACCACCAACGAATTTCTGGGGTGCACCGATCAGGGCTACGCCAACGGTCTGATTGCGCCCGGATTGAGGCTCCCGCGCAAATCCCGCAATCAGGTACGCCATAATATGCTGCTGGCCCATGGAGTTGCCATGCAGGCCCTGCGGACCGCGGCGCCTTATGCCGAGGTCGGCATCGCGGAAAATCCGATTTGCATGATTCCCGTGCAGGATGCGCCGGAACATGTAGAGGCGGCGAAACGGGCTTTCCGGGAGACCAACACCCATTTCCTGACCGCGATCATGGAAGGCGGATACCCCGCGTGCTATCTGGAGTCGGAAAAGGAGGACGCTCCCGAAGTCGCAGACGGGGATTTCCGGCTGATCAGCGCCCCCATGGATTTCCTCGGACTCAATATCTACCACGGGAAGTTCGTCCGTTATGCCGAAGACCAGCCCGGGGAATATAAAAAGTACGATGATTACCCGAATGATCCCAGTCTGCTCTTCCAGCCGGATTCAATTTACTGGGGATGCCGGATCGTGAACGAGTTGTGGCATCCGAAAAAGATGATCATCTCGGAAAACGGCTGTTCCGGCACGGACCTTCCGGAGCCCGACGGGCAAATCTGCGATCTGCACCGGATCAAATATTTGCGCGGATATCTGACTTGGGCTGCCAGAGCAGTCCGGGAAGGAATTCCTGTCCGGGGATATCTCCACTGGAGCCTGCTGGACAATCTGGAATGGAGTTCGGGATTCCGACCGAGGTTCGGGCTGATTTTTGTCAATTACCTCACTTCGGAAAGAATCCCGAAGGTGAGTTACCACTGGTATTCGGAGCTGATCCGGACCGGTAGAATCGTATAACTCCGGGACAGCATGAGAAACGACGTCTTCAGCATCAAGTTCGATCGGAAAAACGGAACTTTAAGAGCTCTCGTTCCGAATGATGACCCGAACCGGATGAAATGGATCAACGGGCCGTTCGAATGGGGACAGCCCGTTGCCCCGGTCAAAGGGCGTTTTTCCGGATTCAACAGGAGGAACAGCAATTTCAGAACAGGGATCCTTTTTCACTGCGTAAAACCGGATTTGGTGCCGGAAACAGGGAGGTGACTCGGAAATATTTGATTTTTCCAACAGTGTCAGGCATTTTCCTGCCTGACAAACGGACGGACAACAATTACGTGAATAAGAGGAAAGATTCAGGTCTGATTGATGTGCGGAATGTTTTACCCGCAAAAATCCCTGAAAAACCTCTAAAAAAAAGAAAGGACTGGAGGTATGAACAAGATCATCACAAACCGTTTTGGAGCGCAGGGCAGATCGGATTTTACTTTGATAGAGTTGCTTGTTGTTATAGCGATCATCGCCATACTTGCGGCAATGCTGATGCCCGCGCTTCAGCAGGCGAGGGAGTCGGCGAAGCGCAGCACATGTCTTTCGCAGAACAAGCAGATCGGTACGGCGATCAACATGTACTGCGGCGACAACGAAGAGATCTTTCCCCTGCTTCACAACGGCATGCGGGAAAAAATGCAACTGGCCTATCTTATCGCACCTTACCTTGGACTGAGCAGCGGCAGTCGGGCCGCGATCTTCATCTGTCCGACTGTCCACAATCTGTTTGAGCCTGACGACCTCATTCTGATGAAAGACAAGTACAGCGGAGCCAGAAGCTATTACCGCCCCAATCAGGATGCCGGTTATAAAAACAGTCTTACCACTCCGCATAGCAGTGATCGTATTCTGAAGATGACTGTGCTGAAAAAACCGTCGGTGTATATAACTGTCGGGGAGGTTTTGGATAATGTCGCCTACAGTACGGCTGGCTGTTTTCGCTGGGCCAGCAGCATCAGCACCTGCAAGATCGGTTTGAACAACCACCAAAGCGGTTCGATCTATCTGCATGGAGACGGGCATGCGGCAAATTTCCTCTTCCCGGAGGCAAATCGCGGCGACTGGGCATTCAACGACAACTTTTTTTCCAACGGCAAAAGCTGGTAGCTTGCTGCTTCCGGAGTAAGGAACGACCATCATGAAGAGATTTTTTCTGGTGCTTCTGGCGTTTGCGGGATTGTGCGCGATTGCCGCAGACATGACGATCGTCATTCCCGGCGACGCTTCGCCCGAGACCCGGAATGCGGCGGCGGAGCTTGAAGAACACCTTGCCGCGGCATTGGGCGGTCAGGTCGCCGTGATGGAAGAGGGCGGAGAGGTCTCCGGGCGGAAGATCTATCTGGGCGATACCGGATTTGCCCGCCGGGCGGGGCTCGATGCCGCCCGGCTGGACCGGGAGGAGGCGCGTATCAGGCGCATCGGAAGCGACATCGTCATCACCGGAGGCAAGCCCCGCGGCGTGCTTTACGGCGCGTATGAATTTCTGGAACGGTTCGCCGGAGTCGTCTGGATCGACCCTCACACCACGGTCATTCCCAAACTGAAGACGCTTTCCGTTCCTGAGGGGACGGATCTGCGGATCAAACCCTCGTTCGCGTACAGAGGAATTTTCTCCGTCCAGAATTTCGGACGGAACCGGGCGGCCTTCGAGCGCAATATCCGTTTCCGTTCCCGCATGAGAGAGAATGTTTTCTGGCAGGAAAAATTCACGCCGGAAGAGAAAGCCCGCTGGGGCGTCACCGCGGTTTTCGGCCGGCCGTCCCCGCTGAACACGCTTTACTTCTACATCCGCGACTGGCCCGCAGCCGGAATGGAAGACGCCTTGTGTCTGGTCAAGGGCGGCAAACGGGCGCGTCCGACCTCGATCTACGGTCCGGGGCATGTCTGTTTCACCAGCCCGAAAGCGCGGGTCATGTTCAAAAAGCAGATACTGGCTTTCATCGCACAGGACAGAAAAGAGGATCCCGAGGGGTTTCCCCGCATCTACAATATCTCCATCAACGACAGCAACCTCTTTTACTGCATCTGCGACGACTGCGCCCGGAGCGCGGCAAAGTACAAGGCGCAGTCCGGACCCATGCTCGAGTTCGTCAATGACATTGCCGAAGAGGTGGAGAAACATTATCCGGACGTGACGATCCAGACCTCCGCCTATCTTTTTACCATCAAGTCTCCGGTCGGCATCAGGCCCCGCAGGAATGTGGCCGTGCGGTATTCCTTCTCGGGAAAGACCATGAAGCCTCTGACGCATGACGGCAACCGCAACGAGTTCGGGCATCTGAAGGATTGGTCCGCTCTGGGAAATCTGCAGATTTGGAACTACTGGGTGAATTTCTCGAAATACTATCCCAACGCCGGGATCGTCAACATCGACACCATCGCCGAAAATCTCCGCATCTTCAGGAAATACCATGTCGATTACGTGTTTGCGGAGTGCGAATTCCCCGATACGGCAAGTTTTCATCCGCTGCGGATGTACATGGGCTATCAGCTCATGAAAGATGTCGGTCAGGACAAGGAAGTCTTGCTGGACCGCTTTTTTTCTGGATACTTCGGCAAAGCGGCAGGGCCCATGCGCCGGTTGTACGACTACATGAACCGCCGGCAACTGGAGCACCCCGATCTGCAGATCACGACTCCCGCGAACCTCAACTTTTTCGACCGCGATTATTTCGTCTTCACGGAACGCTGTCTCGCCGAGGCCGAACGGCTCGCGGCGGGAGATGCCGCAGTCCTCGCCAGCATCTCACGGGAGCGCGTTCCGCTGGATATCGCCCGGCTGTCCCTGCGTGATGTGTGGAAAACGGGAAATGATCTTCCGGACATCAAAACCGTGCATGCCCGGCTGAGTAAAAACTGGAAGGCCTCCATCGCCTACTGGTTCGATGACGCCGGCTGGGTGAACGGCATGTACCATTTGATGAATACGTTCCTCAAAAAAATGACTCCTCCGGAAACGGGAGCGAAATATCCGCTTCCCGCCAAGTTGAAAGACCGCCGGTGCTATGATATCACCTGGCCGCTGTTCACCAATGTCAGCGAAATGAAAAAATTCGGCTTGCGCCTGGTCGATGATCCGGAGTCCTGCTGCGGCAAAGCGGTGCGTCTGGGTCGTTTCCCCGAAAAAAGATACGGCAGTCTGGCTTTGGTGAAGGAGCCTCATAAACTGAAATTCGTCTGCGGCATTCAAAGTCGTGACAAAAAGAAAGCCCTTCTGCAGTCGACACCGGAAATCCCGCAAAACGAAAAATACGATCTGATCTATATCGGCAGAATGACATTGACGCCGAACTGCGTTTTCTGGGCTCATCGCAGCTGGGCCATCCAGCAGGATCTCGACCGCTATTACAGAACCGGAGCCGTCAACACTTTCGACGTGTATGTTTCCTTCAAATTCGAGGGTCCCGCTTATGTCGGGGGTTCCGGAAAAGAGGACAGTATCTCCATCGACCGGATCGTTTTGGTGGAGGCGGAGGCGGAAAAATAAGAAGAAGTGATGTTCTGTCGTGCGGGATCTGCGCATGGGGGAAACGGGGAAAATATCATGAAAACAACATTTTCAGCCCTGATCGAAGAGGCGGGAAAGCCCGAATTCAAGCTGTGGCGCGGAGTGCTGCGTCACCTGGCGATGATGCACGAAGGGGCCATGTACGAAAATCCGGCATCGCCCGCGCCTTATCCGCTGGAGACTTTGGGGGCGGGGTATTATTTCAACCCGGCCTTCGGGCATTGGGATCTTACCTATACTCTGCTGGATTCCTGTCCCGTCATGCCGGAGCATACCCTGCGCCAGCTGGAAAACATGATTTCCTTTCAGCAGGAGGACGGCTTCATGCCCGGCGCCGTCTTTTTCCGCGGCGAACCGCCCGTGCCGACCTGGTACTCGACGTTCCCGCCCGTCTGGCCGCTGGCCGCGGACGAATACACGAGGTGTGCAAAAGACGACAGGGCCGTCAAGCTCTGTTACCTGCCGCTGCTCAAACAGATCAAATGGTTTGAAGAAAACCGCCGCGCCAAAGGTTGCGGCTTCTTCTTCAAGGATATGATCGAACCCCAGAACTGGGAGAGCGGCGTGGATGAAAGCGTCCGCTGCGAAATGGTGCAGGAACGGGGCAAATTTCCCGATATCGACGCCACGGCTCTGGTGCGTCTGCTCTACGATGCGGCCGCGCGCTGGTCGAAGATGCTGGGACGGGACGACTCCCTGTTCATCCGCAAGCGTGACGAACTTGATCAAGTCATACGGAATCGCTTTTTCTGTGATGAGACCGGCTTTTTCCACGATGCCTATCTGCTTGACCGCAACATCAGATACCGTGCCCTGACCGGCATCTGGGCGCTGACCTGCGGAGCGGCGACGCAGGAACAGGCCAACCGGGTGATCGACGGAAGTCTCCTTGACTCCGAATGTTTTTTTACGGAACATCCGCTGCCCTTCATCGCCGTCAACGAACCGTATTTCGAATTGAAAATGTGGCGCGGCGGCGCGTGGAACAGTTTTACCTGGATGGCCGTTCTCGGCTGTCTTCGGTACGGCAGGCGCGACGCCGCGCTCAAGATCGCCGAGCGGGTCCTTCATTGGAGTTGCGTGCAGTATCTTCGGACCGGAACCGTCTGGGAGTTTTACCATCCCTTCGGAAAAAGTCCGCTGGAAATGAGGCGCAAGCACGCCCCGTGGCTGCTGCCCTGCCGGGAGTATCTCGGACACAATCCGCTTTTCTGTTTTGCCCGGCTTCTGACCGGGGCCTGAAAAGCCGCTTCCGCCGCACGTGATCGGCGGCCGGCAAAGCTCTGCCCAAAACACTCCGCTTTTCTCGCAAAAGGATGGGGGCTTGGGGGAAGGGAAATCCTCTTTTCACGGAGAAAAGAGGATTTCCCTTCCCCCGAAACCACTGCTTCTTATCGGGAACAGAGGCGTTTGCGTCAGTGTTCCATTCTTTCCGCGATCTCGACCTCTTTGAGCTGGACGAGTTTTGCGGTGTTGGCGGCTGTGGCCGCGCAGGAACGCAGGATCTCGCCGACGGCGGTGTAGAGCAGTCCGCTGATCAGGAGCGAGACGAACAGGGCGATGTAGAACTTCGTTTCCGCGGCGAACCACGAGACCAGAAACAGGACGATCGCCACGGCGATGAATACCAGCCCCATGGCGTCGAACACCCGCGATATCCATGGCGCACGGGCCGGCTGCCCCTCCGTGATGCCGCAAACGCGGATGGTTTCCACTTTCGTTTTTTTGCTTCCAGACGGATCCATGACTTTTTCTCCTCTTTTTTTTCTCTCTTCCGAACGGCAATGCGCCGCACGGCTCCTCTTTCGGAAATTCAATATAAATCCCCGGAGCGGAATATCAAGCAGGAGAAGATCCTCTATCGGCCGAAACTGCGTTTCAGAAAATCGGTCATGACCGGCGCGTACTTCTGCAGGGAGCAGTCGAAGGCGAGTTCCCGTGTGCGGTGCGACATTTCCGTCCGGCGGCCGGAGTCGGCGAGCATTCCGACGGCGGAAAGCCATTCCTCCGGCGAAACGGCGGAAAAGCCGTTGACGCCTTCGCGGATGAACCGTGCGTTTTCCCCCACGGGACTGGCGACGGCGGGCAGTCCCGCGGCCGCGTACTGGATGAGTTTGTACGCGGATTTGCCCCTCGAAAAAGCGTCGTCGACCAGCGGCATGACGCCGAGATCGCACGAGGCGAGAAATCCGGCTTCGTCTTTTTCGCTCCAGTCGACACAGGTCATGGGCACGCCGTCGATGACGGGCAGATCGGATCTGGCGACGATGAGAAATTCCAGCGGAAACGTTGCGCAGAGTTTTTTGAAAGTTTCGGCAAATGGCAGAAAACACGCCCGGTAGGTGACGGGCGTTCCGATCCATGCCGCCCTGAGAAAACCCTCCTTTTTCGGGAGCAGGGGAGGGGAGACATATTTTTGCAGATCGACCACGGTCGGAATGAGGATCGCGTTCGCATTGAGTTTCGCCGCCCGTTCGAACAGCAGATGATTGGCCGTGATGACGCCCGCGGCCCGGCGGATGAGGCGGTCGTATTTGTTTTTCAGGAACGGGATGCTTTTATATTTTTCCCAGACGAGATCGTCGAAATTGAGGACGAATTTTCTTTTCCCGATCAGAAACAGTTCCGCCGCGGCGGGAAGAAAGGGAAAGAGTTCGTATTCGATGAGCAGATTTTCCTCCGGCGCCGCAGTCCGGAAGAAACGGGAGGCGAGCGCCTTCAGGAAAAGTTGTTTCGGCTTGCCGCGCCCGGAATAAAGCCGCCGCAGGTATTCATCGCCCAGCAGAGGATGAAATTCGGGCGCGAATCCTGCTTGTATCAGGGCGTCCCGGTAAAGATAGTACCGCAGACGGCTCGACGCTCCCTGTTCGGAATAACGGGGATAAATGCCGAGCTTCACAGGTACGGATGTTTCGCGTTCTCCCATCATTTTCCTTTGCGGCGGTCAGCCCTTGCGGCTGTGCGCCGTCAGCGCCAGCCGCAGATTTCTCAGGGGGCGGACGATCAGATCCGCGGCCCTGACGTACCAGCGGCTCTGCAGAAATTCGACTTGTCTGGTCAGACAATAGCGTCTGCACGCGTCGTAACTTTGCGGACGGTTTTCGAGGGCTTCTGTTATCAGATGGTTGACGACATCGGCGGGCAGACGGTCGGGAAATTCATTGTAGAACCCGGCCGGATTGCATTTGCCGCCCTCCGCAAAGTTTCCGGTATAGAGGTTGTATTCCGGGTAATTCCGCAACTTTCCCGTGATGATGATGCCGAATGTCCCCACGGCGTTGGCGATGTGGGCGAACCCGCTTTCCACGCCGACGAACAGGGCGGCCCCGCGAATGATTTTGGCCGCGGCATGAATGTCCGATCGGCCCGTGAGACTGATGACGTCAGGATCCTTCAGTGTGAGCACGGGAACGATGCCCAGTTCGACAACCTTGAATCCAAGCCGGATCACCTGTTCCGCCGCGGCGTTCCATTTCGCAGTCTGCCACTGCCTGTGCTTGCCGTTGCTGGAACAGTGAAAGACCGCGTATTTCTCCGGAAGTTCCGGGATCTCCGCCGCTTCGTCAATGTAAAAACGCGGTGTTTCATCCGCAAGTACGATCCCCGTTCCGGCGATGAAGTTGTGCAGCAGTTTCCGGGATTCCGCCGGTCTTGCCGTCGTCCGCGCATTCGGAGCGGCGGTCCGGGGAGGACGCAGATTGAACTCGTAAACGACCGCATCCGGCGGAAAGCCCGCCTTTTTGCGAAAATACTCTTCGGAACTGTCGAAAGTCACCGTTTCATCGGGAAAGGGCGCACTGCGGAAGATCTCTGCAAAATTCTTCTTTGTATACCAGACAAAAAGCCTGTCGGGATACATTTCCCTGAGACGTCTGAACGCCGGTTCAGCCGCCACGATGTCGCCCATTCGGCCCGGCATGCACACGATCAGCAGTTTGCGCTGGTCCATTTTCTCCCCCCTGCGAAACATTTTCCCGATATTGTCAGAGGGATAAGATAACGCGCGAAAAGCTGTTTTTCAAGGAATATCTTATCGGTTGACGCCCCTGCCGTCATTTATTCTCCTGCATGGGTCCGTTCCGGAGACGGTCATGCGGCGGTCCCGGGTGATGGCCGGGCCGTCCGGGGGGAAACGGTTTTTTTCCGCTCAACACGGAATCGACTATCATGGAGACGATTTTGTCGGCGTTTTTCTCCCGGCGGTCCAGTTCCTTTTCGAGCCTGACCGCCTGGCGCTTCATGGCTTCGAGCTGACGGCGGTTGCCTGCCAGACGCTTGTTGAAACGCCGCCTCATGAGTTCTGTCAGCTGCCGTTTTACGGCGGATCTTTCCCCGTCGCTCCCGGCGGCTTTGTACTTTTCGGCCAGCTCCTGAATTATCTTTCTTTCGGCCTTTTCCCGGCGGACGATCTCCTCCACCTTTTTAAGCATGGCCTCACGGAATTTTTCGGGATCTTCCCGCTGGAGTTTCGCCATGGCGGCTCTCTCCTCATCGGAGAGTTCCGAAAAGGCCCGCCACAGGTGGGGACCGCGCCCGCGGTCACCGTGGGAACGCGGAGCAGGGGGCTGGGACGGCTGCGGTTTCTCCTGCGCCTCCGGCGCGGCGGACAACATGATCCCGCCGAACGCCAGAAGCAGAACGACTGCATTTGTCTTCATGGACGGCACCTCAGACTTCGAAGTTGGAACGAGTGTCGGCAAGTTCAAAAAACGAGGAACTGCTGCTGATCTCGCTGGCAAGATTGTACCCGGCCTGTTCCACATTGGTCCAGTCGGACATGGCGGCGAGGGCGGCGCTATCCTCACGGACGGAGCGTGACGACGCGTCAAAACCGGGCAGCACGCCGATCCCGGCGGCGGCGACGAGCGCGGCCGCCGCTGCGGCTCCGCCCGCGGCAAGACGCAGGCGCTTTCTGCGGCGCAGTGCCGTCTGACGCATTCTGCCCGCCGCCAGTATCCGCAGATCCAATTCAGGCGGCACGTCGGCGGTGCGCAGCGATTCGAGTTTCAGGTACTTTTTCATGGTTTCCGGTTCCTTGTTTTCCTCCGTCTGACCGTATAACGTAAAGAAACATCCCTTTATTTCATGAGAGAACGGCTTTCCGCCAAAAAAATCCTCAAATTTTTGACGGCGTAGTGCATCCGGCTCAGGACCGTGTTGACCGGACAGTTCTGGATACCGGCGATCTCCTTGAATGAAAGCTCCTGCTGACGAAGGAGAAACACCTCTTTCTGCTCAGCGGGGAGCGCCTGCACGGCTTTTTCTATTTCCCGGCCGAGTTCGATGTTTTCCATCTCTCCTGCGGGCTGTCTGTGTTCGGGACCGGGCAGTTCCGGCATGTCCTCACGGTCGATCGACTGCATCATGACGGCGGCGTTTTTCCTGATCTTGTCGATGAAAATATTGTGTCCGAGACGGAACAGCCAGGCGCTGAACCGGCCTTCGTCGCGGTATTTCGGCAGTTTGTCGATCACCTTGAGCCAGGTCTCCTCGAACACGTCGTCAGGATCCACGGACGACCCCCGCAGCAGATTGTTGAGATAACCGTAAAGCTGCCGTTTGTAGCGGTGATACAGTATCTCGAACGCTCTCTCCTCTCCGCGGATATAAGCGCCTATCAGTTCCGTGTCGCCGGATGTGTCGTTTACCGTGTTCATCATATCCTTTCTAACGGATGGAGTTCTGCGTAAATTTTTTCATCCGCAGAGAAATTTCCAGAAAATCAGATCGTTGGCGAGCAGGGGGATCCCGGAAAACAGTTTTTCCGTCTCCTCCGTATCGCCGGGATCGACCCAGAAGTGCCGCTGTCTTTCGCGGCAGACGATCGTCCGGTCGGGAGGAATGACGGTGCGCATGAACCAGATATCCAGTTTTTCCGTACTGGTCCGGTAAATGGGATCCAGCACGACGGCATCGGGAATGCCCAGTTCTTCCTCCAGTTCCCGGCGGAGCGCCTGCGCAAAAGTTTCTCCAGGCTCCACCTTGCCGCCGGGGAACTCCAGTCCGTACGGCGGCTTGTCGGCCGGACGCGAGGTCAGCAGCAGTTTCCCTTTGCTGCGGACGACGGCAGCGACGATGGTCAGCCGAACAGCCATTCCAGCACCAGCAGTTCATGATTCGTGACGAAACGGGCGAAGGTGAAAAGCTGATTGAAAAAGACAAACAGCAGCATGATGAGGAGAAAGACCGTCCCGCGCACGACCTCGGACGAGTCCCGCAGAAAACCGGGGAAGAAACTGCTCAGAACGGCGAATCCGTCGAACCCCGGCACGGGAAGCATGTTCAGCAGAAAAAGCACCACGTTGAGATTCGACGCGTAGAGCAGCATGGCGACGGCGAACTCGTCTCCGATATGTTTTTTGAAACACACATAGGCGAGGATGAGAAAAAACTGCGTCAGCACGACGTTCGAAGCCGGCCCCGCGAATGCGACGAGCGCCGGAGCGTACCGGCCCCGCATTTTCCGGGGATCCACGGGCACGCTGCCCCAGGCCAGCCCGAAAAGACAGAAGAGCAGCAGTGAAAAGGGGCCCATCTGCTTCAGGGGATTGAGCGTCAGATGTCCGCTTTTTGCGGCGGTGTCGTCGCCGCACTTCAACGCAACATACGCATGCATGAACTCGTGAATGCTGATCGACAGCACGACAACGACCGCGACCGCGAAGAACAGCCGCGGCTCCTTCCAGAGATATGTGATGAAAAGATTCATGTTTCCCGCCGCCTATTTGAGGAGCATGCAGTCCCCGTAACTGTAGAAATGAAACTTTTCCCGCTTGGCCAGTTCGTAGGCGGCGAGGATATGCTCCCGGCTCGCAAAGCACGACACCAGCATGAGCAGCGTGCTCCTGGGCAGATGAAAGTTTGTCAGCAGCATATCCACGGAGCGGGGTCTGTAAGGCGGATAGAGAAAAATATCCGTTTCTCCGCTGCGGGGACTGAGCGTGCCGTCGGGCGCGGCGCAGCTTTCGAGCACCCGCACGGTCGTGGTGCCCACAGCCATGACTTTGTGTCCCGCGCGCCGGGCGCGGTTGATGGTCTCTGCCGTCTCCTCCGGCAGGTCGAAGGTCTCGACGTGCATTCTGTGTTCTTCCGCGTTCTCCGTTTCGACGGGCTTGAAGGTGCCGGGACCGACGTGGAGCGTGAGCGCCCGGGTGATCACGCCCTTCGCCCTTGCCGCGTCGAGGATCTCGTCAGTGAAATGCAGTCCCGCCGTCGGCGCCGCCACGGCTCCGGGACAGCGGGCGTAAACGGTCTGGTAGCGTTCCGCGTCGGAGTCTTCGGCCTCGCGTCCGATGTACGGGGGCAGGGGGATATGACCGTAGTGCTCCTGCAGAAAACCTGCGTCCGGATTGGAAAAACGCACAAGATAACCGTCGCCGCGTTTCTCGACGACTTCGAAAAAATCACCGCGTGAGTTGATGCTCCCGTCCGGTTCGCACAGGGCGGCGCGGATGCCGTTTTTCGCCCGCTTGCCGGGTCTGATGAGAACGTTCCACAGTCCGGGAACTCCGTTCTCGGGAGAAACGAGGAGCAGTTCGAACTTCGCCCCCGCCGCGACATCGGGCATCCTGCGGGCGAACATGCGGCCTTTGAGGACTTTCGTGTCGTTCCAGACAAGGACGTCGCCGGGGGAAAGCCAGTTGAGGATCTCTCCGAAAACATGAGGCTCGGCATGTCCCGTCGCGCGGTCGACCACCAGCATCCGGGAGGTCCCGCGTTTCTCGGCGGGATACCGGGCGATGAGTTCCGGGGGCAGTTCGTAATCGAAAAGGGAAGTCGGAAGCATCGCCTTATTTTCCCCGCATTTCTTCCCGGGCACGGCGCAGCCGGGCCAGTTCGTGTTCCGAAAGACTGTTGATGCCCTCTCTGGATATCTTATCCAGCAGCGCGTCCAGCTCCGCGGGGGAGACCGGACTGCCGTCGTCTTCCGCGGAACGCGCGGTCGGTGCGGGACGGGGGGACGTTTTTCCCGGTTTGAAGAGCCGCCGGAGCGGATCCCAGGCCAAAGTGCGGCCGAACCAGATCCTGACGGCGATGTATCCGCCGAGAAAACCGCCCAGATGGGCCAGATGCGAGACATTGCCCTGCGCGGCGGTGAGCTGCAGAAAGATCTCGAGGATCGTGTAACAGACGACAAGCGTGGTGGTCTTGATCGGCGTGAACGGCATGAAGATCATGACGAATCTGCGGTCGGGTTCCAGCGTCGCCGCGGCCGTCATGAAGGCGCACACGGCTCCCGAGGCTCCCAGCAGGACGTTGGGCGCGCCCCAGCTGCCGGCAAGAAAGATCAGATTTCCGGAGAGCACGCCGATGAAATAAAGCAGGATGAACCGATTTTTCCCGAGATGGGGAAGCACGAGAGAGCCGAAGAGATACAATCCCCACATGTTGAAGAAGATGTGAGAAAAGTTCGCGTGAAGGAACCCGGCCGTCACCAGCTGCCATACATCGAACGCCTGCGGCAGACAGTGCAGTGCGAGCCGTGCGCACAGTTCGCTTCCCGGCGGCGCCAGAAGCAGGTACAGCACGGCGTTCACGGCGATGAATATCCAGACGATCCTGCGGTCATTTCTGTTTTCGCGTATTTCGCTTTCGTGCATATAATCGCGGTCATACAGCGACATGATCTCTCTCTTCTCCCGTCAAAATGATAAGGTTCTCCGATTCGGGTCCCTTTAATATACACGGATCAGGCGGGATATTCAAGGGAAGGTGTCCGGTGAACGGAAAAATCCCCCGGAACCGCGGGAGTTCCGCACGATTCCGGGGGAACACGAAGCAACGGATGTTTTTACAGACAGCCTGCGCCGTCGATGAACACCTGCCGGACCTTGAAATCGTCCGAGAGCAGCACCAGATCGGCGGTATACCCCGTTTCGATCTTGCCCAGACCGGCAAGGCCGTGTTCCCGTGCCGCGTTGAGCGAGGTCGTTTTGACCAGTTCCGAAAGCGGGAGCCCCGTGACGTTCGCCACGTTTTTGAGCGCGTCGCAGATGGCCAGCGTGCTGCCGGCGAGGGCGCCGTTGGAGGTCAGGCGGGCGGCTCCGTTCTGCACCGTGACGGGAAGTCCGCCCAGCGTGTAACTGCCGTCGGGCATGCCCGCGGCGCGCATGGCGTCCGAAATGAGCATGATGTGGTCGCAGTCCTTGACCTGAAATATCAGCTGCACCATGGGGGCGGAGACATGGATCAGGTCGCAGATCAGCTCCGTGACGGTGTTCCTGAGCAGCAGTCCTGCGCCCACCATGCCGATGTCCCGGTGATGAAGCGGCGTCATCTGGTTGCAGAAGTGGGTCAGATGACGCAGTCCTTTGTCGTAGGCGGCTTTGAATTCCGCGAATTTCGCCGCGGTATGGGCGCCCGACGGAACGATCCCGCGGGAGATCATCTGCGCGGCGAATTCCGGCCCCGCGCCGCACTCGGGCGCGTAGGAGATGCGCTTGACGGGATAGATGGCGTTCAGCCGGTCCACCATGGCGGCATCGGGTTCGCGGACGAAATCCGGGTTCTGCGCGCCGAGGCACTTGGGATTGATGAAAGGACCCTCCAGATGGATCCCCGGGATCTTCGCTCCCGTGCGGTTTTTCGCGTATTCCCTTGCCTGTGTGCAGGTGACCGCCAGATCGGACTCGGGCAGCGTGAGGGTCGTGGCAAAGACCGAAGTGACGCCCTCTTTGACTTTCGCTTTGGCCACGGTCTCGAGGGAACCGGGGGCGGGATCGCTGAAATCGGCGCCGGCCTTGCCGTGGCAGTGAACATCGATGAATCCCGGCAGAAGCATGTCGCCCGAGACGTCGAGCACGGAGAAATTTCCGGTCGCGGGCGCGTCCGCTCCGGTGAACACCGATTCGATCTTTCCGCCGGAGATGAGGACGCTTCCTTCGACATCCACGCCGGGAGAGATGATCCTGGCATTTCTGATGAGAAGTTTTTCAGACATGACGCACCATCCTTTCCTGTTTGCCGAGTTCCGGGAGACTGGCGGCGATCATGGCCTGACCGTGACGCTTGAACTCCTCGTCTGGGACCTTGAATTCCAGCTGCGCCGCAATGTCGGGAAATTCCGCGGAGACGACTTCCCCCGCCGTCTCGATCACCAGATCTCCGCCTTTTCCGGAGCTGACTCTGCCCAGCAGCAGCAGTTTCTTGACCAGCCCGTAGAAATCCGCGAACTGGGCCGCCGCGTATCCGAGATAAATGCCGATGGTCCTGAATATCTTTTCGGCGCGGGCGTCGCCGTTCTTCATGGCCTCCTGCACCTTCTCGAGTCTGGTGGGGAAGGGCATGTCGGCCGGAAAATCGAATCCCGCCGCGGGAGCCAGACGGGCAACCGCCTGCTGCGAAAGATACTGCACGGCGCAGCCGGTGTCTCCGGACCACTCGTCGGCGGGCGCGCCGGCGCGGAAGTCGATGGGCACGAAGGCCAGTTCGTCGAGGTAGTCGGTGATGTTGCCGCGGGCGTTGACGAATCCGGCGGCGACGCTGGTCCCCATGGAAACGCCGAGGACGGAGTCGGAATGCATCGACATCGATCCCGCCAGCGCGGTCACTTCACCGTCGTTGGCCACGACGAAGGGCACCTTGAACTCCGCGGCCAGCTCGTCGAAGAGCGGCCAGATCTTCTTCTGAAAATCGCTTTCGGAGACCCCGCGGAAGAGCGAGACCAGACGGGGCTGTCCGTCGACGTACACGCCGGCGGAACTGCCGCCGATGCCGTCGATTCTGGGCAGATGCGCCGCCGCGCGTTTGATGGAGTCGCGGATCCCCGCCTTGTGGTACTCCGGATCGCTCTGAAAATAGGGATCCCACTTGACCTCTTCGGAGAAAACGCATTTCCCGTCGATGACCGCCGCGCATTTTCTGTCGGAACCGCCCAGATCGAAGCCGACGCGGCAGCCGTCGAGGTGGTTGCCCAGCGGCACTTCCGGCGTCTTTTCTTCGGGACACTCCGAGAGGGCGATGTTACGGATCGTGAAGTCCCGTTTGTAGATGCGGCGGCCCATCATGGCGTGATCGAAGGACCGCGCGCCTTCGGGCGAGTAAATTTTTGCCAGTTCGTCTCCGATCTCCCGGTTCCCGGCGACGAGGACTTCGCATCCGCCGTACATCCAGAGCATGAATTTGAGGGTGCGTTCGGCGACCAGCAGATCGGCCGCCCGCGAGTCGGCGTCGCGGCCGGCAAGCAGTTTCATGCGCCGCACCGACACGGCGCCGTTGGGACGCCTGACGGCCAGTGCAAAGGGTTCCGTCGCCAGTTTTGAAAATTCCCGCAGATACAGCGCTCCCGGGGTGAATCCCGGATCGAGTTCGCTCGTGAATTTCGGCGTGATCGAGATCTTTGACATGGACTTTTCTTCCTTTCGTTTACCGGCGGGGCTCCGCGGGGGGCCGGCCTGCGTTTTTTATCGTTGCGGCTTGAAATCTCTCTCTTCCGACATTAATTTATATCGGAAACAGGAAAATAACATGGATAAAAACACGAACTTGAATGCCATTATCTTTCGGGACGACATCTGTGTGCATCAGCTGCCGTCCCGGCGGATGCCCCGCATCAACCGGGATTCCGGACTGTGGATCTTCAACTGGGCAAAGGATTTCGTATCGCAGTCCACACCCGGGAACGGTCTGCGGTATTTCGAATTCTACTGTATCGCCCACCTGCTGAAGGGCAGGGGGATCTACCGGAGGGGCGACGCCGCCGAACCGGTGGAACTCGAACCGGGCATGTGCGTCCTCGTCTCTCCCGGAGTCCGCCATCATTACGGCGCGCTTCCCGGCTGTCAGTTCGTGGAAGACACCGTCAACTTCTGCGGTCCGGCGGCGGATCTCATGCTCAGGAGCGGATTGTTCAAAGACGGCGTGTACCGCATCGGCACCGCGCCGGTCCTGCGGCAGGTGATGGAGCTTGCCGCCGATCCCTCGGAACACTTTCAGCTCAACGCGGAGTTCGTGCTGCGCGAGATACTGCAGAACATATACAACGAGACCTTCTCCCGCGGCGGGACCGATGCCGTGGAACTGGGGATCGTGCCGCTCCTCGAAGCCGTGAAAAAGCATCCTGAAAAAGAGTGGAGCGTCGGCTCCATGGCCGAATTCTGCGGTATGAGCGTCAACGGGTTCCGCGATAAATTCCGGCGGCGCACGGGCGTTCTCCCCAAGATCTATCTCGACCGTTACCGGATGGGACTGGCCGCATCCCTTCTCATCGGGTCTTCCCTTTCCGCCGGAGAGATCGCCGGGCGCTGCGGCTATTCCGACCCCTTCCATTTCAGCCGCCGTTTCAAGAGCGTCACGGGGCTGTCGCCGGTCAATTACCGGAAAAGGTTTTCAAAAAATGCCTGAATATCATAAAAAAAGCACTCCGCAGGCGTTTCCCGGGTTGACAAAATCGTTTGACGGAGTATATTATTAAGATGAATTCGATGTGATCCATTGAAACTGAAAGCAACAGAGGTGATGATATGTCTCAGCATCCGAGTCTCCGCGTCGGCGGAAAGATCCGCAAAGTCCGCAATGTCATGAAGCGCTACGAGCGTATCGACGTTCTCCGCGCCGACGGCCGCATCCCCGAAGACAAGGTCATGGGTCTGCCCAAGACCAAGCCGGTGGAGATCTGACTTTCTCCGGTTTTCAGGGCGGCAGCCGTTCGGTCGTTTCCTTTTGTCAGATGTTTCAGGAGAGTATCGGAGATGATACTCTCTTTTTTTTCGGACGAATCCCCCGGGAGGAACTTATGGATTTTTCGGAATCAGTCCTTGCAAGGCGCAGCATCCGGCGCTACCGGCAGCAGCCGGTCGGCGCCGATGTTCTGCGGCAGCTCATCGAATTTGCCCGTGTGGCCCCCTCCGGCCGGAATGCGCAGAGTCTGCGCTTCTGCGTCATCAGCAGGCCGGAGCTTGTGAAGTCCGTGTTCGATCTCACGGCCTGGGCGGGATATGTCACGCCGCGCCGTTCCCCGGTCTGGGGCAAGGACGCGCCGCCGTGTTTCATCGCCGTCACCACGCGGCAGGACGTCCGGTCGACCGTCGTGCACGCCGACGCCGGAGCCGCCATCGAGAACATTCTCCTCGGCGCGGCATCTCTCGGACTCGGAACGTGCTGGATCGGCGCTTTCGACAAGGAGAAAGTCCGCCGGCTGCTCCCGGTCGCCGAAGGCGTCGAGGTGCTGTATCTGGTCGCGGTCGGATATCCTGCCGAGACTCCTGTCCTCGAGGATGCCCCCGGTGAGGATCGGATCCGTTATTACCTTGACGAAGAAGACCGTCTCCACGTTCCCAAACTTACGGCGGACGATCTGACAACGTGGGCGTGATCTTTTATGAGTGAGGAAAGAGTTCCGGCGTACTCCGTCCTTCCGGCGTGGAAGCGGGATCTGTCTCTCTTCTGGGCGTATTTCAAAATAGCCGCTCTTGTCGTCGGCGGGGGATATGCGATCCTCGCCGCGGCGCGGCGGGAGTTCGTCACCCGCAAGGAATGGCTCACCGAGGACGAAATGGTGGATATGATGGCCGTGACCCAGACCGTTCCCGGGATCATCGCCTGCAACACGGCCGCCTACATCGGCTGGAAGATCGACGGGGTCCGCGGCGCCGCATCGGCCGTCCTGGGCGCGGTCTGTCCCTCGTTCCTCATCATTCTGCTCATCGCCTCCGGTATGACCTTTCTGGCGGACTTTTTCGCGTCTCCCCCCGTGCGCGGAGCTTTTCGGGCGGTGACGGCGGCCATCGCCGCCATGGTCGCGGTAACCGGCATGAAAATGCGCAGGAAGACCGTTGCCGGACCTGAAGGCGTCGTGATCGCCCTCGTCTGCTTTGCGGCGATCACGGTGATCCGGATCTCGCCGCCGTACATGATCGCCTTTGCCGTGATATCCGGCATCGCATTCGAAGCCTGCCGCCGTGCGGGGCGGAACACGGAGGACGAAAAATGACTCCGCTGACTCTTTTTCTGCTTTTCATCAAATATTCCGCCCTGTGTTTCGGGGGCGGGTACGTTCTGATCCCCCTGTTGAGCGCCGATCTGGTCGGGGCGCCTCCGCGGCCGCTGTCGCCGGAGGCGTTTTCAAGGATCATTTCCATCGCTCAGGTGACGCCGGGACCGGTGTTCATCAACGTGGCGACTTTCGTCGATTACCTGCAGGCCGGTTTTTTCGGCTCTCTCGGCGCGACCTGCGGAGCCGTTCTGCTTTCCGCGCCGCTGGTGATTCTGGCGGTCAAACTGCTGCGTAAATACGAGAACGGTGTCGTCGTGCAGGGTTTTTTCAGGGGGATGCGTCCGGCATCGTTCGGTCTCATTCTCGCCGCCGCGTGGATATTCTTCGAACTCTCCGTTCTCGGAGGTCCCGTGCCCTGGCGCGACCTTTCGGGAGTATCGAAGATGAACGTCGATTTCGCCGCCGCCGGGATTTTC
>JAFTDL010000368.1 GCA_017454215.1 Lentisphaeria bacterium | reverse complement strand
TCGAAACCAACACGATCCATGTGGGGAACGAAACGACTGATCCCGAATATCCCCTCGAAGAGCAGTTCGACTGCGTCAGGCGTTCCCTCGACGAACTGCTGCCCTGCGCCGAAAATCTCGGCATCGTCATCTGCATCGAAAACATCTGGCACCAAATCGACACGCCGGACCGTCTGCTGGCGCTGAAGGCGCTGTTCCCCGGAGATTCCCTCGGTTTCTGCTACGACTCCGGCCACGCCAATCTGATGGACAAGGGACGTGATTTTCCCGATTCCAATCCGTTCCGCGCCTGGGGAAATGTGACGCCGGTCTGGGAGGATCACGCACTGGAAAAGATGCTGCCCCACGTGGTCAACTGTCATCTGCACGACAACAACGGCGTCACCGATCAGCACCGCATTCCCGGTCACGGCACGGTCGGCTGGGATCACATCACCTCCCTGCTGGCCCGGGCGCCCCGGCTCAAAGTCGTCCAAAGCGAAGTTCTCCCCGTGCGCGAGAAGGAATCCATCGCGGATATCTGCCGCACCTTCGCCCGTCTTGCGGAAAAATTCTGACTCCTCCTGCCCCGCGGCGCGGAGCAAACACTATTTTCGGAGCAGAAAAAGCGCACCGGGGTTGAAATAGCCCTGCTTCAGCCGCAGCCGGGGCACGTACGACGGATCGAGAGGTTCCGGACTGCTTTCGCAGACCTGACAGTCCTCGATGGCGTTTTCAACGCGGAACACGCCGAAAAGCCACTCGTCCCCGGGGAAGAAACCGGGAGCGTTTCGGGGCAGTTTCAGAGAAAATCCCCCCTGCCCGTCGAAGGAAAACTCCCGCACGCCCAGCCGGTCGGCAAAAATTCCCGTCCGGTCGACGCGGGTGAACTTCAGCGCGCGGACAAGAGCCCGGTCCATGAATGCGATCGTGAAACTGGGATTCGGCGACGGGCGCAGGTTCTCAAGCTGAAAATGCCAAAGATCCCCGTCGAAGTTCAAGCGCCAGCGGAAAGTCTTCGAAACGCACCACTCGCCGCGGCGGCTGTCGTATTCCGGGAGAGGACGCCTGATAAGTCCGGGATCCTTCTCCAGGAGCGGAAACTCGCGGACGAGGAGCTTTCGCAGAGAGGCCATGGACCGCCGGATGGACGGAATGTCATATTTATAGGCCTCCGCCTCGGATTGAAACCCGAAGTCGGGATCCTCCCGGATGCAGTCGATGAGTTTTTCGCGCAGCGCCAGCTCGTTGACGACGATCCCGCGCATGGCGCGGACGGCTTCCGCAGTCCCGAGGGCCCGCAGCCGGTAGAAATCCAGGATATCCGCGGCGATGTCGATCTGGATGCCCATGGCCCGCGCCACGGCGATCTGCCGCCGCTGCTCCGGTGTGCCGCCGGGCGTCAGACGGTCGAAACACGCCATGCCGCGCCGCCACAGGCGGCCGCAGCGCTCCATCAGGGAAACGGCCTCGTCGAGCGTGTGATTTTCGAGACACTCGCCGATGGCGTCGCCGCTGAGCGGGAAATCGATCTTCCAGACCGGCGTGAGGGGTTTGTACGCCAGCCGGGGATAGAGCGGCCAGACCGCCCCGTCATCCAGCGGGCCGTAATACTGAAACGTGTTGCAGAATGGGAAATTGCGGTAGGCCCGCGAGAACCATTCCCAGCCGCGGACGGCCGTCTCCGCCCGCTCTCTCCAATCCGGTGTTGCGAGTTTCAGCAGAAAATCCCTTCGGCCGCCCGAAAAATCCTCCGAGGCCAGCAGACCGGCCGCCCGGCTCATCAGACCCGGTTTCGCTCCGAACAGCCAGCTCTGCATCACCGCCGAAACGCCGCACTTTCCAAGTGCCGCGAACTTGTCGTACAGCAGACCGGGAACGGGGACATACGGCAGCGTTTCGACCTCGATCGACGAAGACACCTGCAGTTTGGCGGAGACCGGCACGCCCGCGCGCTCCGCCCGGCGGGCGATCCTGCGGAATCCGGACGAGGGGCCGACGAAACTCAGGTGATAATCTCCCGCGACCCGGTTTTTCCCCTCCTGACGGACACAGCCGCCCGATTCGAAATTGTACTGAAGAACGGTCCGCTCCGGCATCCGGTCGGGAATGTCCCAGACCCACGGCGCGCGGCGGGTCGTCGAAAACGGCATATAGAGCCAGGAGATCAGTCCGGCATCCCGGGCTCCCGCGTCGTCCATGCCCCGCCGCATGGCCGCAAGGGCGTTGCCGAGGATCTGCGCCTTGGGCAGTTTTCCGCAGCGGGGACAATCGACGGGATCGTCGCTCTGACAGGAGATGGAACTCAGACAGGTCGTTCCCCGTTCGCCGTGCGAAATGTTCAGCATCCCCCCGAGACCGGGAACGGACCTGAAAATGGACTTGACCGACTCGTAAATGTACCGCTGACCGTCCTCTCCGGTCGGGCAGAACGCGTAGCGGTGAAAGAAGGGCGCCCCCCGCAGTCCGGGGAAGCGGCGGATCAGTTCGTCGTCCGGCGCAAGATTGAAGGGTTCGATGCAGAAAAGCCAGACCCTGATCCCGAACGGGGCGCACTTTTCGATGGTGCGGCGCAGTTTGGCGATGCGGCGTTTCCGCAGCGGATCGGGCGGCAGAAAAGAGGTTTCGGCCAGTTCCCGCCACGTGCCGGTGATCCAGATGCCGTTGACGCCGTCCCAGGCGAGTTCCCTGAGAAAGTCCTGCGGATAATAATCGACCCGGTCGATCAGCTCGTCGCCCCATCTGGGGGCGCGGTGCGTCGGCCCCCACGGACAGCGGGCGAGACGGTATTTCAACTGAAGCTCCGCCCGGCGCTCTCCGAGCGGGAGCGCCGGGATCCCCCGGGCGCGCACAAGGTCGCACCACTCGAACACGGCGCGGAAAAGTTCATCGGGATTCTCTCCGCAGATCAGGCACGACGAGGGCGAGACGGCGATGCGCCGCCCCGCCTCATCGGGCGCGAGTTTCAGGGTGACGGGATAATTCCCGGCCGGGATGCCGGAAACGCGGCAGAACCGTTCCAGTTCCCGCTGCTGGAATTCCGTTCCGGCCGCACCGGAACAGCGGATGCCGCCGCGCAGATCGGCCTCCGCCGAAAGATCGGGAACGGCCCGTATCCCGGCCTCTTTCTGCAGACGGTATTCCGGAAAACGAAGCGACCGGCGATAAAAAAGAACTTGTTTTTCGAGCATGAAGATCCTCTCTTCCTGTATGAATGTCTTTGAAGATATCAGTAAATATCCGTCGAATCCTCCCCGGAGGGCGCACAGCTTTCGGAACGGATCCTAACGGGCGATCGTCAGTTTGCGGCAGCTGGAACGCTCCACCCAGTCTCCGCAGAGACTCAGCGAGATCCTGAGCGGGTACTTCTTGTACCATGCGT
This sequence comes from Lentisphaeria bacterium, assembly GCA_017454215.1. Classification (GTDB taxonomy): domain Bacteria; phylum Verrucomicrobiota; class Lentisphaeria; order Victivallales; family Victivallaceae; genus UBA1784. The sequence goes on along the minus strand of JAFTDL010000368.1, from coordinate 559 downwards.
CGGCGGTGACCATATCGGCGAAGATCTCTCCGACCTCCCGGACGGGGACCTTCAGCGCCGTCAGATCGTAGGAACGGAACAGCGAATGATCGTCGAACGCAGTGATGTTGTAATCCTTTCCCGCCCTGAAACCGCGATCCGCCGCGTAGTCGATGAAACGGGCCGCGAGGAGACAGTTCATGCCGACGAACACGGTGTTTTCCATACTGCCTCTGTCGCGGAGCAGATCGAGAAAATCCGGTTCTCCGACCGTCGCGGCCTTTTCCAGACGGCATTGCCGGTCCCGAAAAGTCAGCAGTCCCCGGGCCATCCCCTCGTAACGGCGGACGCACCAGTATTCCCGCTCGGAACTGAGGGAATCGGCCCCGCAGAGACAGATGACCCGGCGGAATCCCGAGTCGTGCAGAGCGGAGATCATCTTCATCCCCTCCGCGTGATTGTCCATCATCAGGGTGTTGCAGAAATCGAGCCGGCTCATGTCGTTGCCGCGATTGAGAACGTAGACGGGAAACGGCGTATCAAGCAGAAGATCGTTGTTGTCCAGCAGAAAAAAGAGATC
>JAFTDL010000367.1 GCA_017454215.1 Lentisphaeria bacterium | reverse complement strand
CGTACAGCGGCGGATCATTTCTTCGGCCAGACCGAAAGTGACCTGATGACCGTATCCGTCGCACAGCGGCAGAAAAACGTAGATCAGTCCCGAAGTGGCCAGTCCGCCCAAAAGGCACTGTTTCTCCACGAGGGCGGTTTTTGCCCCCCGTCTTGCGGCGGCGACGGCGGCGGCCACGCCCGCGACGCCTCCGCCGCAGACGACGACGTCATAACAGACTTCTTTCATTTTTTCACGCTCTTTTCGAAAGTCCCCAAAGGCAGTCCGGCTTCATTCACCAGATTGCCGATGCGCGAACAGTTGTACATATATCTTACGGCGAGAGGCTCCGGGACCTCGGGCGCGGAGACGGTCAACGCCCCGCCGCGGGACTCCGCCCGGGCGGGAAAGAATTTTCCGTCCGCCCCCGCGATCTCGAAGTTCCGGATCTCCTTTCCGTCCGCGGTCTTCCACTTTCCGACGTGGTCGAACGCAAGATGCAGGGCTCCATTTCTGCGCTCCGCGGTGCGGAGCCGGGGGAAATCCGCGGGGATATTCCTGCCGTAATCGTATTTCAGCGCCAATGCGGCCAGCCGGAGCCCCACGGGCTCCTTATTCACGGGGTGGATGTTTTTCAGATCGCCGACGTCGTTGATGACGGCCAGCTTCACGGCGGGCGTGTTGCGGTCGGCGAACTCCTGCTGGGCCAGCCAGACGCCCACGTGATTCCGGGCCGCCGCGCCGCCGCGGTTCAGGGGAGCGATCTGCACCGTGTAGAATTTCATTTCAGCATTGGCAAAGGCTTTCTTCCAGCCGTCGAAAAGAGCCTGCTGTTTGAGGAGATACTCCTCTTTCGTGTCGTACCAGACGTTGGAACAGCCCTGATACCAGATCACGCCCCGGAAGGTGTACGGCGTCAGCGGATGGACCGACCCGTTGTACAGCACATGGGGGCGGTTCTGCGGCCAGTCTTTGGGGCTTTTGCTCTTGGGATCGGCCTCGCCGGAAAACCGCTCCGCGATTTTTTTCTTCAATTCGGGGTAAGGATCGTAGGCCCCTTCCGGGGTCCACGGTTCGATCATGGTCCCGCCCCGGTAGGCGCAGAGCAGTCCCACGGGAACGTTCAGCTCCTGATGGAGTTTTCTGCCGAAGTAAAAGGCGACGGCCGAGAGCCCGTCCGCAAGTTTCGGGGTAAGTTTTCTCCACTTCGCCTTCGTTTTCGTCTGCGGAGACGGGGCGTAACTGCCGTCGGTCCGGAAGACCCGGATCTCCGGGAAGTCGCTCTTTCCCGCCGTTTCTTTGCCGTTCAGCGACCTCCCCAGCGGCCAGTACATGTTGGACTGGCCCGAGCACAACCACACCTCGCCCACGAGAACGTCGTCCAGCGTGACCGTTTTGCCCTCGCCCTTGAGCACCATTTGGCGGCTTTCCTTCGACGCGGGAAGCGCCGGGAGGACGAGCCGCCACCGGCCGTTCCCATCCGCCTTGCCCGCGACCCGCTTGCCCGCGAAGGTGAGCGCGACTTTCTCCCCCGGAGAGGCCGTGCCGCGGAACGCCAGTTCCCTGCCCTGCTGAAGCACCATGCCGCTTTGAAAAACTCCATCGAATTCCAGCGCGCCGCAGAAGACAGTCAATGCGCAGACGGCAGTCGTCAATGTTTTTTTCATGGCTCTATCTTCCTATTTTTCGAAGATCAACAGTCGATATTCGCCGGCATCCATGCCGCCAGCGACGCCGGGAGTGACGGAGAGATAATATGAAACACCCTTCCGCGCCTCCGTCGTCTTGTCGAAGACCACGAGACTGAACCGGACGGCGTGGTCGGACGCAGGTACGATCCCGGCATCGCTCCACGGCAGAGCCAGTTCATAGAAGGTCTCGTTCCCCTTGCGGGTGATCCGGGCGGGATAACTGCGCACCCCGGCGCGGCCGAGGAATTTGCGGTATTCCGTTCCCGCCGGGGTCAGGGCAAGGCCGTAATTGTGCTCGCTGATGTACTCGCCCGTTTTCATGCCGCCGGGGCGGACGCCCGCAGGCGGAACATCCCGGTCCGAAAGCACCCATTGAATGGAATCCCCCTCCCAGAGCTGACCGTCGGCGACTTTGCAGAGGTGCCGCGGATCGTCGGCCTTGACGGCGATATAGAGATTTTCATCATCGTAAGCGAGAAAATAATCGGCGGAAAAGTCGTGCCCGCCGGGATTCATGGACGACTTGAAAAAGGCCCGTTCCGGCTGGAGCGCCGATTTGGGCCAGACGTCATGGGGCACGCGCAGTCTGTTGGCGGCAAGTCCGGCAAGCCACGCGCCGGAACCGTCGAAAACGGGCTTTTTAGCCAGCTTCTTCACGGTGATGAAGGTTTTGTCCTGAGAGAGGATCTCCGTGCGGTCCCCGGAAACGAGTTCGAGTTTGCCGCAGACGGGGATCTGAAATCTGCTGATCCCGGGCGCGGCCTTGCCCGCGGCGAGCACTCTGCCGTCGCCTTTCAGGGTGACATCGGCAGGCGAACCGCCCGGATTCATGACGAACACCGTCATTTTCTCCCGGCTGTGCCGCTTTGCGGCCCCCTTCAGCGCGGGAACGGCTCCGGCAAAAGCTTTTTCGAGGGCCGCCGCAAGTTCGGCGGGTGCGGAAGCACACGCCAGATAAAGAGGCGCGGGGGAAAGAACGAGCGCGTTTCTGCCGCCGGGCAGCCGGGAGCCGGACCCCGTCATATCGGTAAGTTCGACCTCACGGGGAAAGTCGAGGACGACGGGTAATTTCGCTTCGGTGTTCCAGACGGCGGCCAGCGTTTTGCCGTCCTCCTTCGTGAAGATGCAGGCGTAATTCATGCCCGAAACGATCTCCTTTTCGATCCGGGCAAAAGCCAGCAGCCGGGCCGCCGTGACGTAGGCCGCTCCGCCGGGCAGAGGCACGTCATGGATCTCTTTGCCGAAGAGCACGGGCTTCCAGATGGTGGTCATTATCCGGCTGTCGTCTTTGAGACCCGCCAAATTGGAGTGCCAGGAAGGCATGTGCAGTTCGAAACTCAGCACGGGCGCGGCCTTCGTGAGGATGATGGTCCGGGCCGTGAGTTCGGCCTGCACTGCGGCGAGTCCCCGGTCGTAGGGGGCGCCGTAGTTGATGGCGTATCCCGTCTCGTCGTTTTTGATGTATTTCCCCTTCCCCATGTTCTTGGAAAGTTCGGAAGCCTCCTTGTAAAACGACCGCAGGGAACGCTCGGGGATGGAGTACCCGCCCAGCGTCATATCCCAGTTGCCGGTGTAGGCGTCGATGAAATACCCGTCGACCTCCCTGACCAAGTCCCCGAAAACGATGCTCTCGACGGTCTGCGTGTAACGCTGGATGTTGTTGCCGCCCCAGAAAAACCTGATCTTGGGATCGGCTTTTCTGGCGATCCGCGAAGCCATGCGGACGATGGACATGCAGTTGAACATGGATTCGCACCACGTCCCCGCATAGCGCGGGATCGTCGCGCCGGAAGGGATCTCACTGCCGACGCTCCACTCTTTGATGCGGCCTTTCGTCCGTTCCGCGGCGCGGGCGAGCCCCTTGAGAATCTTGTCAACGGCCTTGTCGGTCAGGATGGGTTTCCCCGCCGCGACGGCTTCGGGATCAGCGCTCTTGCGCAGTGTGGCGCCGATGGAAAAGAGGGGGACGAAATCGCCCGACTCCCAAAATTTTGCGTTCCTGTCCAGCACCCGGTCCACATACCGGGCGGGGTCGGCCGCGGAAACCATATCCATGGACTTGAGTTTGAGCGCGATCGCCCCGGCCCCGACCCGCTTGTACGCATCGTAAAGTTCAGGGTAGACGCCGAAGCCGAACTGAAAAAACGGATCGCGCCGCGGGATCTCAGGCGCGACGACTAGACCGCACTGGATGAAGCCGATTTTTTTTTTATCCCGGAGCAATTCCGCTTCGGCGATGTAGTATCCGTTTTTCTGTCCGGGCAGCGTCAGCACCGTCCGTCCCGGCAGTTGCGCCTTTCCCGTCAGGGGTTTGGCGGCCTCGTGCCCGGAATAGTCTTTGACGCGGACGAGATAGGCAAGGTCCCCGCTTCCGGCGAGGTCGAGGTGAAGTTTTATTTCTTCCCCCGGCCGGAAAAATCCCGCCGTCCCCAGCGGATAAAACGCCGCCTCGCGGACCGTTTTGCCGTCGATCCGGCGGAAAGAGGTCTTTCCGGAAGAATCGCTCACCTTTTTGAGTTCGATCCTGTCGAACCACGCCGTGCCGCCGCAGTTCAGTGTCG
>JAFTDL010000366.1 GCA_017454215.1 Lentisphaeria bacterium | reverse complement strand
ACGACCGTGCCGTCGTCGTAGTGGAAGAAGGTGATGACGTGGTCCACGGCGTCCTTGCTGACGCCGCCGGTGACGCCCACGGAGGTCACGGCCTTGGGACGGCCGAAGAAGTAGCGCACCTGATCGGTGTCGTGGAGGTGCATGTCAAGAAGGGCGCCGCCGGAGCGTTTGCCGTCCATGAACCAGTCGTCCCAGTTGTTTCCGGCGATGCTGGGGGAGAGGCGGCGGAAGGTGGCCGAAAGCAGTTTCCCGTAGGCTCCGGCGGTGTACTGTTCGTAGGCGTAGCGGTATTCGGGCCAGCTGCGGACGCACATGCCGAAGTTGAGATAGGTTTTCGCCCGGGCGTAAGCGGCCTTGATCTGGGCGGCCTGCTCGAGGTTTCTGGCGAAGGGTTTTTCGGCGAAGACGTGCTTGCCCGCGTCGAGGGCGGCGACGATCAATCCCGCGTGATCGGGGGTGGGAACGCAGATGTCGACCACGTCGACGTCGGGATCCTTGATGAGGTCGTAGCCGTTGTCATAGGTTTTGACGCCGGTCATATCCAGCGGCTGGGAGTTGTCGGCGTTGCCGATGTTGCCGATGACGCTCGAGACGTCTCCGGCGCGCTTGCGGGGATCCACGTCCGCGAGGGCGACGATCTGTGCGTCTTCCAGTTCGCGGTAGATCCTGAAGTGCGTGCTGCCCATGAAGCCCAGTCCGATCAAACCAACTCTCACTTTTTTCATTTTGCCCTTTTCCTTTCTTTTGTGCGCACGGCACGGTTTCGCAACTTTCCTTCCGACATATTATACCCGTTCAAAAAGGGAAAAGCAATGGAAATATCCGTCTTTTGGTGGATTTTTCTGCAATTTGTGCTAAATTATCGACGTGAACGGAGCACTTCGGACAAAAAAACGGTTTTCCGGAAAGCTCTGTTTCCGATAAAGTCCGGCGGTTCCGGGGGAAGGGAGACCCTCTTTTCGCGGAAAAAGCGGAGTGTTTTGGGAACGGATCCGCCGGCCCGTGCGGGGGGAACAGAGCTTTCCGGAGAAGAAACGGAGGGGGTATGGATTCCACGATCGTCCGGATCATCGCATTTTCTTTCATTCTGTCGGCCGCGGGGCTCTGCGCCGCGCCGCCTCATCCGGCGGATACGTTCAAAAACAGGGTGGTCACATTGAGAAAGTCAACGGAAAAGGAGCTTCCCGCGGTGTCCGTACACACGCTGGGAACGGGGGCGGGGACGGAGCCGATGCCGACGCGGCAGTACGCTTCGTGCCTTTTCGAGGTCAACGGCAGGCTGTATCTTTTCGACGCCGGATCGGGAAGCTGCCGCACGGCGCATCTTTCGGGCATCGACATCACGAACATCCGCACGATCTTCATTTCGCATCCCCACCGGGACCACGTGGGCGGACTGCCGGACTTTTTCTGGAACATCCGCAAACTGGTGTTCATGCGCGGCCTCTCCGCGCCGGAGATCACGGTCTTCGTGCCCGAAATGAAAATGTGGGACGCGGTCTTCGCCATGACCAGACTGGGCGGCGTCTCGCGGATGGAGTTCAAGCCGCGCCTCATTGCCGACGGAACGATCTTCGACGACGGCAACATCAAAGTCGAAGCGCGGCACAACTATCACATCCAGCGGAAAGAAGCCGACGTCTACACCTCGTTCAGTTTCCGCATCACGGCGGGGAAGCGCAGGATCGTCTACTCCGGAGACGTCAAGACCTACCGCGATCTGGGCGACTGGCTTGACGGCTGCGATCTGCTGATGATCGAGACGGGGCATCACAAGGCTTCGGACATCTGTGCCGGGCTCAGGAAGGACGGGGCCAAGGTCAAAGAGATCATGTTCATCCACTCCGGACGCGAGATCCTCGGCGACTGCGAGGGCGCCCGGGCGCGGGCGGAGAAGGCGTGGGGCCGTCCCGTCATCATCGCCGAGGACGGATACACCTACGTGTTCTGAAAATCTTCCCTTCCGGAGGCGCCATGAACGGTCATGTTTCGCTGGACGTGCTGCTGAGCAGAGAGGTCTGCCGTCTGCTGGACAGTTTCGCCGCCATCATCAAGACGCAGGTGATCTTCTACTCCGCGGGGGGCGAGATCCTCAAGCGCGGACGCGACTGCAGCGTGAGCCCCTTCTGCTCCATCGTGCAGAAAAAGTATTTCTCTCTCGAGACCTGCCAGAAGCTGGACAGGAAAATGCAGGAATTCACCCGCAGGACCGGAAAACTCTGTTCCTACCGGTGCCACGCGGGACTGACCGAGATCATCGCGCCCATCCGGGTGCTGGACGAGATCGCGGGCTTCGTCGGACTGGGCCAGTTCCGGATATCGGACGATATCCCCGACTTCATCAGGGACGATCCCGAAATGATCCGCCGCTATCTGGAACTGCCCCGCTTCACGCCGCAGGAGACGGAGTGCATGAAGGACATGCTCCATGCGCTCATCGAGTACATCGTGGACAGGGAACTCATCTCCTTTTCCGAAAATCTGCGCTACCGGCGGCTGGTCTGCTATATCGGCGACAATCTCGCGGGACGGCTCACCCTTGCGCAGGCGGCGAACCACCTCCACATCAGCGCTTCGGGACTGGAGCATTTTCTCCACGACAAGTACGACACCTCGTTCAAGCGTCTGGTGATCCAGCTGCGGCTCAGGCGGGCGGAGGAACTCTGGCGCGCTTCGCCGGACACGCCCGTCCGGGAGGTCGCCAACGCCGTGGGGATCGAAGACGCGCACTACTTCTCGCGGCTGTATCACAAGGAACGGGGCATGTCGCCCCGGGAGTTCAAGGACCGGCTGTAGAACGCCCCCCGGCCGTCGTCGTCGAAAGTGACCCAGAGAAGGCGCTTCTCCCTGCGGTTGAAATACATGTCGCCGCTGCCGCCGATGAGGGGGGAGCCCTCGTTGCCCGCGGGGAGCCAGGAACGGGCGCGCAAAGAGGAGTCCACGCTCCGGAAAGCGGAGCGGCCGTCGCCGCCGGCGTTCTCGAAAATGCCGTAAACACTGCGGCTTTTCAGAAGCTCGATGACCTGGACCGGACGGGCGCCGGGAGGCAGACCCGGCAGTTCCTTCGGCCAGGACGGCACGGGAGGGATCCCCGGCGGCCCCGCGATGCGGAACACCGTCGCCGGACCGCGGCCGGGAGAACGCACCAGAAGCAGCCGTTCGACGGAGCCGTCGGGCATTTTCGCCGCACAGCGCAGAGTGTCGTGAGACTCGGCGAAATGGACACCCCGGCTTTGGAGAAAACGCCGCATTTCGTCGAAATCCGCGCCGGAGCGGAAGAGTTCGAGGGTGAAACTGCGGCCGTTGACTCTGAGGGGCTCCCGGAGCAGGGGAGAAGCGTTTTCCAGTCCGGGCAGCGCTGCGGCGAGGGGCAGGGCCGGGACGTCTCTTCCGCCGTTCCCGCGGGAGCCGAGGGGACGCAGCAGAAACACCTCCGCCCGCAGAACACACGAAAAATTCGCCAGCACCGCAAGCAGGACCGCCGCCGCAGCGGCGGGGAAATGCCATATTCCTGCAGGACGGTCCCTTTTCATGTCACGGCAGTCTCATGGCCCAGGTGGTCTCGGCGACGAAGGCCAGCAGCAGAAGTCCCGCGGCGAAGAGAGCGATCTTGGGAGCGAACTCTCTGTACTCCACATATTTGGGCTGTTCGACGGTGGTCTTCTCCATCTTGTCGATCTCATCCATGACCTTGCGCAGGGCGGGGGCGTCGTCGGCCTGAAAATAACTTCCGCCGGTGGTTTCCGCGATGGTGCGCAGCAGCTTCTCGTCGAAGTTGCCGCCCGCGGGAATGAAACGGGTGCCGAAGGTGTTGTCGAGCACGTAGGCGTCGGGACTGCCGATGCCCACGGTGTGGATGATGATGTCGAAGTCCCTGGCCAGTTTCGCGGCCTGTTCCGGAGTGAGCCGGTTGGCGGCGGTGTTGGCGCCGTCGGTGAAGAGGACCAGCACCCGGCGGGGCACCGGAGAGTTCTTCAGACGGCTGACCGCCGAACCGATGGGCGAAGCGATGCCGGTGGCATCGCCGATCATGCCCGGCTGCAGGCGGTCGAGCTGGGTCAGCAGCCACGCGTGGTCGAGGGTCGGCGGCGCGAAACTGTAGGCCAGGTCGGCGAATCCCAGCAGGCCGATGCGGTCGTTGGGACGTTTTTCGATGAAGCGCCGGATCTCTTTTTTTGCCACTTCGATCCGGTTTCTGACGCTTCCGGAGTTGATCGCGTCCAGCAGTTTGCGGGCGTCGGTCATGCCCTTGGGCACATCGTAGGCGCGCATGCTGCCGGACATGTCAAGGGCAAGGATCATGTCGATGCCCTGCGCCCGGATGACGATCTTTTCATCTCCCGTGCGGGGACGGGCCAGAGAAACGATCATCAGCGTCACGGCCAGAAGGCGGCATCCCTCCTGAAAAGTCGGCATGAACCGCTTGTGCGCCACCGCCGTGAAAGGTCCGGTCTGCGACACGATGACCGAAGGTCTCCTGCGCCAGAAGCGCTCCAGCATGTAGAAAAACGGCAGCAGCAGCAGCAGGAAAAACAGGACCCATGGATAGGCGAATTCAAACATTTTTCACCTCGCTTTCGGGCCGGGTGTGAGTGATGAAAAGCTCCGCGTTCTCGGCCGAACGGTCGACGAGAGAGGCTTCGGGAACGACTTTGGCGAACTTCACCAGATCGGCCGTGGTGAGGAATTCCCGCAGGAACGGCCGGGACTCTTCGGGGAGACGGTCCCCGCAGCGGTCCATGATGGTGATGAATTCCTGAGCCGTGCGCCGGGTCACGGGCAGTCCGAAGCGGCGTTCCAGATAGCGGCGCATGAGTTCCACCAGACCGATGAAGGCCCGGTCCGGCGGAAGAGCGCCCGAAGAGATCTGCTTTTTCAGGTCGGTGAATTCTCTGACGGTCCGTTCCCATTCGGTCAGTTCCCGGATCTTGCGGGGACGCTTCAGGTACAGAACGAGTCCGGCGGCGGCGAGCACCGCAAGCGGCAGAAGCCAGCCGAGCCGCCGCGGAAATCCTTTGCGGACCTCTACGGCGGAGGCCAGTTCGAGTTTATCCGCGCCGACGGTCTCGCGCACGTCGAATTCGGGGATCGCCGCCGTAAAGGTCCGGGGCGCTTCTCCGCCGCGGCGCACTTCGAACTGAAGTTTTCCCGCCGCGGTGCGGCCGGGACGGACGGGACGCAAAACCGTTCTGATCCGCCAGTTTCTTCCGGTAAACCGCAGTTTGTGCCAGGTGATGAGGGGGGAACCCGAAGTCACCGTGCCGGGCGGGGGCGTGACGCTGACATTGTCCACCCCGCAACAGAGCGGCAGGGGGATGTCGACTTCGGCCGAAACGTCCTCTCCCAGTCCCGCGCCCGAATCGGGCGTGAGTTTCACCGCCGGGTCCGTCACCTCGACGGCCTGTTTCCGGCTCGCCAGATAAGCGGCGGCGAAAAGAAGCACGGCTGCCGCGGCGGCGATGCAGAACGCCGCCGACAGAATGTGAAAAAACTTTTTCATGGTCACCTCCCCGCGCCGCCGGAAATGCGTTTTCTGCGCCGGGCAAAGAAATCGATCACGGGTTTGAGCACATCGCCTCCGCTTCTGATCTCGACAAGATCGACCCTTGCGGCGCGGCAGACCTCGCGCTTGAGCTCATGGGTGCGCCCGAGCTGTTCCTGCAGGGCGGCAAGATCGCGGCGTCCGCCGAAGCGGACCAGTTCTCCGGTCTCGGCGTCCTCCACCATGACGGGCGCGCTCACCGGCCAATGGATCTCCACCGGGTCGAAGAGCTCCAGCGCCACCACGTCGTGTTTGCGGTTGAGCAACTTGAGATTGCGGGCAAAGGCTTCGGGACCGATGAGGTCGCTGAGCAGAAATATCACGCTTTTTTTGGTGAGCAGCTGCAGCGACTCCCGGAGCGCGAGGTCGATGTCGGTGCCGCGGCTTTGAGGCTTGAAACAGAGCATTTCACGGATCAGCCGCAGCGTGTGCCGTCTTCCTGAGCGGGGCGGCACATAAAGCTCGATCCTGTCGCTGAACATGAGCAGACCGACCTTGTCGCCGCTGTTTCCGGCGCTGAAAGCGAGCAGGGCGGCCAGTTCCGCCGCGGTGCGCCGCTTGGTCTTTTCGGCGGAGCCGAAGGCTCCCGAGGCCGACACGTCCACGAGAAGCAGAACGTTGAGTTCCCGTTCTTCGACGAATTTCTTCACATACGGAGCGCCCATCCTCGCGGAGACGTTCCAGTCGATGGCGCGGACGTCGTCGTCGAGGCTGTACTCCCGGACCTCGTCGAACTCGATCCCGCGCCCCTTGAAGGCGCTGCGGTATGCGCCGCCGGTGATCTCGTCGACGATCCTTGTCGTGCGGATCTCCAGCAGACGTATCTGCTTTGCCAATTCCACAGGCAGCATGACGTCACCTCCCGAGGACAGGATCAGGGCGTGCGCAGTTCGGCCAGCAGACGGGAGATGACGGCGTCGGTGTCGATCCCTTCGGCCTCGGCTTCGTAAGAGAGGATGATCCTGTGCCGGAGCACGTCGGGAGCCAGTTCCTTGACGTCCTGCGGCAGCACGTAGGCCCGGCCCTGAAGCATGGCGTAACCCCGCGCGGCCAGCGCCAGCGCGATGGAGGCCCGGGGACTGGCCCCGAAACTGAGCAGACCCGTGATGTCGTCCAGTCTGGCGGCGCTCTGACGCGAGGAGAGTTCCGCCTTGCGTCCGGGACGGGTGGCGATGACGAGATCGAGGATGTACTCCACGATCTTTTCGTCGATGTAGATCTTATCGACCAGCTGCCGGGCGTTTTCGACGGCCTCCAGCGAGGCCACGGCGACGGCATCCAGTTCCGGAGCCGGATGGGCCATGCGGTCGATGACTGCGCGCTCCTCGCCCCGCACAGGATAGTCCACCTTGAGTTTGAACATGAAACGGTCCAGCTGGGCCTCGGGCAGGGGATAGGTCCCCTCCTGTTCGATGGGGTTCTGGGTCGCCATGACGAGGAAGGGCTGCGGCAGGGCAAAGCGTTCGCCGCCGATGGTGACCTGTTTCTCCTGCATGGCTTCGAGAAGGGCGCTCTGCACCTTGGCCGGAGCGCGGTTGATCTCGTCGGCCAGCACGATGTTGGCGAACACGGGACCGGTCTTGGTGGCGAACTCGCCCGTCGACGCGTTGTAGATCTTCGTCCCGATCAGGTCGGCGGGCAGCAGATCGGGGGTGAACTGCAGACGGGCGAAGGTGCCGTCGAGGGTCCGGGCCAGGGTCTTCACCGCCAGCGTTTTGGCCAGTCCCGGCACGCCTTCGAGCAGAATGTGCCCGTTGGTGACCAGCGCCAGAAGCATACGGTCGATGAGTTCGCTCTGACCGGAAATGATCCTTCCCATCTCGGCCTTGACCAGTTGGAGCGGCGACACGCCGATCCTGACCTGTTCCTGAAGCTGCTGGATATCTTTAGTCTCCATTTTTCACACCTCCTCTTTGAATGAAAATGGACGGTTTACCGTGTTTTTACTCCTCATCGGGGATCCCGACGGAATGGGTCAGCAGGATCTCCTCGGTCTCGGACATGCCCAGTTTGTCATGCAGAAGTTTGCCTTTTTCGCCGCCCTTGATGCGGCTGAAACTGCCGATGGCGCAGGTCCCCAGTCCGGCAGAAGCGCAGTGCAGGTAGATGTTCTGGCTCACGTATCCGGTGTCCATGACCGCGTAATGACGGCTGGCCGCGCGCTTGAGATCGGCCGAAAGCACGATGTACACCGGGGCTTTGAAGCGGCCCGCCCACTTGCGCAGATCCTCGTCGGAGACCTTCGTCACCCGGTTGGTTTCGGGATCGTACGCGAACGCGCCCCCGGCCGTGAGGTAATGGAGATTGATCTCTTTTCTGTTCACCGCGCTGGGAGCGGTGCGCTTGCCGTCATTGCGGTTGACGCCGTTGGCGGACCACAGCAGATCGCTGATCTGCTGATCGGTGAGCGCGTCGGCCTTGTAGCTGCGGATGGTCCTGCGGGCGTTGAGAGCCTGCTGCAGGGGCATCCCGCCGGTGCGGACGGGCGCGGGCAGGGGCCGGGCGGCGGGAAGCGCGGCGAAGGAACAGGAACAGAATACTGCGGCGGAGACGAGAAGCGTTGTTTTCATGTTTTCGGGCTCTTTATTTTGTTTTTCCGGGGGAAGTTATCATATCGACGAGTTTTGCCGCGACGCGGAGCTTGGTATCCGGACCGATGACCGTTTCGGAGCCGTCGCGTCCCAGCAGTACGATGGTGTTCGTGTCGGTGGCGAAGCCGTCCGCGACGGAGTTGGCCGCGATCCAGTCCAGCTGTTTCGACGCCAGTTTTTTCCGGGCGTTCTCCAGCAGATTCTCGGACTCGGCGGCGAATCCGGCCAGCAGCTGGCCCGGCCGTTTCCTTGCGCCCAGTTCGGAAAGGATGTCGGTGGTGCGCTCCAGACGCAGCAGCAGATCGCCCTTCTGTTTTTTGATCTTGTGCTCCGATATCTCCACGGGGCGGTAGTCGGCCACGGCGGCGGCCATGATGACGAGATCCTGCCGGGGAAAGGCGTCGAACACGGCGGCGGCCATTTCCGCGGCCGACTCAACCCGGACAAGGGCGACCCCTTCCGGCGCGGGCAGGGCCACGGGGCCGGAGACGAGGGTGACTTCGTGCCCCGCGTCGCGGGCGGCACAGGCTGCCGCGTAACCCATTTTGCCGGTGGAACGGTTCGAAATGTAACGCACGGGATCCAGCCGTTCCCGGGTGGGTCCGGCGGTGACGAGGATTTTCATGATCTTCTTTCTCTTACTTGCGGCTTCCGAAGAGACGCAGGATATACAAAAACAGGTTGACGAAATCCAGATACAGCGTGAGCGCGCCGAAGATCGCATACTTTTTGCCGGTCTCCTCCTCGAAGGCCCCTTCGCCCGCAGCCAGCGCCATCTGTTTGATCTTCTGGGTGTCGTAGGCGACGAGCCCCACGAAGATCAGCACGCCGATGATGGATATGACGAAGCCCACCGTGTTGTTGGGCCAGATCAGATTGACCAGAGAAGCGATGATGATGCCGAAAAGTCCCATGAAGCAGAGACTGCCCAGCGTGGTCAGGTCTCTTTTGGTGAGATAACCGTAGAGTCCCATGGCGCCGAAGGTGGCGCTGGTGGCCAGAAAGGTCTTCACGATGGAGGTGGGGTCGTAGACGATGAAGATCCACGACAGGGTGACGCCGTTCAGCGCGGCGAAGAAGAGGAACCCCGCCAGCGCCAGGGACGCGCTGATCTTTTTGAGGGCGAACGAGAGGCCGATGACCACGGCGAGCTCCAGCAGAACGAGAACAAGATACAGTCCCGAATGCTTCACGACCTCGGCGGCGAAGCGCGAGGCGACGTACCACGCGATGAAGCCCGTCAGGGCAAGGCCCGCGGTCATCCATCCGAACACTCTGTTGACAAACGCGTTCTGCAGTGCGACGGTCTCCGGACCGTACATTGCCGGCGCTTCCTGACCGAACATATTCATAAGGCGAACTCCTTTCTGTGCGGAATGTCTCTCTAATAACATAACTCGATCCGCCGAAATTCCAAATGAAAACCGGCGCCGGGACCGGAGATTTTCGGAATTTTTCCGCGCGGGACGGCCCTGCCGGGAGTTTCGGCGGGACCGCCGGGCGCCTTCCCGGGTTGTCGTGCGCGGAGAAGAAAAATTGCAAAAAAGGGGTTCCCGGGGTATATTATCATTTGTGCAGACGTTTTTCGACATCCGAACGGACGATACAAGGAAGGGAGTATTGGGAAATGGGTGCTTTCGAACTGGCCGAAGAGGCTTATGCGGCGCTGGGCGTCGACGTGGAATCCGCGCTGGCACGGGTGGACAGGATCCCGGTCAGCATCCACTGCTGGCAGGGCGACGACGTCAACGGCTTCGAGAACAACAGCGCTCTCGACGGCGGCATCGCGGTGACGGGGCATCATCCCGGCCGGGCGCGCAACGCCGACGAACTGCGCGCCGACCTCGATACGGCGTGGAAACTCATCCCCGGTCCCAAACGGCTCAACGTGCATGCCATCTACGCCGAGACCAACGGCAGAAAAGTCAGCCGCGACGAGCTGGGCATCGAACATTTCTCGCGCTGGATCGACTGGGCCCGGGCCAACGGTTCCGGACTTGACTTCAATCCCACCTGTTTTTCGCATCCGCTGGCCTCCGACGGCTTCACCGTTTCCAACGCCGACGCGGGGATCCGCGATTTCTGGATCCGCCACTGCATCGCCTGCCGCGAGATCGCCGCCGGCATGGGAAAAACCCTCGGCACCCCCTGCGTGACCAACTACTGGTTCCCCGACGGGTTCAAAGACACCCCCTTTGACCGGCTCGCCGCCCGCGAGCGCCTGCGCGACGCCCTCGACAGGATCTTCGCAGAGGCGATACCCCGGGAGTACAACCTCGACGCCGTGGAGTCCAAACTTTTCGGCATCGGGGCCGAAAGCTGCACCGTGGGCTCCCACGAGTTCTACATGGGCTATGCCGTGAGCCGCGGCAAACTGCTGTGCCTCGACGCCGGTCACTTCCATCCCACCGAGGTCATTTCGGACAAGATCTCCAGCTGTCTGCTCTTTCTCGACGAGATCCTTCTGCACGTGAGCCGCGGCGTCCGCTGGGACAGCGACCACGTGGTCACCCTCAGCGACGAACTTCTGGCCATCGCGCAGGAGATCATCCGCCACGATTACGACCGCCGGGTCCACATCGGGCTGGATTATTTCGACGGCTCCATCGACCGCATCGCCGCGTGGGCCGTCGGCGGCCGCAACATGCGCAAGGCCCTGCTGCTGGCGGCTCTGGAACCGGCCTCCCTGCTGGCCGCGGCCGAAAACGCCGGCGACAACGCCCGCCGTCTGGCCCTCCTCGAAGAGTGCCGGACCCTGCCTTTCGCCGCCGTCTGGAACGAATACTGCCGCCGCTGCGGCGTGCCGGGAGCCTTCGACTGGTACGCCGAGATCGAGCGCTATCAGAAAGACGTGATCTCCAAACGGTGACGGCCATGCAGGATTTGATCCGACAGATGCTGGTTTCCCTTGGCGAGGACCCCGACCGGCAGGGGCTGCTGAAGACCCCCGAACGAGTCGAGACGAGTCTGCGTTTTCTCACCCGCGGCTACGGGCAGAAACTGGAAGACGTGGTCAACGGCGCTCTGTTCGACGCCGTTTCCGACGACATGGTCATCGTGCG
The DNA here is from genome assembly GCA_017454215.1 of Lentisphaeria bacterium. Lineage (GTDB taxonomy): Bacteria > Verrucomicrobiota > Lentisphaeria > Victivallales > Victivallaceae > UBA1784. Next base: position 14,120 of record JAFTDL010000366.1, on the reverse strand, counting down.
CGACATCGAGTTCTTCAGCCTGTGCGAACATCACATGCTGCCGTTTTTCGGCAAGTGCCACGTGGGATACATCCCCCAGAAGAAGATCCTCGGCCTGAGCAAGGTGGCCCGGATCGTGGACATGTTTGCCCGCCGCCTCCAGATACAGGAGCGCATGACCAGCGAGATCGCTTCGGCGCTCATGGATACCCTCGACGCCGAGGGCGTGGGGGTCGTCATCGAGGCGCAGCACCTCTGCATGCAGATGCGCGGGGTCGAAAAGCAGAACTCCGTGACGACCACCAGTTCCATGCAGGGCAGTTTCCGCTCCAGTCTCGCCACGAGAAACGAGTTCACAAGGCTGATCCGATGAGGGCACTGGTCCAGCGCGTCACTTCCGGCAAAGTGGACATCAGGCGTCCGGACGGCGCCGTGTACACCAAAGGCCGCATCGGGCGCGGACTGGTGATCCTTTTCGGCGTTTCCGCGGGAGATTCCGTCGAGACCGCCGGAAAACTGGCCGAAAAATGCGTTTCCCTCCGGTGCTTCGAGGATGAAAACGGCAAGATCAACCTCGATATCCGGCAGGTCGGCGGCTCCGTTCTGGTCGTGTCGCAGTTCACGCTTTACGCCGATACCTCGCGGGGCAACCGGCCCTCCTTTTCGGGCGCGGCCCGGCCGGAACTGGCCGTGCCGTGCTACGAAAGATTCATTTCCACCCTCGAAAAGTGCGGCGTCCCCGTGGAGACCGGGGAGTTCGGAGCCGACATGGCCGTCGAGATCTGCAATGACGGTCCCGTGACCCTGATGCTGGAACTGTGAACATGGATCCCCTCTCCAAAACGAAAAATTTTTCATTTGCGGCCTGTGCGGCGGTGTTTCTGCTCGTCCTGCCTCTTTTTTCCTATCCTCTGGTGTGGAAAAAGTTATTGACCGGCGCGGTGCCGATGTGGGGCGAAGTCCAGCTCGTCTCCCTGCAGGTCCTCGGGCTCTGCGCTCCGGCGGTCGTGCTGTTCTTCCCCGAACGGCTGGGCCGGATCTGGGCCGTTGTCCGTCTGCGCTTTCTGCTGATCTTCGCCGTCGCGGGAGTCTGCGTTTCCGGACTTCAGCAGCTGCTCTACGGCGGTCCCCCCGAACTGCTCTGCACGGCGGGGTTCTACTTTTTTCTGCCGCTGGCCGGAGCGGTTTTCTCGAACGAACTCAAAAGATTTTTCCCGCTGTTCGCCGCGGCGCTGTTTCCGCCGGTCCTCGCCGTCACCTGCCGGTCGGCGGATTTTTCCGGCTGGGCCGGCAACTGGAACTGGAATTTTTCGCTTCTCGCCGTCACGCTTTCGGGGTGCTTTTTTCTCGTTCCCTCGTGGAGCGTCCGCCGGGCGGGACTCGCGGCGCTGACGGTCATCACGCTGGCGCTGACCGTGTTTTCGCTCGCGTACCCCGAGATCGCTCCCCGGGGGACCTTTGCCGGGATCATCGGCGCGACGGTCATCATTCTGGTTTTCCGCAACATCATGCCCGCCCGGCGCTGGGCCTTCGCCCTGTGGGCGGCGGCGCTGACGCTGGTGCTTTTCATCGGCTCGGCCGGAAAGATGTTCAACAGCATCCGCGATTCCCGGTTCCAGCTGTGGCGGGGCAGTTTCGACTTTCTGCTGGCCAACTTCCCGCTGGGCACGGGGCCCGACCGTTTCGAGAGCATGGTGCTGCCCTATCTGCCCGAAGTCTATTATTTCACGCCCTTTGCGGCGGCGCGCCATCCGCATCCGCACAATGAGCTTTTCAACTACGCCGCAGGTTACGGACTGGCGGGCGCGGTGTTTTTCATCATGCTGCTTCTGTGCGTCCTGCGCGGCATCCGGTTCCGCGACAGAGTCGGACTGTGGCTGGGGTGGACCGTCCTCCTGCTGGCGATCCACGGGCAGTTCGACGTCCTTCTGAGTGTGCCTCTCACGGGATGCTGGTTCCTGCTCGGCGCGGGCGCCGTGGCCGCCGGAGGCGTTTCCCGCGCGCCCCGGAGCTTCGGCCTGTCTCCTGCGAAGATACCGCTGTTCCTTGCCGGGACCGCCGGACTCGCCGCCGCCGCGGTCATGGCGGCCGGTCTCTGTCTGAGCACGGGGCATCTGCGCCGCGCCCGGCTTCTGCTCATGGAGAAGAGGTCCGCTGAGGCAAGAAAATATCTCGAAAAAAGTCTGAAGTGTCATGTCACGCCCGCCGCGCTCTACACCGCCGGCGCGGTGGAGCTTTTCGATTTCCGCAACCCCGACGGCGCCATCGCCCTTCTGGAACGCATCCCCCGTGAAACGGGACTGCCGCTGGTCTATCACAGCAATGCTCTGCTGGCCCGGGCCTATGCCGTCAAGGGCGATCTGGCACGATCCGTCAAATATTTCGACGCGGAGCTGGCCAATTACCCCTTCAGCGCCATTGCTTCGGGACTGCGGCTTTCGGTCCTGCGCCGGATGGCCTCGGACAGCCGGAGCATCGCCGGAGAAAACGCCCGCTTTGCCGCCCTGATGAAAATGCGCGGGCTCGACATCGGGGATTTCCCCCTGCTGCTCCGCAATCAGGAGCTGGACGACAGTCCCCTGAAAAATAGCGGCGACGGGAAATGAGCACGGCGGACTACATCCTTCAGATGCAGGGGCAGGTCTTTCCCGCCCTCGCGGTCTGCGTCCTCTTCGCTCTGGCCGCTCTGGGGATCGGCGGCGCGCTGACGAGGCGGTGCGACGTCCTCGCCTTTTCCCTCGGCATGGTCGTGATCGCCCTTCTTTCGCTTCTGCTTCTGCCGCTGCCCCGCGGCCGGACGGGCCTGTACGCCGCGTATTTCGTTCTTGTCCCTCCCGCCGTCTTCGGCGGCTGCCTGCTGGAACGCGATTTCAGAAAAGCTCCCGCCGCCGTTGTCTGCGGAAGTGCGCTTTTTCTGCTTTTCCTCGGCGCCGCCCTGCTGCCGCCTTACGGCTGGGACGAACAGGTCTACCAGATCGAACTGCTTTCGCGCTATCTGCAGAACGGTTCCCAGGCTGTGCTTGCCGACGATCCCTACAGCGCCTGGCCGGGACTGCTCCAGAGTTTTCTCCTCGGCGGATACACCCTCGGGGGACTGAGTTTCCCCCGGCTTTTCAACGCTCTTCTCGGCGCGGTCATCTCCGGAACGCTCTTTTCGTCCCTCTCCGTTTTCGGCAAAAAGTCGGCGGCGGTATTCACGGCAGCCGTGGTCCTTTCGCCCCTGTTCCTCGTCGTCAACCGGGCCGTCTACGCCGAAAACGCCGCGGCTCTTTTCGTTCTGGCGGGAGTTCTCGCGCTGATCCGTCTGCACAAGGCTCCGGCGCAGGCCTGTATGCTTGCGGGCGTCTTTTCCGGCGCCGCCGCGGCGGTGAAACTTACTTCCGGCGGCGCCGTTCTGGCCCTGTTTTTCCTGTGCGCCTGCGAGAAAAAAAACAGAAAATTTCTTCTTCTGTTCGTTTCGGGAGCGGCGGCCGCCGCGCTGCCCTTCTTTTTCCGGGTGTGGGCCTGTACCGGCAATCCTGTCTATCCCTTCGCCGCCGCGGTTTTCGGCACCTCCCGCAGCGTGGAGCTCCACCATCTGCTGCTTGGTTCCTTCCGCTACGGCATGGGGCCTTTGTACGGCACGGCTTTCGGCTGGATCTTCACGGCCTTTTCCGGCAAACTCTACGACGGCGTCACGACCGGATTTCAGCAGCTGGTCATGCTGGCCGCCGTTTGTACCGTTCTGCGTTTGCGTCTGCCGCATCTCCGGGCCCGTCTCGCGGCGCGTTTTTCGGCGGCCCTCCTGCTCATGTACCTTTTCTGGAGCCTGACCTCCCAGCAGACCCGGTTTCTGCTGCCCGCTTTCATCGGACTTGCGGCGCTCGCCGCGTTTTCCGCGACGATGCTGGCATCGAAATACCGCAATGCCCTCCTGCTCTGCGTTGCCGCCGCGACCTTGGCGACGCCGTTTTATCCCCATTTCAAACACTTTTTCCTTTCGTGGCGCATCGCGGGGCAGGCCCGGCGCGAGCCTCTGCGTTTTCTCGCCTTTGCCCAGAAGGATCCCGATTTCCCGCGTATCCTGGAGTCCGTCGGCCGTACGCCTCCGGAAAGCCGCATCCTGCTTCTCTATGAGAAACGCGGCCTCTACGTGCCCCGGCGGCACAGCATCGCCGATCCGGATTTTCAGGAAAAATACTTCGTCCGTCCGCCGCGGACGCCCGGGGAATTCGTCGAAGCGCTGGATGACGGCGATTATCTGCTCATTGGCTCCGACGAACGCAACGTGGACCTTCAGGAGGGGGATCTCGAAAAGAAAAGGCGCATGCTCGATCTGGCCGCCGCGGCGCTCCGCGAAGGGCGGCTCGAAAGGGTCTGCTCCGCGGGGAACTGCCACCTTCTGCTGATCCGGCGCGAAGGGGCCGCCGGAAGATGAAATCTTATCATAATACAGGGGATTCTGCCGAATGAAACGACTGTTTTCGAGCCTGCGTCTGCTCCAGATCCACCGGGCGGTGATCTTCTGCCGCCGGAAATTCGGAGAACGGGGAGCGGTCATCGCCATGGCCTTTCTCATCGGCACGGCGGGGGCCGCCGCCGCCGCCGCGCTGAAAATGCTGGTATTCGCGCTTGCCCGGTTCACGCAGTGGCTGGGGAGCCATCCGGAATACGGTCTGCTGTTCTTTCTGACCCCCCTCGCGGGGATCGCGCTCTCGTATGCCGTTCAGAGGCTGTTCGGAGGCGTCCGCTACGCCAAGAGCCTGAGTCCTCTCATCCTCGCTCTGCATCTGCACAAGACCTCGATCCCGGTGCGGGAGGTCTGGACCCATATCCTTTCCAGCGGCCTTGCCGTGGGGCTGGGCGGCTCCGCGGGACTTGAGGCGCCCAGCGTCCTCACGGGAGCGGCCATCGGAGCCAACGCGGGCAGCCGCATGCACATCGACCGCAAACAGCGGCTGCTGCTCATCGGCTGCGGCGCGGCCGCGGCGATCTCGGCGATCTTCAACAGTCCCATCGGCGGCGTTCTCTTCGCCGTCGAGGTGCTTCTGCCGGAGTTCAGCGTGGGCGCTCTCGTGCCCATGCTGCTTTCGAGCGCGGTGGCCACCGTGGTGTACCGGGTGATCTTTTCGCGCTCCGCCGAACCCATGCTGGCCATCGGTTCGGACTGGCGCACCGACGCCGTGCCCTTTTATGTGCTGTGCGCCGTCTTTTCGGCTTTTGTCGGCGTCTACGTCATCCGGACGGCCTACCGGCTGGGAGCCGAGCTCCGCCACCGGATCCCCAACTCCCGGCTTCGCCTGCTGGCCGGCGGAACGGCGCTGTGCGTGATACTGGTGATCTTTCCCAGTTTGCGGGGGCAGGGGTATCTGCGCATCGTCCAGCTTTTCGACGGCGATCTGGAGGCTCTGCGGGCCAGCGCGCCGCTGCTGCGTTTCCTCGGAAACGACGCCCTCATCCTCACGCTGATCATCGTCGCGGGCATCATGCTCAAGGTGGTTTCCTCGGTGCTGACCGTGGAGTCCGGCGGCGACGGCGGCATTTTCGCGCCCTCGATGTACATCGGCGCTTTCACCGGCTTCGCCTTTGCCCGGGCGGTCAATCTCACCGGGATCATCGAACTGCAGGAGCCCAATTTCGTCGTCGCGGGCATGTGCGGAGTCTTCACCGCGGTCATGCGCGCGCCGCTCACGGGAGTGTTTCTCATCGCCGAGGTCACGGGGGGATACATCCTTCTGGTGCCGCTGATGATCTCCAGCGCCGTGGCCTGGTTCTGCGCCCGCAGGTTCGAGCCGGAATCCATCTACCGCAAGGCCCTGATCGAAAACAAACTTCTCATCGGCGACCGGGATCACGCCATGCTTCAGCGCCTGCCCGTGCGGCTGTCGCTCGAAAAGAACTACCCGGTGCTCCGGGCCGGAGAACCCGCGTCCAGACTCGGGAGCCTGCTGGCGTCGAAGGAGACCGCCAGAGCGATCTATCCCGTTCTGGACGAGCGGGGATTTCTGCTGGGGGTCGTGTTTCCCGAACAGAATCTTGCCGCCATGCTCGATCCCCAGCTTTTCGGAACGCTGCTGATCTTCGACCTCATGTCTTCACCCAAAGGCATGGTTTCGTCCGACGACGATCTGGACTGGGCCATGACCAACATCGAACGCTACGGCCTGACCTATCTGCCCGTCCGTGACCAGAACGGCAAATTTGCGGGCTTCATTTCCAAATCGACCATTTTCTCCCGCTACCGTCAGTCCGTCCGCGACGCCGACTCCTTCTGAAAACCCGCCGTTTTCCGGCAAGGCGCGGCGGTCGGGCGTACCGGATATACCGCGGCGGGAGACCGTAAGAGCTTCAGGACGGGGGAGACCGGTGGAACATCAAGACCGCCTCCGTCCCGCCCGTCCCGCTTGTCCCGCATCCTCCGCCGCTGTGACCCGCACGCGCGGGAAACGGAGCCCCTGATCGAAAATGACGGAATGCTTTTGAGCTTGAGCCGTCACTTTTTCGTCACTTTTCCGTCATTTGACATTCTGAATCCCAGAGTGTTGAGCATGATGGCGTCGGCCTTGGGCATGTAGACGGTGCCGCCGCCCGCGGCGTTGACGCCGGCGACGGCGGCCATGGCCCGGCTGATGGCGTAAAGACCGCAGACCTTGCCGCCGAACTGCACGCAGTCGCCGCAGGCGAAGATGTCCTCGACGCCAGTCCTCATGCGGTCGTCGACCAGCAGGCCCCGTTCCCGGGGAAGTTGAGGCAGAAAACCGTCGATCGCCGGACGGCTCCCGGTGGAAAACAGCACGAGATCCCCTGAAATGAGGGTCCCGTCGGCGAGAACGACGCCCTTTCCGGTCACTTCGCGGGTCTCCGCCCGGCAGACCAGCCGGAAGTTTTTGATCTCTTCGAGGGCGCGCATCATCATCAGGGAGTCCTCGGGAGAGATGTTGCGGCTGAGCAGACGGTCGGCCTGTTCCAGCAGGGTCACCCCGATGCCGCATTTGAGGAGGGCATCCACAGCTTCGAGCCCGAGGATCCCGCCGCCCACGACGACCGCCGTGCGGGCGCCCGCGGCCAGTTTTGCGCGGATCGAAACGAGATCGTCGAAATTGCGCAGAGAAAAGACATTTCCGCCTTTCGCCCCGGGAAGATCGGGCACGAAGGCCCGGCCGCCGACGGCGACGACGAGACGGTCGTAAGATACCGCCGCTCCGCCGCTGAAAACCGCCGTCTTTTTCGCCGGATCAACGGTTTCGAGACGGGTGCCGAGGTGAAGCTCGATGGCATTTTTTCCGTAGAAATCCCGGGGCCGTATGAGTATTTTTTCCGCATCGGCCTCCGCGGCGCAGATCAGCCCCGGCAGGGCCGGGCGGCGGTAGGGGGGGACGGACTCCGCCGAATACACGGCGATGCGGGCTTCCGGCGCGGTCCTGCGTGCGGCGGCGGCAGCTTCGAACGCGGAAACGCTTCCGCCGGCGATGACGATATCCATGGCTCTTCCTTTCGTTTTGCAAAACGGCGTTCACCAGCCGTCAAGATATTCCTTTTTTCCGGAAAATCAAGGGGCGTTTCAGCGGCAGATCAGATTGCCGACGAAGAGCCAGAGCACGGCGGACGCGGCGAGAAAGGGGCCGAAGGCGATGGCGGTGTGCCGCAGGGACCGGCGGCGGCGCAGAGCGCACACCGTTCCGCCCACGCTGCCCGAGAGGGAACCCGCGAAGAGAGTGAAGAGCGCGCCCGGCAGTCCCAGCAGCATGCCGGTCGCCGTGATGAATTTGACGTCGCCCCAGCCCAGAACTTCGCGTCCGGCAAGTTTCTCCCCGACGATGGCGAAAACGGCGAGAAAAAGTCCGGGAATGAGGCCTGAAGCCAGCGCAAGGAGCACGGCTCTGTACCACTTCGCCGTCCCCCACACTTCGGGAAGGACTCCCGCGCAGACGAGTCCGAGGAACATGGCCGGATAAGTGAGCGCGTCCGGAATGATGCGGTGTCCGGCGTCGATCCAGCCGGCGGCCATGGCGAAGAGCAGCATGATCCAGCCCGAAGCCAGAACGCCGGGGACCTGATTGGTCAGACCGGCCTTGACGAAGAAGGCGCAGAACAACAGTCCCATGACCACTTCCACCACGAAGTAGCGGCACGAGTAGGGCGCGTGACAGGCCCGGCATCTGCCCCGCAGAACGAGGTAGCTCACCACGGGCAGATTGTCGTACCAGCGGATATCCGTGCCGCAGACGGTGCAGTGCGACGGAGCCGACACCACCGATTCCCGGCGGGGCATCCGCCAGATGCACACGTTGATGAAACTCCCCCAGCAGCTGCCGAAAACGAAAATGGCGATGAGGGCGAAAGCCAGGCACGAGGGATAGACGAATCCCGCCCGGAACCACCAGTCGTAACTTGATACCGGCATGTTTTGAAAAAGAAACATTTTTTACTCCTCTCCGTCCCCGTCCGTCACGGGGGTGATGTCGAACCCGGTCCTCATGGCGTCGAGGTCGGGTTCCAGTCCCGTCCAGATGCGGAAACTCGCGGCGCCCTGATGGATGAGCATGGCTTTGCCTCCGGCGCAGCGCAGGCCCGAGGCGGCGGCTTTTTTCAGCAGCGGGGTGTTTTTGTAGATGGTGTCGAACACGGCGATGTTTCTGTTGGCCTCCAGCAGTTCGGGATCGAAAGGCGGGGGATCGTCTTCGGAGAGACCGAGACTGGTGGCCTGAATGAGTACGCCGGAATCGGCGATGGCGTCCGCGAGGCCTTTCGCGTCGTTCAGCGCGTGGACCGCGACCCGGCAGCCGGGGACGTGACGGGCGACGGCAAGGGCGATGTCTTCGGCTTTGGCCGGCGTGCGGTTGACCAGATGCAGCGCTCCGGCTCCGGCTTCGGCCAGATGCAGCGCCGTGGCGCGGCAGGCTCCGCCGCAGCCGATGAAGCAGAAGGTCCCGCCGGCGGGAGCGATGCCGAAATTCTCCCTCAGTGCGTACTCGAGGCCGTACCCGTCGGTGGAGTATCCCCTGACTCTGCCGTCGCGGATGTCCAGCGTGTTGACGCTGCCGCAGCGTTCCGCGGCGGGATCGATCTCGTCGAGAAAAGGAATGACGGCCTCCTTGTGGGGAACGGTTATGTTCACGCCGCGGAAGAGTTTCCGGGCTTCGGCGACGAATGAGGAAAGCTCCCCTCTTGTCACGTGACGCCTGACGTAGGGACGCCCGAGGCCGGCCCGTTCGAAGGCCGCGTTCTGCATGCCGGGCGACCGGCTGTGGGCCACCGGGTCGCCGATAACTGTGAATTTTATCATAAAAACCGCGTAAACCGACTGGAATATTTTTATTTTTGGTGTAATATACATTCGTATCACGATATTCGCAAAAAAAAACCTGAAGAAAGGAGAAAAAAGTGAAAAGATTTCCGTTTGCGGCGCTGCTTGCGGCGGCGGCCGTATTTTGTCTTGCCGGGTGCGAGGAGTTCCGCGAGGCGCTCGAGGACGGTTCGGTCAACTACGACGATCCCAACAGCGAGAACTACCGGCCGCGTTTCGTGGTGGGGGTCTTCAGTATCGTCGAGTATCCCCGGGCCAGCGATCTCGAGAAGGAGCTGCCCATGCCCAACGGCAGGACGGTGTGTATCAACACCAATCAGAATTTCAGCAGCAAGAACCTGCGCGAGGTGAAAGTGATCCCCCGTCCGGGCAACCCCGATGTGTGCGACCTTCAGTTCCGGCTCGACCGGGCGGGCAAGGTGCAGTGGCAGATGCTGGCCGGCAACAACCGCGAAATGCCCGTGATCCTGGTGGTCGACAGCCGCTACGCCGGCAAGTTCATTCCCGAACTGCCCGGCGAGACCGGACGCAACGACGACTGGGTCACTCTGCGCGTGGGCGTCGATCACTACACGGCCAGAGGCATGATGAAATTCGCGAAGAAGAATTATGTCTACTACAATCCCGACACGGCATCGTGGTTCAGCAGTCTCTTCAAAGACGGTGAAAGCCGCTGACAGGCGTCTCTTTCTCAGCAGGGAACTGTCGTGGCTGGAATTCAACCGCCGGGTGCTGGAGGAAGCGCGCGATCCGGGCAATTTCGTTCTTGACCGCCTGAACTTTCTCGCCATCACGGGGGGGAATCTCGACGAGTTCTTCATGATCCGCGTCGCGGGACTGCGCCGTCTGCTGCGGGCCGGACGCGATCTGCCCGACTCCGCCGGGCTCACCGTTTCGGAACAGCTGCGGAAACTTCGCGGAGCGGTCCTCGAAATGATCTCGGGCCAGCAGCGCTGCCTTGCGGAGGACATCCTGCCCGAACTCGAGGAGCACGGCGTCCGCCTGCGGCGCGTGAAGGATCTGCCCCGCGGGGTGTATTCACAGCTTGCCGGTTTTTTCGAACACCGGGTCAAGCCGGTGCTGACGCCCCTCATTCCCGACGGGACGCAGCCCTTTCCCGTGCTGAGCAGCGGGACCATGGGCGCGGCCGCCCGTCTGCGTTCGGGTGACGGCGGGTTCCTCGCGCTCGTCGCGGTGCCCGACGTGCTGGCCCGTTTCATTCCCGTGGACGACGGCCGTCCCGGACAGGCGTTCGTTCTGCTGGAAGACCTGATCCTCGACCGTCTCCCCGGACTTTTTCCCCGGTGCGCCGTGGAGGAGACGCTGCTTTTCCGGGTCACGCGGGATATGGATTTTTCGGTGCCCGACGACAGTGTGGAGGATCTGCTCCAGAGCCTTGCCGGACAGCTGGAACTGCGCCGGGGCCGCGCCGCCATCCGTCTGGAGCACTCCCCCGGCGCGGAAGAACTGCGCGAACAGCTCTGCCGGGCTCTCGAACTCGACGGACAGTTCTGTTACGAAACGGAGGGCTTCCTCGATCTGCAGGGCTTCGCGGCATTGGCCGACCTGATCCCCGACGGCTCCCTGCGCGAAGAACCCTGGCCGCCCGCGGGAACACCGGAACTGCCCGACGGCGTGCCGGTCCTCGACGCGGTGAAGCGGGCGGGGTCCTTCATTTCCGTTCTGCCGTACCAGAGTTTTTCTCCGGTGGTCCGCATGCTGGAGGAAGCCGCCCGCGATCCCGACGTGCTGGCCGTCAAGCAGACGCTCTACCGGGTGAGCGGCAATTCTCCCGTCGTCCGCGCGCTTCAGCTGGCCGCCGAAAACGGCAAGCAGGTCACGGTGGTGGTGGAGCTCAAGGCCCGTTTCGACGAACGCAACAACTTCGTCTGGGCGCAGGCCCTCGAGGAGTCCGGCGCCCGGGTGATCCGCGGCATTCCGGGACTCAAGATCCATGCCAAAGCCCTGCTCATCATCCGCAGAGAGGAAGGGGGCGCGCTGAAACGCTGCGTGCATCTTTCGACCGGCAACTACAACGACCGTACGGCCGCCGTCTACACCGACATCGGACTTTTCAGCACCGATCCCGGGCTCTGTCTCGACGTGGAGAAACTCTTCAACGCCGTCACCGCCTATACCGGAATGGGGGGCGACTGGGAGAGGATCCGGGTCTCGCCCTTCGATCTGCGGGAGAGGTTCTATGCGCTCATCGACCGCGAGACCGAACACGCGAAGGCGGGAAAGACGGGACGCATCCGGGCCAAGATGAACAGTCTCTCGGACAGCGGCATCATCCGCCGTCTGCACCGGGCCGCGGAAGCGGGGGTGAAGATCGAACTTCTTGTCCGCGGCATCTGCTGTCTGCGGCCTCCGCGGGAGGGGGATCGGCTGCGGGTGACGAGCATCGTCGACCGCTGTCTCGAACACAGCCGCATCTTCGAGTTCTTCAACGGCGGCGATACGGAGTTCTACCTCAGCAGCGCCGACTGGATGAGCCGCAATCTCGACCGCCGGATCGAAGTGCTTTTTCCCGTCTCCGATCCCCGGAGCCGGGAGATCCTGCGCCGGATCCTCGATCTGCACTTTTCCGACGACTGCAAGGCCCGGCGTCTGCTGCACTCCGGAGCGTACACCCCTTGCGGCGGCGGTCCGCACCGCAGTCAGAAGGAGATCCGGCAGTTCCTCCGCGAACGGGCCGGGGAAGAGATCATGAAAATACATAAGGAGAAAAGCCTGTGAATAAAAAAATCTTCGTCACCGGACACCGCAATCCCGATGTGGACAGTCTGGCTTCGTCCGCGGCCCTTGCCGAACTGCGCCGCCGTCAGGGCATGAAAAACGTGTCCGCCGTCTCTCCGGGGATCCCCCCCGAACGGGCCAAATGGCTCTTCGAACGCTTCGGTCAGCCCCTGCCGCCCACCCGCAACGATCTGCACCTGCGGGTGAGCGACATCATGGACCGGGACGTGCCGATCGTTCCGGCCGGAACGCCGCTTTATCTTGCGGTCAAAATGCTGCAGAAATCGGGTTATCCCCGGCTGCCCGTGGTGCGCGAGGGGCATTATCTTGGCATGCTCAGTCCCATGGCCCTGCTGGGACGCTGGCTCAACACCGATTCCGGCGGCAGTCTCACCGGGCGGCACGTCCACTCCTCCGTCAGGCTCATCGCCCGGGTCATCGACGCCAAAATGCCCCGGAACCCCAACGCGGACGAACTTACGGATTTCTCTGTCTACGTGGCCGCCATGGGCGCGGACAGTTTCGAGGAGCATCTGCCCCAGCCGGGACGGGCCAACCTCATCGTCATCGTCGGCGACCGGCCCGAGATCCACATGCGGGCGCTCCGGCGCGGCGTGAAACTTCTCATCGTGACCGGCGACCGTCCGGTGGAGAAACTCATTGCCGAAGAGGCCGAGCGCCGTCAGGTGGTGATCCTGCGCACCGCCTGCGATTCGGCCACGGTGATCCGGCGGCTCAAGTTCTGCACGCCCGCGGAACTTTCGGGCCTCGGAGAAGAGGAGTTCACCCTCACGCCGCAGGACAGGCTCCGGGACGTGCGCCGCCGCATCCTCGCTTCCCCCGAGGACGCCGTTCCCGTCGCCGACGCTTCCGGCTTTGCCGGAGTGGTCATGAAAAACAGCGTCACTTCGGAGCCGCCCTTTTCGGTGATCCTCGTGGACCACAACGAACCCGAACAGAGCATTCCCGGCGTCTCCGAACTGCCGGTCATCGAGGTGGTCGATCATCACCGCATCGGCATCATGCCCACGCGGGAACCCATCCGTTTCACCGGGGACGTGGTGGGGAGCACCTGCACGCTGGTGGCGGCCATGTTCAGAAGTTCGGGCGAAAGCCTGACCCCGGAACTGGCCGGACTGCTCGAAGGCGGCATCGTTTCGGACACCCTCAATCTGCGTTCGCCCACCACGTCTCCCCTCGACCGCCGGATCATGGAGTGGCTCGAAAAGATCTCCGGCGTCAGCGGAACGGAACTGATGGAGTCCCTGTCGGGCATCGACTCGGCCCTTTCTTCCAAGCCCGCCGACGAAGTCATCGACTCCGACAGAAAGGATTACACCGAAAAGGAACTGCACTTCGCCCTCTCTCAGGTCGAAGAGAGCAATCTGGGACTTCTGGAACGCCGCCGCGACGAACTGGCGGAGGTCATGGAAAAACGGCTCAAAAGCGAGGAGCTGGACTTCATCGCCCTCATGGTCACCGACGCCGTGCGGGGCAATTCCAAACTGCTTTATTGCGGCGACCGGCGCATCGCCGCGCTTCTGCCCTGGGATTCGGGCGAAGGCGGCGTTTACTTCATGCCCGGCGTGGTCAGCCGCAAGAAACAGCTTCTGCCCCAGTTCGCCTCGGTCATCTCCACCGTCTGCGGCGAGTGACGGAACGACGCGGGCGCATCGGGACGTCATGCCGCGGTTGCATCTTTCGGCAATTCCGTCGTATGCCGAAGTTGTTTTCCGGCGGGAGATCGAAGCGGATTTTCCGGAATTTGTCGAAGATCGGATTATGATCCGGCCAACTCCTCTCTGTGTTTCTTCCTGTGTCAGCCGGACAATATTTTTTCGTCAAAACCGAACCGTGTCCCCGGGATTCTCCAACCGGAGAATGTCGCAGGTGTCGCACTGCGGCAAGTTGCAAAAGCTGTGAAGTGAAGCCTTGCGGCTTCGTCATTTTTTGCCCATCAGGCAAAAAATGGTGGCCGGGCCCAGACGACGCCGAAGGCGGCGAGCGTGAGCACCGCAAGCGAAGCCGAGGTGTATTGTATATAAAGTTCTGCAAAAACAAAGAGGTCATGGTATATTAGTTAATCGACAAACAAACTAACGGCAAAGGAGCCATT
>JAFTDL010000365.1 GCA_017454215.1 Lentisphaeria bacterium | reverse complement strand
TCGATCTCGTCGATGAAGATCAGGCAGGGGGTGTTCTTGCGGGCCTGGGCGAACATGTCGCGCACGCGGCTGGCGCCCACGCCGACGAACATTTCGACGAAATCCGAACCGCTGATCGAGAAGAAGGGAACTCCCGCTTCGCAGGCCACTGCCTTGGCCATGAGGGTCTTGCCCGTTCCGGGCTCGCCCACCAGCAGACATCCTTTGGGGATCTTGCCGCCCACGAGCTGAAAGCGGATGGGGTCGCGCAGATACTCGACGATCTCCCGGATCTCCTCCTTGGCTTCGTCGGCCCCGGCGATGTCGTCGAACTTGACATTGAGTTCGTCAGGCGGGATCATACGGGCCTTGCTTTTGCCGAAATCCATGGCGCCCTGGCCGTTCATGCGCATCTGCCGCATGGAGATGAAATAGATGACGCCCACGAGGATCAGCACGGGCAGGATGCCCACCATGAGAAAATTCCACAGGCCGCTGTTGTTGCTGTCCACCTTGACGGAGGTCTTGCCCAGCAGGGCGTTGAGCCTTTCGGAGAAGATCACGCGCGAGCGGTAGTACCCGGTCCCGGCGGCGGGATCGGAGGTTTTCGCGCCCTGCTCCGCGGGAACGGGACCGGCGGGACGCATGCGGCCCTCGACGGTGAAAACGCCGTCATTTTCGCTGACCAGAACGGCGGTGACGATCTTTCCTGCGGAGAGAGCCTGCTCGAATTCGGTCTGATTCAGATCGGTCTTGCGGCTGGGGCCGAAGTCGCGGAAAAGCAGAAGCGCGCCCAGCCCCAGCAGGATGACCAGCCAGACGATGGCGGCGCGGGGGGGGCGGACCGGCGATTTCGACGCGTTCCCGTTCCTGTCTCCGGACTGCGTTCCCGCGGACTCTTTTTTCTCATTCCGGCTTTCTTCCGGATCGTTCTTGTCGCTCATAAAAATCTTTTTCTTCCAATCTGTAATGAATGATATTGCTCCGTCGGAAATCGAGGGGTCCGTGCGCAAAACGGCGGAAAGATCCGGACGCAGCCCCGGAAATTGCGCGTCCGCCGCGAAGGGACCGCATCCTTCCGGGGGACACGCTCGGGAAGGCGCCTGCCCGTCCGTCCGGTGAGACCGCGCGCACGTCCGCTGGAGACCGCGCTCTCTGTGCCTACGAGGCCGGATTGACGACCTTCATGGCGGCCAAAATGGCCACGACGATCCCCGCAAGAACGAGGAGGGCCGCCACGCCGATGAGGATGCGCGACACGAGGATGTGTCTCTTTTTCTCAACGGCGGCGAAGGGATCCATGCTGGCCACGTTGGGGACTGACGAAAGGTTGCTGTCAATGCTCGACAGGTCGATGGTATGCGTGGTGGTGGTGAAGCTGTCGGCCTCGGCCTCGGCGCCGGAATCGCAGTCGTACAGCACCTCGACCATGCCGAAGAGGATCAGATCCGAAGATTTGAGTTCCTGTTCGGTGATGGGAACGTTGTTGACGCGGGTGCCGTTGCTGCTGTCGTTGTCGCGCAGGGTATAGACGATGCGGCCGTCGCGTTCGCTCTTGATGAGATCGGCGTGATGTCCGCTGATGCTGGGATCCTTGATGCAGATATCCATGGTATCCGTGCGGCCGATGGAGATCACATCCTTGTCGAGATCGAAAGTCTTGCCGCGAAACTTCTCGTGCAGAACCGTGAATCTGGGAGTTTTGGGCATGTTCCCGCCTCCATATTATTTTTTGACTGCTTTATCTACAAACACGCGGGGGAACAGCGGCCTCCGAACAGAACTTCAAAAAAGAATCGGGACCGCGGCGCTCCGGCGTCACTTTGAAATATAACACAAAAGATCGCTTTTGCAATCCCTTTTCAGTGTTTTTTTCGGGCAAACGGCAAAATTTTTCAAACTTTTTTCCGGTTTCTGCTTGCTTTTTCGCTCGTGAGCGCTTATATTAAGCGCAGTTCGCAGTCCCGTGGTGTAACGGTAGCACAAGTGATTCTGGTTCATTTTGTTGAGGTTCGAATCCTTACGGGACTGCCATTTTTTTGTCCTGACGGCGGAGAAGCGCGGGCGCCGTCCGCAGACGCGGAGACGGCGTTCCGCCGCGTTCGGAGACCGCATTTCAAAATAACGGGAGGTCGTTTATGGTGTGGGGCATGAAAAATTATACGATCCAGCTTTTCGGATCGTCCATCGTCGAGGGGCGGATCGGCGCGGAACACGCTGCCGACAGATGGTATGAGCTGATGCGCAAGGAGTTGTGCGAAATGTTCCCCGCGACCTGTTTCGCCGTTTACAACTGCGCCGTGGGCGGTGAGAGCATCCGCGAACTGATGGCCCATTTCGACCGCGACCTCGCGGGACACACCCCCGACCTCTGCATCGCCATGTTCGGCTGGAACAACTGCCGGATGTGCTACACGCCCGATCTCCGGGTCTCCATCGCGGAATTCCGGGAACTTCTGACCGAATTTCCGTTCCATCTGCCGGAAAAGACCCGCTGCGTCGGCGTGATCCCTCAGCCCATGATCGACGAATGGCACCGTTCCGGACACGATCCGGCCTACGCCGAGGTCCGCGCCCGCTACGGCGGCAACAACGCCTACCACGATCTCGAACGCGAAGCGGGCCGGGAGTTTTTCCGCAGTCACGGCATCCCTTTCATCGACCTTGACGCGGCCATGGCGGCCGATCCCAAAAAGTACATTCTTCCGGACGGCATCCACCTGAATCCCGAAGGGCACAGACTTTTCGCCGCCGAAATGCTCAAGGCTCTCGGACCCCTTCTCCGCGCCGACGGCTGCTGCTGACGCCGGGGCGCAGCAGCATTGTCCGTTCCCGCGGCGCAAGGCTGAGATCAGCCCGGCGGCATACGGAACGGGCGCCGCTTGTCCGGCGGTTTGTTCCGGACCGGTCCGGTTCCGGAAGCGGAGATATTGAAATAATGACGGGCATGGAGCATCATATCGTGCTGCCGTGCCGGAAAAGGAGGCAGTGCCATGTTGAAGATAACAGGAACATTTCTCGACGAGATCAGCTACGATATTCCCTCGCACAACTGGGGCGAAGCGGAGTGGGACCGGGATTTCGAGGCCATGAAGTTCTGCGGCATCGACACGGTGATCATGATCCGTTGCGGTCTGCGCAAATACATGACCTACGATTCCCCGGTCCTGCGGGAACGCGCCGGTGCGATGAAGCCGTACAAAGATCTGACGGAGATGTTTCTGCGACTCGCCGGAAAACACGGGATGGCTTTTTATTTCGGCACCTACGACACGGGACTGGAACCCGAAGACCGCGACCACGCGTGGGAACTCGAGACCAACAAACGCGTGGTGGAGGAGGCGTGGCGGCGCTACGGCGGTTTCCCGGCTTTCAGAGGCTGGTATCTGAGCACCGAAACGGGCGGACACAACAACATCGCGGACGGCTACGCCGCGCTGGGAAAATTCTGCAAGGACGTTTCCGGCGGTCTGCCGGTGCTGGTCTCGCCCTTCATCCAGAAGGTGGAGTCCGTTCCGGGCAGCGGCGAAAAGGTCGATCCTCTGGAACTGCACCGGCGGCATTGGGACAGGATCTTTGCGAGCATCTCCGGGGCCGTGGACGCCATCGCGTTTCAGGACGGGACCGTGGATATCCCCGAACTCGCCGGTTATCTCAGGATCAACGTGGAACTGGCCCGCAAGCACAACATCCAGTGCTGGACCAACTGCGAGACCTTCGACCGCGACATGCCCATCACCTTTCTGCCTATCAAGTGGGAAAAGATGTTCTACAAACTCGAGGCGGCGCAGGAAGCGGGCATCGAAAAGGCCATCACCTTCGAGTTCTCGCATTTCATGAGTCCCAACTCATCCTACCGCAGCGCCCGCGGTCTCTTCGACCGCTACTGCGAATACGCCGGCCTGAAAAAGCCCGAAAAAATCGTCTGACCCGCCGAAATATCACAAAAAAGCAATATTTCCCGAACAGAGAGGAGGAATTTTTTCCGGACGCGGTGTAAATTAAGACGACAGCATGAAAACGACCGGGCGGCCGCGGAACGGAGACCGGGGGGCGTGTGTGCCCGCCGGGGAGCTGTTTCCCGTACGATCGTCCGGCGAAGGGAAAGGAAAACACGAAAATGGGCTGGATCGACTGGCTGATCGTCATCGTCCCCACGGCATTCGTCATGGGACTGGGGATGTACTCCAAAAAATACGTGCACGGCGTGGCGGATTTTCTCTCCGCGGGCCGGTGCGCGGGACGGTATGTCCTGAGCATGGGCGACGTGGCCAGCGCCCTTGCGGTCACCGGACTGATCGCTTATGTGGAGGTCCACTACAAGACCGGATTCGCCATCGCCTTCTGGAACAGTCTCATCGCGCCGCTGACCATCGCCATGGGACTGTACGGATACTGCACCTACCGCTTCCGCGAGACCCGGGCCATGAGTCTGGGACAGGTCCTCGAAATGCGCTACACCCGGCCGTTCCGCATTTTCGCTTCGGCGCTGCGCTCCATTTCGGAGATGCTGGCCAACATGATCATGCCCGCCATCGCCGCCCGCTTCTTCATCTACTTCCTCGATCTGCCCCACAGGATCACCCTGTGCGGTTTTTCGATACCGACCTTCATGCTGGTCATCATCGTCTGTCTGATCCTCGCGATCTCGCTGATCTGTTTCGGCGGCACACTTTCGATGCTGATCGCGGACTCCGTTCAGGGCATGGTGCTCTTTCCGCTGATGGTGGTGTTCGTGATCTTCATTCTCTGGAAATTCAGCTGGACGCAGGAGATCATTCCCGTGATGAACGACCGGGTCCCGGGCGAGAGTTTTCTCAACAGCTTCGACGTCAAGAACCTGCGGGACTTCAATCTGCTGATGGTGTTCCTCACCGTGGTGACTTCGATCCTGCACCGGGCCAGCTGGATCGGCGCGGGCTACTCCACCGCGGCCAAGTCTCCCCACGAACAGAAGATGGCGGGCGTGCTGGGCACCTGGCGGAACGCGTTGAACGGCCTCTTTTATCTGCTCATCGCCCTCGGGATCATCACGGTTCTGAATCACAGAAACTTCTCCGGCATCGCCCGGGAGGTCAAGATCAATCTGAGCGGACACATCGCCACCGAACTGGTTTCGCCCGCCAACCGCAAGGACTTCATGACCCGGATCCGGGCGGTCCCCGAAATGAAGCACGAGATCGGCAAAGACCTCCCTCTGTCGCACAAGGCCGATCTGGATACGCCCTACATGAAAGCCGCCCATCAGGCCTTCAGGGATTACGAGGGCGAAGCGGAGGGCAACTCCAAATTCCAGCAGTACCGCACGCTGTATTACCAGCTGATGATGGCTTCGGGCATGCACCGGCTGCTGCCGCCCGTCATCATGGGCATGTTCTGCCTGCTGATGATCCTGGCCATGATCTCCACGGACGATACGAGGATCTTCAGCGCCAGTCTCACCGTCACGCAGGACGTCATTCTGCCGTTCTACAAGACGCCGCCCAGTCCGCAGCAGCACATCTGGCTGCTGCGCATCGTCTCCATCGGGATCGGCATCTTTTACTGCTGCGGCAGTCTCTTCATGGCCCAGCTGGACTACATCAACCTTTTCGTCACCATCATGACCATGATGTGGATGGGCGGCTGCGGACCGGTGATGATCTTCGGACTTTACAGCCGTTTCGGCAACACCTGCGGAGCGTTCGCCTCTCTGGTCTCTGGCATGGTCCTGGCGCTGGGCGGCATCGTCGTGCAGCGCAACTGGGCGGATATCGTCTATCCCTTCCTCGCCGCCCGGGGCTGGGAAGTCCCGCTGGGGGCCTTTCTCGAAACCGTCTCGGCGCCGCTGAATCCCTACGTGGTCTGGAAGATGGACCCGGTGAAGTTCCCGATCAACTCCTATGAGATCTATCTGGTCACGATGTTCATCACGCTGGCGATCTACTGCATCGTCTCTTTTGCGACGCAGAAAGAGCCCTTCAATCTGGACCGTCTGCTGCACCGCGGCATCTACAGCGACAGCGGCGAAGAGAAGAAGCCGGTCCGCATGACCCTGAGGACGATCCTCGGCAAGATGGTGGGCATCACGTCGGAGTACACGCTGGGCGACCGGGTGATCGCGTGGAGCGTGTTCTGGTACAGTTTCGTCTACCACTTTCTGATCTGCTTCGTGATGGTGGTGATCTGGAACCTGATCTCGCCGTGGCCGGTGGAGTGGTGGGGAACCTACTTTTTCATCAAGACGCTGCTGATCCCCTGCGTGGTGGCCTTCGTCTCCACTTTCTGGTTCGGCATCGGCGGTTTCCGGGATCTCGTGCGTCTCTTCCGCGACCTCGAGCACCGCGAGGCCGACATATTGGACAACGGTCAGGTGGACGGCAACGTTTCTCTGGCCGACCGCGCCCGCTTCGCCAGACTCGAAGCCGAAAAGAAGTCGCAGGAAAAACAGTAAAACCGCCCGCTTCTGCGGAGACCGGGGCCCGCGCGTCTCCGCTCAACACACCCCGCTTGTCCTTATCGAAAACGGGTCAGTCGATCTTGGAGAGGTCGCCGTTGATGGTGATGCCGCCGTCGGCGGTGATGACGGCGCCGTTGAGGTAGCTCGCGGCGTCGGAGGCCAGAAAGCAGGCGATCCGGGCGATCTCCTCGGGGGTGCCGTAGCGGCGCAGGGGCGTGCGCAGTTTCAGGAAGCGTTCCTCGTCGAAGGTTGAATCAGGAGGATTGCTCTGTCTGACCATGGGGGTCATGATGGCGGCGGGGGCGATGCAGTTGACGCGGACGTTGTAACGCCCGTACTCCGCGGCCATGGATTTCGTCAGCTGGACGATGGCGCCCTTGGTCGCCGTGTAGGCGTCGCAGCCGGGAATGCCGATCATGCCCGCGCTGGAGGCGGTGTTGATGACGGCGCCGCCCCGTTTCATCAGCAGGGGAAGGGCGTATTTGCAGAAGAGGAACACGCTTCTTAAGTTGATGGCGAGGATCCTCTCCCAGTCCTCCTCGGCGATGTCGGTTATGCGGCCGTCTTTCCTGTTCCAGTAGACGCCCGCGTTGTTGTAGAGGATGTCCAGATTTCCCTCGGCAGCGTCGATGACGCGCCGCACGTCGCCGCTGTTTGAGACGTCGCAGGGAATGAACCGCGCTCCTGTCTCTTTTGCGGCGGCGTTCCCGGCGGTCTCGTTGACGTCGGCGATGATCACCTGGGCTCCGGCCGCGGTGAAAAGGCGGACGGCGGCAAGTCCGATGCCGCCCGCACCGCCGGTGATGACGGCTTTCTTTCCTGCCAGCATGAATTTCGAAACGGGTGAAGTCATGATGAAGTTCCTTTATCCTCTGACGATCTCTTTTACGGCATCGACCACGTCGGATACGCCCAGACCGTACTGTTCGCGCATCCACGCCTGACAGCCGACCTTCGTCGCGTTGACGTCGGGCATGGCGAGGCGCCTGAAGGGAACGTTTCCCGCGCCCTCGTCCATGAGGACCTCCGCCACGGCGCTGCCCGCGCCGCCGCAGATGTTGTGCTCCTCAAGCACCACGATGCCGCCGGTCTCCCTGGCGGCGCGCAGGATCGCCTCCCTGTCGATGGGCTTTATGGAATACAGGCTCACCAGACGGCAGCCGATGCCCTCTTTTGCCAGCTGTTCCACGGCTTTTTTGGCGTTGATCCCGACCGTTCCGGCAAAAAAGACCGCGGCGTCCCTGCCGTCGCGGATCTGCGCCGAACCGCCGATCTTCACCTGAACGGGACCTTCGTGGATATCCGGTTCGCCCTTGTAGCCGCAGCGGAAGTACACGGGCCCCTCATAGGCCATCATGGCCCGGGTGAGCGCCGCGGTCTCGGTCTTGTCGCAGGGAGCCAGCACCACCATGTTCGGCAATGCGCGCATGATCGCCATGTCTTCGGTGGAGTGGTGCGAGATGCCCAGTTCGCCGTAGGCCATGCCGCCGCCGATGATGACGATCTTGACGTTGGCGTTGTGATAGCAGACGTCGTTGCGGATCTGTTCCAGACAGCGGAGCGTGGGGAAGTTGGCGATGGAGTAGGTGACGGCGATGTTGCCCTCCATGGCGACGCCGCAGGCGACACCGGTCATGTTCTGTTCGGCCACGCCGCAGTTGATGAAGCGGTCGGGGAACGTTTCGGCGAATTCTTCGATTTCGCCGTAGCCGATGTCGGCGAGGATCATGAAGATGCGCGGGTCCTTCTTCGCGATCTCGAGCAGTTCCTTGTTGAAGACTTTTCTCATTTTGCCGCCTCCACTTCTTCGAGGGCCTTTGCCAGCAGTTCATCGGTGAGTCCGCCGTAGTGCCACTTGTAGTCGTTCTCCATGAAAGACACGCCCTTGCCCTTGACGGTGTGGAAGATCACCGCCGAGGGTTTGCCGTTGACCAGCGGCAGGTCCCGCAGGGCTTCGTAAACGGCGGTCTGATCGTGTCCGTTTGCTTCGGCGACGGCCCAGCCGAAAAGCTCCAGCTTGTCCCTGAGGGGCTCGAGATCGATGATGTCCTTGGATTTGCCCAGAGCCTGAAGCCGGTTGTAGTCCACGGTCATGACGAGGTTGTCCCAGTGATGCTGACCGGCGAGCATGATCGCTTCCCAGCTGGAACCTTCGTTCAGGTCGCCGTCGCTGGACATGCAGAAGATACGGTGTTTTTTGCCGGCCTGTTTCGCGGCCATGGCCATGCCGCAGGCCACGGGCAGACCGTGACCGAGGGAGCCGGTGGAAAACTCCACGCCGGGGATGTGGTGCGAGATGTGACCGCTCAGTTTGCCGTCGTCGCAATAGTACCGGTCAAGCCACTCCAAGGGGAAAAATCCCAGTTCGGCCAGCAGAGCCAGCAGGGCGGCTCCGCCGTGGCCCTTGCTCAGGATGAAGCGGTCCCGGCCGACTTTGCGGGGAAGGGCGGGATCGACATTTAATATTTGAGTGTAAATAACCGGCAGCATATCCGCCATCGACAGCATGCTGCCGATGTGCCCGCTCCTGCCCTTGTGGACCATTTTCAGGCAGTGTATCCTGATCTTTTTCGCAAGTTCCGCGCATCTGCGCAAATCTTCTCCATTCATGCAAACCTCCCTTCGGAATAATTTTTTGCACTTGTCTAAAAATATACCTTGCCGCCGCGGATTTCAAGCGGTTTCTCAAAAAAACTCAAAAAAATATTGAAATCGCGTCTCCGCCGTGGTATCTTATGGGCATGAAAGGACCGATCATAACGCTGAACGAAGTGAAACGGAGCAATCTGCGGGCCGTGCTTGCGCTGCTGGTGCGCTCCGGGGAGCTGTCGCGCGTCGAGATCGCCGAACGTCTGGGGTGCGACAACACCACCGTGTCGCGGGCGGTGCGGGAGCTCATCGCCCGGGGGATCGTCGGGACCGCGGGCCGCAACGGCGGTTCGCCGGGGCGTCCCCGGGTGGCCCTGCGGGTCGATCCGGAAGGACCGCAGCTGATCGGCATTGCGCTGGAGCCCGAGTGCGTGACGGGGGTGCTCACCGATCTTGCAAGTTCGGTCCGGCACAGCGAAAAGGTGATCTTCCGCGATGTCTCTTCGCAGGAAGCGTATCTCATGGCGGCGGAGGAGATCGTGGCCAAACTGGTTTCCCGTGCGGGCGAACGGCTGGCCGGGGTCGGGGCGACGGTCTTCGGCTCCTATTACGGAAAGGACTTCACGGTCGAAAAGGCGGCGGCGCTGCCTCTGCTCAACGGGGTGAAACTGCGCCCCTTTTTCGACCGGGCCGCGGGACGGGAAGTCCTCATCTGCGACCATACCGTTTCCCGGGCCCGGCTTCTGGCGCGGCGTTATCCCGAGTTGAACAGCGGCACCGTTCTGCTCGCCGCCGCCGGGCGCGGGCTGGGACTGGCGGCGGCGGAAAACGGCCGGCTGCTTTTCAGCCGGAACGGCCACGGGGGAGAATTCGGTCACATGGTGCGGATCCCCGACGGTATTCCCTGCGCCTGCGGGCGGAGGGGATGTCTGGAGACCGTTTCCTCCACCGCGGCCATGACGGAAAATTACCGGCGGAGGACCGGGAGAAGCGTTTCTTTCGACGTGCTGGCCGAGGAGTTCCGCCGGGGTTCCGCCGAGGCGGAGTCCGCGGTCCTGCCCGCTCTCGACGAACTGGGCCGGGCCCTCTCCGAACAACTGAACAACTGGCAGGCCGACAAACTGGCGGTCACGGGAGACGTCCTGAAACTGGGGCCGCGCTTCGAAGCGTATCTGACGCGCAAGATCGAGGCGGGGATCTTTTCGCTGGTGCGTGAAAGCCTGTCGTTTCACTTCCCGGACTTGAGAGACGAAGACTCTCTTGCCGTGGGAGCCTCGATCTCCGCTTCCGACGCCTTTGTGGCCGACTTCGGCGCCTGACTTCTCACGACGTCCGCCGCAGTCTCCGCAGATATCCCGCCGTTTCGGCCTCTTCGCGTCTTTAGTCACACCGAGGCCGACGTTCGGCTTTTCACGCGAAAAAAGGTTTTCTCTTCCCCCCGGAACCGCCGGTCTTTCTCCAAAACAACGGCGGGAGGCGACGGGTCACCAGCCGGCGGCGATGCGGAGGCCGTGGAGCGTGAAGTCGTTTCCGGGGGTGACCGCATCGGGAAAGGCGGGGCGGAAGAAGGGGGCGTCGCCGCCGGTGAGGACGACGGAGGCGATCTCATACTTTTCCTTCGCCGCGGAGATGAACTCCCTTATCATGCCGACGGCGCCGCGGTCCACGCCGAAGGCGATGGAGTTGCGCGTTCCCGCGCCGATCTCCGCCGGAATTTTTTCCGACAGCGGCAGTTCCGGCAGCTGGGCGGTGCCCGAGGCGAGGACTTTGCGCATCAGGGCGCGTCCGGGAGCGATGGCGCCGCCGCGGAAGATCTTTTTTTCATCCACCAGTTCCATGGTGACGGCGGTGCCGCAGTCGATGACGATGCCGGGCAGGGGATAGCGCGCGGCCAGAGCCTCGGCGTTGGCGACGCGGTCGGCGCCGAGGGTGGAGCAGTCGATCCGGGTGAAATCCACCTGCCCCCGGGAGTTGGAGGCGTCGGGAAAAAATATTCCGCGTCCTTCCAGACGCTTTCTCACCTCGGGAACGACGCACGCGGCGGCGATCATGCCTGCGGGCAGATCGCGGGCGGAGAAGCTGGCCGTGCCGAAGGTCGTGCGGGGACCGATGCCGGATCCGGGGACATATTCGGCCAGCACGGTATGGGTGTTGCCGATGTCGAGCAGAAACTTCTTCACGACAGTTTTTCGATGATCTTGGTCAGCGGCATGAAGAGGGCCACGACGATGGATCCCACGATGCCGGCGAGGGCGACGATCATCAGAGGTTCGATCAGTGAGGTCAGGGCGCTGACGGCGTTGTCGACTTCGTCCTCGTAGGTGTCGGCGATCTTGTTGAGCATTTCGGAGAGTTTACCGGTCTCCTCGCCCACTTCGACCATACTTATCACCATTTCGGGGAAGATCTTGGTCTCGCCGAGGGGCTTGGCGATGCCTTCGCCCTCCTTGACGGCGTCGTGGACCTTCTGGATGGCTCCGGCGACGACTTCGTTGCCGCTGGTCTCCTTGACGATGGCGAGGGCCTGCAGGACGGGCACGCCGGAACTCATCAGCGTGCCCAGCGTGCGGCTGAAGCGCGAGATGGCCGTCTTGGAGATGATGGGCCCGAAGACGGGGGCGTTGTACTTGAGATAGTCCATGGCGAATTTTCCCAAGGGGATCTTGACGATGACTTTGAAGAAGACGATGACGGCGAAGACGCCTCCGAGGTACATGTACCAGCGGGAGACGAGGGTGTTGCTTATGCCGAGGATGAAGAGGGTGACGCCCGGGAGGGGTTCCTTGGGACCGAGCAGATCCTTGAATATCTTTTCGAAGTTGGGAACGATGAAGATCATCAGACCGACCACGGCCAGCAGAGAGATCGAAAGCACCACCGTCGGGTAGATCATGGCCGATTTGACTTTGCCGGCGATCTTGGCGGACTTCTCCATGAAGGCGGCCAGACGGTCGAGAATGGTCTCCATGGCGCCCGACGCCTCTCCGGCGCGGACCATGTTGAGGTAGAGTTTGTCGAAGGATTTGGGGTTCTGCGAGAGGGCTTCCGCGAAGGTGGCGCCGCCCTCGACGGTTTCGGCGGTCTTGCCCAGCACGATGCGGACCACGGGATTCTTGGCCTGACGTTCGAGGGTGTGGAGAGAACGGATGAGGGGAAGTCCGGCGTCCAGCAGGATGGCCAGCTGGCGGGTGACGACGGTGAGCTCTTTGCGCTTGATGACGGTGGGGCCCAATGTCATGTTGAACCCGCCGGACTTGCCGCCGCCGCCCTTGCTGGACATCTGTTTTGCGGCCTCTTTGCCGACTTCGGCTTTGATGGATGTGGGGAACATGCCTTTGGCTCTGAGGGCGGCCATCACGGCTTCTTCGTTGGCGGCGTTGATCTTGCCCTTCTGTTCCTTGCCTTTGCCGTCCATTGCGACGTATGTGAATTGCGGCATATTTCAGTTCCTCCGGATTTGGATTGAAATGGAATATCTTTTTACGTGTAGCGGACGACTTCGTCCACGCTGGTCTCACCGTTGAAAATAGCCAGAAGACCGTCTTCCCGCAGAGGACGCATTCCCAGCTGGCAGGCCTTGTCGCGGAGCGCGTTGGCGGGAGCGCCCGAGGAGATCATGTCGCGCATTTCCTGGTCGACGCAGAGCAGTTCGGTGAGGGCTTTCCGGCCCTTGTACCCGGTGTTGTTGCAGATGGGGCAGCCCTTTCCGTAGCAGAACTGGATGCCCTCCACCTGAGAGCGCTCCAGACCGAGGCGTTCGAGGTCGTCGTCGGTGGGGGTGTACATGGTCTTGCAGTTCTTGCACACGCGGCGGATCAGGCGCTGGCCCAGCACGCCCGCGAGGGACGAGGCGATGAGGAAGGGTTCCACGCCCATATCCATCAACCGGGTGACGGTACTGGCCGCGTCGTTGGTGTGCAGCGTGCTGAACACGAAGTGTCCGGTGAGCGAGGCTTCGACGGCGATCTGGGCGGTTTCGAAGTCGCGGATCTCTCCTACGAGGATGCGGTCGGGGTCCTGTCGCAGGAAGGCGCGCAGGGCTTTCTGGAAGGTCATGCCCACGGCGTCGTTGATGGGACACTGCATGATGCCCTCGATATCGTACTCCACGGGGTCCTCGGCGGTGAGAAGTTTGTCTTCGGGATTGTTGATCTCGCCGAGGGCGGAGTAGAGGGTCGTGGTCTTGCCGGAACCGGTGGGGCCGGTCACCAGCATGATGCCGTTGGGCAGACGGATGATCTCGCGGATCTTGGCCAGCACGTCCTCGCCGATGCCCAGCGCGTCCAGCTGCAGGTTGACCACGCTGCGGTCGAGCACGCGGAGCACCACGGATTCGCCGTAGCTGGTGGGCAGGCACGAAACACGCAAGTCCACCGGACGGCCGTTCATCTTGGTCTGGATGCGGCCGTCCTGAGGACGGCGGCGCTCGGAGATGTTCAGGCCCGAGATGATCTTCACGCGGCTGATGACGGGGATCGCCAGACTGCGGGGCGGCGGCGGCAGTTCGTACAGTGCGCCGTCCACGCGGTAGCGGATACGGAAACTTTTTTCGAAAGGCTCGAAGTGGATGTCGGATGCCTTGTCGCGGATGGCCTGCTGCATGACGACGTCCACGAATTTGATGATAGGCGCGTCGTTGGCGTGGTCTTCGTCTTCCATCTCCTCCGCCTCGGCGTGTTCTCCGAACTCGGCGACGATGTCGGCCACGGTGTCCACCTTTTCGGGATAGTAGCGCAGGAACGCGCGGTCGAACTCGTCCGGATCGCAGGGAACGGGGATGATGGGCTTGCCGACGATGAAGTGCACGGTCTCGACGGTCTGGTAGTCGAGGGGCTTGGCCATGGCCAGATAGAGGTTTTCACCGTCGAACTGCACCGGCAGGACGGCGTGGGTGCGGGCGGTGTTCTCATCGACCATGTCGATGATGTCGCGGCTGATGTCGCCCGCTTTGGGATCCCAGACGTAGGAGCCCAGGTTTTCGGCCATCATCTGCAGCATTTCCTGACGGGTGAGCAGACCGAAGTTCTCGATCACCTCCATGGCGGACTTGCCGGAGCTTTCGCACTCCTCGGCGACTTCGTCAAGATGTTTGCTCAATCCGGGCGTCGTCGCGCCGCGCTCGCTTTTGATCAGATCGATCAATGCGGAACTTTCAATATCCAGCATAACGTTTCCTCCTTCGCTCTACGATTCGTCGCGCAGGGTGACGAAGATCACCTCTTCCAGCGTCGAGATCCCGGCTTCGGCCTTGCGGATGGCGTCGTCTCTCAGACTGCGCATGCCGTTGCGCCGGGCGAATTCGCGGATCCTGCCGCTGGTCTCGTTGGCGAAGATCAGTTTCGCAATATCCTCGGTGACTTCAAAAATCTCATAGATGCCGATACGGCCCTTGTATCCGGTGTAGCCGCAGACGGGGCAGCCTTTGCCTTTGTAGAACTGGTGATTGGCCATATATTCCGGGGTGAGTCCCAGCATGCGGATCTCGCTCTCGGTGGGGGTGTGGGGCTCCTTGCACTCCTTGCAGATGCGGCGGAGC
>JAFTDL010000364.1 GCA_017454215.1 Lentisphaeria bacterium | reverse complement strand
TCCCTGTTCAGGACCGGAAAATAATCGTCGTTTCCGCCGATGTAGAACTGGAACGCCGAGCCGATCTGCCGGAGATTCGAGAGACAGCTGGAGATCCGCGCCCGGTCCCGCGCCTGCTGGAGCGCCGGCATCAGCATCGCCGCAAGGATCGCGATGATGGCGACGACGACCAGAAGCTCGATCAACGTGAAACCGCGGCGGACCGCACCTGCCGGAACTGCACTTTTTTTACTGGTCATGTTGTTTCCCTTTCTTTGTCTGTTGTTGCCTTTTTCGTCAGCAGAACGAAACTTGCCGCATTCCGATTCTGTCCGCAGAAAAACTTTTTTATTTGTGTTGTCCGTTGTCGAAATACTCCGCCAGTTCCCGGCGCAGCGGCGGAATGTCGGCGGGCACGTTGCCGTTGCGCATGGAGTAGTGCGCCTGGACCCCCGCGGCCACCGCGTAACGGGCCGCCACCGGCGAGACCGAGGGGGCCTTGCCGTCGAGAATGAAGTCGAAAAACGCTCTGGCGATCAGCACGTCGGCGCCGCCGTGACTGCCCGGACGCAGTTTGATCCTGTGAATGATGTCCGGCTCCCGGCGCAGACCCTTCTGAGTCCAGACGTGGACCTCGACGTTATTGCCGCTGTAATCGCCCACGTTCTCCACGCGCCCTTTCGTCCCGATGAAGGTGTAGTTGCGCTCGGAGTCGGGGGTGTACATGCACTGTTCGTAAGAGGCCTGCACGCCGTTGTCAAGCTGCATGAGCATCATGGAGTGGTCCTCCACGTCCATTTCGGGCTGGAGATTGGCCGTTTCCAGCGGCGGCCAGCAGTCCGGACGGTGGGAGTACATACGGTCGATCCGGTCCCCCGGTTTGAGCCGGTTGACCGTGCGGTTGTAGACCGAAAGCCGCCCCATGGCCGTCACCCGTTTGGTGTACGCCCCCGTCAGCCAGTGGATGATGTCGATGTCGTGAGCCCCCTTCTGCAGCAGAAGTCCGGTGCAGTTTTTGCGCACGGAGCACCAGCTGCGGTAGTAACAGCTGCCGTAGCTCACGAAATGGCGGCACCACACCGCCTGGACCTCGCCGATCAGCCCGGAGTCGATGACTTCCTTCATCTTGAGCACGAAATCCATGTAGCGCATGTTGTGCCCGATCATCAGTTTGCTGCCGGTCCGGTAAGCCGTTTCGAGGATGTGATCGCACCCCTCGATGGTGATGGCGAGAGGCTTTTCGAGATAGACCGCCTTGCCCGCTTCCAGCGCCGCCACGGCCAGCTCCTCGTGGAAACCGTCGCGCACGATCACGAACACCGCTTCGAGTTCGGGATCCTTGAGCATTTCGCGGTAATCCGTGTAAGCCCGGGCTCCGGCCAGTTCGGGATAGGCTTTTTTGAACGCCTCGAGCATTTCCGGATTGAAATCGCAGATCGCGACCATCTCGCCCCGTTCCCGGGGAAAGTACTCGAACACGAAGTTCGAACGCAGCACGGGATCCGCCCCGATGACACCGAATTTGACTTTCATCGCATGTTCCCTTTTACTCGACATACCTTAAGTATAATTCCTTTCCGGTGAAAAGACAACTCTTATCAGGCAATTCATTGCGCACATCGTGCAAACAGCGGCGGCGGACCGCCGGAATCGCCTTTTCCGGCTTTACTTCTCATTGCAGAACACCGTGAGAACGTGCCACGCGGCCAGTCCGGGCAGGGTCAGGTGATACTCGCCGGGCGCGCCCGCAGGGACCGCCTTCGCCTTCTGCGGTTCGCGTCCCGGCAGATGACAGCGGATGTCCGAACTTTCGGGATCGCGGATGAAGAGCCTGATCTCCTCGAGCGGATGGATACTGCAGTTGACCACCGTCACGCCCCGCAGTTTCCCCGTCTCCTGCGAAGCAAAGGGGATCACCGCGATGCGCTCGTACATATCGGATCTGACCGGCGCCCTGCGTCCGCCCAGCCAGTCGAATATCTCGTACATCTGATGCATGCTCGACGGATTCTGGTGCATCGAGAACGTGGGACTTGCGCCGCAGACCGCCATGCGGCCGCCGGACTCCGTTTCGAGGATCCACACGGAGTTTTCGTGCGCTCCGTCCGGACGGAGCCGCTGCATCAGCGCCTGCGCCCGGCATCCCCTGCCGAAGGTGTACGCGAAACCGCCGGAAAAGTATTCCGGGCTCCAGAGCTCCCCCGCGAATCCGGCGTTGAAGGGGTGATCGGTCATGATGTTGCTTCCGTTGGCCGCCCGGACGCTTTCCACGCCGGTGAAGGAGGTCATGTTCCGCTCCTGCAGACAGTGGAAGGCCTCTCCCGTCAGCAGCACGCCGCGCCGGAGCAGACTTTCGAACTCCGTTTCCGAGAGTCCTTCGACGCACTCCCGTGTCAGCAGAACGGGGACGAAACCGTTTTTCGCAAGGGTCCTCTCCCACGTGACCGGAAGTCCCGACGACGTGGGCGCCCGCAGTTCGTCGCTGAACATCACGCACCACCAGTTGGGATTTTTCCGTTCGTACTCCTGAAACACCCGGCAGCTCAGGTTGTCGTCGGGCTGATACATGGTCATGCCGTCGAACCGCGAGCCTTCCCACGCTTTCGACAGCGCCTTGAGATAGGGCATCCGGTCGTTGAGATACGCGAAATACGGGTAGACCAGCCGGTCGTCGCAAGTCCGGAAGAGAAAACTCATCTGCAAGGTGATCCCCTGTACGCCGTAAGCGGTGGTCAAAGCGCATTCGAGAGCGATGCCGTGAGGACTTTTGCTCAGTGCGGCGCAGGGGGCCGTTTCCATTTCGTTGTAGGTCATGGCTACGGAACCGCCTGCTTTGGCCCAGTTGGCGGCGGTGCCGTTGAGGATGCCTTTGCGCAGAAGTTCCCACGGAGTGAAGTCGTCCCACGAGCCGCCGCCGACGCGGATGTGGGTCCTGTGTCCTGTGGAGCGCTCCAGCGCCTGATAGATCTTCGTGCGGTCCTGACCGTTGTACTGATCCGTCGGATTGCTCTCTTCCAGCGCCATGATGCAGTCGGGCGCGCATCTGTGGACGACCCTGCCGCAGAACTCCAGAAAATCCGCCAGCTGCTCCTGATTGAAATCGGTCCACTGTTTCCTGACGGCCGAGGGTTTTTCCCGGCAGGTCAGTTCGGCGTAGAGTTCGGCACAATTCCACTTCTGTCCCGAAAACGCGGCAAACTTTTCGAGGCACACAGGGCAGAAGCACCCGTTGCGGAAGCTCCCGTGACTGTTCAGGCGGATATCGTCGTCGAAATACAGGCAGTAGGGCTGAAGTTCCTCAAGATATGCTTCCAGCGCCTCGGCCATGTGCGCCCGGAACGCTTTGCCGTTGGGGCAGAACGGCGCGGCGGGCGCGGGATTGTCTTCGCCCCTTTCTCCGTCCCACATCCTTTCGGAAGCGGGCCCGTCGAAGAAATCAGGGTCCGCGCCGCTGTTGCGATGCCCGAAAATGGGCATCGTCTCCAGAGAAACGCGCACGCCCTGCCGGCTCAGCGGCTCGACTTCGGACTTGAGGAACCGGGCCCACCGCGCATGGATCTCCGGCCGGCACAGCATGTTTTTCGACGGCAGCCAGACCTCGTCGAACAGACCGGGAAAGGTCTGCAGCATACGGGCCGTCCGCGTCACGAGGTCGTCGAATCCCTCCTGATCGGACCTGTTTCTGAACACGTTGCGCGACATGCGGAAAATGGCGAACGGCCGGTCTCCCCGGTGCAGAACTTGAGTCCCGGAAGCGTCTTTTGTTTCTAACATCATATTCCTCCCTGATTTTGATTCGAAGGCCCGCGGCCTCATTTGTTCGTATTTTTCTGACGGACGGTCTGGCGGTATTTCTTCGCCGACATGCCGGTTTCGGCCATGAACACCCGGTTGAACTGGGAGATCGAACCGAATCCCGTCATCATGGCGATCTCCGACACCTGGAGCCGGGTGTCCGCCAGAAGCTCCTTCGCCTTGTTCACTCTGAAGGCGTTGATGTAGTCGGTGAAGGAGACGTTCAGTTCGCGCTTGAAGTTGTGCGACAGAAAACTTTCGCTCACGTAGAACTTGCGGGCCTCGTCGCGGATCAGCAGTTTCTGCGTGTAATTCTCTTCGAGGTACCTGCGGATGCTTTCGATCTTGATCGGGGTGTTGATCTTCTCGAGAAAGATCAGATTTTCGCGCAGTCCCGTCAGGTGCGTACCGATGACCTTGAGATAACTTATGACCCCGTCGAGCTGGTCCTTCGACAGCGTGGGGGAGTTCCGGTAGGCCTCGAAAAGCGCCTCCGGGTCGAGCCGGTAGAGACGGGCCAGTTCGCGCACATCGCCGCGGGAACTCTTCTTTTCGCCCCGGAGATGGAACTGCCCCGAGGTCAGGCAGCCCAGATAGACCTTTTTGCCGTCGAAAAGGGGCACGACGATCTCGTACAGTCCCGCATGACAGCGGTAGCAGACCGCCTCTCCGCGTCTGGCTCCCTGAAACGCGTGGATGACGTCGCAGTTGTGGCAGGCGGAAAATCCCTCCGGGCTCTCCCTGATGGCGGCGCAGTAGGCGTTGAAGTTGCTCCCGCTCGACAGACGCAGCGTTTCGTTTTCCGCGGAAATGAAATCCACGACCAGTCCCAGAAGTTTGTGCAGAATTTCGCAGTAACTGTGAAGCAGTTTTTCATTGCCGAGTTTGGCGAATGCCTGCAGTGTGATACTTTTCTCCCGGTCGGAATTCATGGGTCATTTTCCTTCTTTTTTCGGAAAGTTGAAGTTCATTTTCCAGCGGCCGGAACCGCGGAGCTCTCCGGAAAGTTCGATTTTCCAGAGTTTTCCCCATGTCTTTTTCAGTTTGGCGTCCAGACGCGTTTCTTCGGAAACTTCGGCGATCTTCAGATTTTCGAGCAGAAGCGTTCCCTGTTTCCATTCGAGTCTGCCGGAAGAGAACTTTTCCGGCTCGACGGGAGTGTACAGCGTGATCCCGATCTTTTTGTTTCCGGCGGCTTCCGCCGTGTCGGCGACTTGCACATTTCCCGTCCGGCGGTCGAGTCTGACTTCGCGCGTCAGTTTTCCGATCCCGGCCGCCGGAGGATAGGCTTTGGCGAGATCGGCGGTCACGGTGTCGTCTCCCGTCATGGCGAGGACCGCCCTGTACTCCGCCCCGTGCGTCTGCATGACGCCGGAGAACCGGGGCTGATTGTGTCCCTGCGCGCCCAGATTCCAGATGTCGTAGCGCCCGGGACCGAAGGTCTGCGCCGTGTAGATGCCGACGCCCACATCGGCGATCAGAACTTTCCCGTTCCGCATCAGGGTAAAGTGTCCCAGATCGTTGTGATTGTGGCTCTCGGCATTGTGGCCGCCCTCCAGCGAAACAACGGTGCCTTTTTCCGGAAAAGCGGATTTTTCGCGCAGAACGGCCAGTCCCAGGTCGGGCCAGAAATCCACGGGGAGGAAACCCTCTCCGTTTTTTTTCCGGGGGGCGGTCCCGTCGAAAATGTCGATGAGATAGTTGCTCAGTTCGCTTGCGCGCCCCAGCGACTCGCGCTTCATGCGCCCGGCCAGTGCGGCAAGACGCGCACTGGCGGTCTTCCGGGCGGCGAAGTTGAGGAATCCCGCGGAGAGGTTCACGTCCTTCACCGAATCGGAGGTGCTCAGAAATGTCCTGCCGCAAAGGTTCATGCCCGCGGGAAATTCGCACATCTTCAGCAGTTTTTCATCCCTGAAAAGCCTTCCTCCGAGCCGCAGTCTGCGGTCCAGGATATCCAGATGCTGAAGATATTTTCCCGCGGCGTGCCGCCAGTAGGCGGGCCCTTCGCCGCACCCGCCGTCTGCAGGATACTTTTCGTAGAACCGGCGGGAGATCTCAAGATAGGTGTCGAGGAATCCCGCCAGCCGCTCCGGCTGGTCATCCAGCAGGTAAACGGCGCATCCCGAGAGGTTCGAGGCGCACCACGGCGTCCAGTTGTTGAATCCGCTGAACCACCAGGTGTTGTCGTCGTTCTGCTGTTCCGCCGGTTCGATCAGACGGCGCATGAGCTCCGTTCTGACCCGCCTGACCAGCATGGGAGAGATCTTGGCAAGTTCCGGTTCGAGAAGTTCCAGCACATCCGCCAGCGTCTTGCCCGTCGAGGCGTTGAAAAGGTCGATCCTGAAGCGTTCCGGATCCGGCAGCGTCTCACCGGACGTCAGCCCTTCGTGGGCGGGCAGACACCACGCCGGCTCCGAAAGGATCTGCCACAGTCCCTCGATGATCTCGTCCATGAAGCGCCCCTTGTATTCGCAGCACTCCCCCGTCACCAGCGCGATCAGCTTCACCCGTTTGGCGAAATAGGGGTCCTCGTAGGCGCGCCGGTCGCCGGTGCGCCCGTAAAGCATGTACTCCCGCGCCGTCAGAAGCGGCCAGGGCTTTTTCAGACTTTTTTCGGCCCCGCGGATCAGTTCTCTGCGGAGCTCCTCCGGAAGTCCGTTCCAGCTTTTCCGGTCGGCCGCAGGCGGAAAATACGGCTCCCGCGGATATTTTTTCAGCCGCACGAGGATCTCCTCCCGGTCCGGAAAGGCCGGGGCCGTTCGATGCGCGATTCCGACGTCGTGACAACCGCTGTTCATGATGAGCACTCCCGTAAAAATCAAATGCAAAACCGTTTTTCTGCCGATGCCGTCCATGGTGATCCCGTCAGCATTTCCTCGTCGTGCCGCGCAGGATCAGCGGCGTCTCCAGAACGACGGAGCGGACCTTGCGCTTTTCGATGATGTCCGACAGCATTTTGCCCGCCAGACGCCCCATTTCCTCCTTGGGCTGATCCACGGTCGACAGGGGATAGACGATCTGTTCCGAGGCGATGGCCTGATTGTCGAATCCGATGACGGAGAGATCCTGCGGTATTTTTCTGCCCCGCGCCAGCGCCTCGCGGGCGGCGGAGATCGCGCACATGTCCGTCGCGGCGAACACGCCGTCGGTGTCGGGATAACGGTCGAAAAGCTTCTTCGCCGCTTCGGCGGTGTCGGGGGGATAAAAGCCGCTTTCGATCACCCGCGGCTCGATCTCCGGCATCAGTTTTCTGACCGTTTCCGCGAATCCCCGTTCGCGCTCGGCAAGTTCGCTGGAGATGCCGCTGTGGGCCATCATGGCCAGACGGCGGCATCCGCTGTCGTAAAGGGCCTGCACGGCCTTACGGGCCGCGCCGAAGTTGTCGATCTGAATGGAGCAGGGGCCCAGCTCCGGATAGTGTCCCTGAAGCTGGACGACCGGGATGCGGCTGCGGCCGATCAGCGAGAGCGCCGTCGCGTCCAGAAGTTCGGGAACGACGATGATGCCGTCCACGTTATACTGCAGCATGCGGATGCAGTCCTGGGCGTGCTCGGAAAAGTTCTGCGAGGGACTCTGCAGAAGAAGCGTGTAGTTGTGCTCGCGGGCGAAGACCTCCAGACCGCCGATGACACGCCCGTAAATGCCGACGTAAAGGTAGGGGAGCAGGACCCCTATCAGACGGTTCCGGTGCGTCACCAGCGACCGGGCCGCGACGTTGGGATAGTATCCCATATCGGCGACCGCTTCGAGAATCCTGCGCCGCGTCTCCGGCGCCAGACGCCCCGTGTTGTTCACAGCATGCGAAACGGACCTGATCGAAACCCCGGTCCTGACGGCAATATCCTTCAATGTGACCACTTCCTCTGCTCCCGTTCTTGTGGTACAACGTTGACTCACCGCTTCACCGCCGCCGACTCCGGCCCTCAGACCGCGCCTCGGGGTTGGTTCAACGTTGATCCATTCTGTTGTAATAGTATACACCGCCTTGGTGAAAAATGCAAATGCTTTTTCGGAGAACGGAAAATTTTTTGCCGATGCCGGACTGTCGGAAAAGATGAAATCCATGTCCCAACCGCCGGAGCCGGAGACCGTTCCGACGAGTTCGATCCGCCACAGGCGGCCCCAGTTGATCTTCATGTCGCTGTCGAGGCGCTGTTCCTCCGCGACCGAAACGATCCGCAGACCGCGGGTCTTCAGTGTGCAGAGGTCCCATATCAGGCGGTCCGGCGAAAAGGAGCGGGGCTCCGCCGCCGTGTACAGGGTGACGGCGACTTCGTGTGTTCCCGGAATTTCGATCGCGTCGGAGATCTTCACGTTCCCCGTCCCGCGGTCGAGGGCCAGACGCCGGATGAATTTCTTTATGCCCAGCTCTTCGGGGTAGGCGCCGGTCAGCGTCACGCGGCAGGACGAGTCCCCGTCGAGCGTCAGCGGCGCCTGATAGCGGCGCCCCGGTTCCTGCCCCTTCCCGGAAAAACGGGGGGCGTTGTGCCCGGAAGAGTTGATGTTCCACAGGGTGTAGCGCTTTTCGCTGAAAGTCGCCGCCGTGTAGACCCCGGCGCCCACATCCACGATCAGGGGCGTGTTCCTGTGAAACAGCGAAAAGTGTCCCAGATCGAGATGATTGTGGCTTTCGCCGTTGTTCCCGCCCTTGAGCGCGGCGGCGGTTCCCGTTTCGGGGGCCTGCGGAGCGCTGCGCAGAACGGCCGTGCCGAGGCTCTCCCAGCTGTTGACGGCGGCGAAACCGGATGCCGCCGCTTTCCGCGCCGGAGGCCGGCAGAAGACGTCGCACAGACGCGCCTCCATTTCACTGGTCCGGGAGAGCTTCGGTTTGTTCCCGAGGCGCCGCGCCAGTCCGGCGAGGGAGGCGCTGCCGGTCCTGTCGGCCGCGAATTGGATGAACTGGGGCGAACACTCCGGACGGGGCGCCGCGTCGGCGGTGCTCAGAAACCAGTCCCCGCAGAGATTCATGCCGGGCAGGTAATCGCACATGCGCTGCAGTTTTTCGTCCTGAAAACATCTCCCGTTCAGGGCCAGACGGCAGTCCAGATAAATCAGCTGCTGAATGAATTTCCCCGTTCCGTAGCGCCAGTAGGTCGGACCCTCGCTGCACCCGCCGTCGGCGGGGTAACGGGTGTAGAACCGGCAGGAGATCATCAGATAGGTGTCGAGAAATTTCGCCAGCCGCTCCGGCTGATCCTGCAGAAGATAAATGGCGCAGCCGGTGAGATTCGCCGCGCACCAGGGCGTCCAGTTGTTTCTGCCGCTGAACCAGCGGGTGTTGGCGTCGTCGAGTTTTTCCGCGGGTTCGATGATGCGGCGCATGAGTTCAGCCCTGACCCGCCGGACCAGCGCCGCCGAACGCTTCGTCAGTTCGGGTTCCAGCAGCATGAGCACGTCGCAGAGCATCTTGCCCGTTTCGGTGCTGTGCAGTTCTATCTGGAAAACCCCCGGCTCCGGGAAAAAGTCCCCGTCCCGCACCGCCTCGTGGGCGGGAATGGCCCAGGTCTGCTCCGACAGTATCTGCCACAGCCCCTCCATGATTTCATCCATGAAGCGCCCTTTGTATTCGCAGCACTCCCCGCTCACCAGATCCACCAGCTTGAAGCGGTTGTGAAAGTAGGGATTCTGATACGATCTGCGGTCTCCGGTGATCCGGTACTTCATGTAGTCCCGCGCGAACAGCATTTTCCACGGGGAGCGGAGCGCGTCCTCCGCGCGCTGCAGGAGTTCTTTTTTCACTTCCTCCGGCAGACTTTCCCACGCCCCGCGGCGGGACGCC
The DNA here is from genome assembly GCA_017454215.1 of Lentisphaeria bacterium. Classification (GTDB taxonomy): domain Bacteria; phylum Verrucomicrobiota; class Lentisphaeria; order Victivallales; family Victivallaceae; genus UBA1784. The sequence goes on along the minus strand of JAFTDL010000364.1, from coordinate 6,140 downwards.
GGTGCGAAAAGCGGCCGGCAGGGATATTTTTTCAGCCGCGCGAGGATCTCCTTCCCGTCCGGACGCGGAAACGTCTGCGGTCCGCCCGGCGCGGTGAAAAAGAGACACGTCCCGAGAAACAGTGAAAGCAGGTATTTCATGACCGCCTTGCCTTCTCCTCTTCTTCCTTCTTCGCGAACAGGGCGGCGTCCGAGAGCGAAACGCTGCCCTCCACCTGACCGTTGTCGAGGTGATCGACGCCGACTCTTGCGCGCAGATCCCTGAACATCCGCCGCATGTCGCTGATGCCGCCCCAGACGAACCACACGGTGGTGATCAGGGCCGCGACAAAGGGCACGGCCAGATAGACGGCGTAGAAATAATTGCCCCACCACGCCAGCGGCCAGGGCGAAAAGATGTTCCAGACGACGACCAGTATGAAACAGCACAGGAACTTGTAGAAGAACGAGTAGATGAAGACGCTCCACGTGATGACTTTGTCCATGGCCGTGTAGTCGGGCGTTATGCCGATGAGTTTCTGGAAAACCGTCCGGAATCCCCATCTGAACTGGCTCTTGTTCTCCCCGTCGGTATTGTAGATGCCGCGGTGGAGCATCCTGTCGAGATTGAACTTCTCCCTGAACGTCAGCAGCGAGCCCGCGACGTAGGCGAAGAGGCACAATATCATGATGATGAAGTTGATCTCATAGGAGTTGATGGGGAATTTGTGGGGATTGATCCGCCACACGATCCACGGCTCGAAGGGCGCCGAACAGGCGGCGAGAAAATTGCCCGCCGCCGTATGAAGGTCATTGGCCGCCAGAAAGGGGTAGATGGTCGAGGCCCATGTTCTCTGACAGCAGATGAAGAACAATGCCAGTCCCATGCCGGTCAGCAGGGAGGCGAAGGCGCCCGTCGTGTTGCCGAAACGGCTGTAAAGTCCGAAGATCATGATGGGTCCCGCGCCGATCCACATGGCGCAGATGATGGTGACGAACATGTTGATGTAGTCCAGCTGGGCCATGAAAAGCGATCCGGTCAGCCAGAAGACGCCGCAGAAAACGATGACGCTCCGCAGAATGCGGACGTGGACCGTCATGGAAAATCCCTTCTTCATGAAGGGAATGATACAGTCCTGCGTGATGGTCTGCGCGGCGCTGAAGAGCCGTGAATCATCCGTCGAAAGCATCATCAGCATGATGAACAGGGCGAAGAGGCCGATCATGCCCACAGGCAGCACGTGCCGCAGAGTCACGGGCAGCATCATCTGGTGGTAGAGGGTGAAGAACTCCTGATATTTTTTGGCTCCGCCGGGCACGGTCTGCAGTTCGTCGCGCACGAGGTGCAGATGGGGCGTATCCAGATTCCTGTCGTGCGAAAGGGGCTGATCCTGCGGGCGGGTGCCGCCGATGATGTGGTCCCGCGGGGGGAGGGCGGCGAGTTTTCTGTTGATCTTCTCCTGAAGGGGCGCGTTGCCGCGGCCGACCTCCTGCAGGACTTTGCGGCTCAGGTCGTCGCGGATGATCTTTCCCTGGCGGGCGAATCTTTCGTGGTTCAGGGTCGAGAGAACGACGACGATCAGCAGGATGTAGATCACGCCTCCGAACATGTTGCGCCAGGTCGCCATGACTCCGGCCATTTTCTGTTCGTGGGGAGATCTGGCGGCGATCTCGGCGCTGGTCCCCTGCCAGTTGCCGCGGTTCATGACGCTGTCGTAGATGGTGACGACGAGCGCGAACATGTTGAAGTCCCGCAGGGCGGCAATGTCATAGGGGTTGAGAAAACTCTGTCCTGCGACGTGATCGCTCATCACGGGCACCACCACTTCGCTCCATGAAAATTTCACGGCGATGAAGACGGTGAAGACGATCAGAAGCGGATAGCAGAAAAATCCCTGGATGGTGTCGGTGATCATCAGCGAAAGACATCCGCCCACGTTGCAGACGATCACGCACAATGTGACCATGACGGAAGCGAGGATGAAAAACGAGGGGATCTCCGCGCCGAACAGCGTGACCGCGGGCGGCAGACCGATGTAGTAGATCATGAAGCGGGCGGCGATGGCCGGACAGAGACAGTTGGCGATCAGTTCCGTGAGGGACCGCAGACCGGCGCCGAAGATGCGCAGTTTGCGGTTGTAGCGCATTTCGAGAAACTGTCCGAGACTCAGGGCCTTGGTCTCGCGGAAGCGGTAATTGACGAACCCGGTCAATCCCAGCACGATCCCCAGCGGCGTCAGGATGTTGTTCCAGAAATTCATGGCGAATCCGGTCTTGTACCGGGCTTCGGCGAAGCCGATGAGGCTGATGACCGCCAGCGCCTGCGCCGCGTTGCCCACGGTCAGCACGTAACGTCCGGCGACCCGGCCCGCCGCCAGAAAATCCGATATGCCGCGTATGTATCTGCGGGTGTAGAATCCCATGTAGAGCACGAATATCATGGGAATCGTCATGATCAGCCAGTCTATCCAGCTCATTTTTCCCCTTCTCTTCAGTTGAATATGCCCCGTTCCGACAGAATAATATAGCCGGGATCGGGCGTATATCCACCTGTTTCAGGCAAAAGAATGCGCATATGCCGCAAACGACTCATTCCGCGATCGTTTCCGCCCGGCGGATGTACATGTCCTGTTCGCTTTTGTCCATTTTCGTGAAGTGGATGTTCCAGCCGCTGACCCGGATCTGCAGTCCCTGATGCTTCTCCGGCTCGCGCTGCGCCGCTTTGAGTTCCTCCGGATCGGAGATGTTGAAGTGCACGGCTCCGCCTTTTCCGGCAAAGAACACCCGGATGAGCCTGCGCCACGCCTCGAGACCGTCGGCCCCCCGGACGGAACTGGGGTGCATCATCACGTCGAGGGGATAGTCTCCGGGGAACGAGGCCCCGTCGATGGTCAGAAAAGATTTGATCGTCGCGGTCACGCCGCTGAGATCCGACCCGACCGCGGGAGAGAGATTTTTCGACATCTCCTCGCCGGCAAACCGGCCGTCGGGCGTCGCGCCGGTCTTGAGTCCCTGATTGATGAAGGCTCTTGCCGGATGCCCGGAGGCCTTCCAGAAGCCGCCGCGGGCGTTGGGCAGACCGTTGACCCAGTTGCCGATGGTCCGCGAAAGCATGACGGCGAAGCGGTCCGTCCCGGGGATCCCGTTGCCGTAACGGAACTTGCAGTTTCTGATCTTCCGGTGCAGAAGTTCGTATCCCTTCCAGTTGGCGGCGAGAGCCTCCGCCAGCTGCGGCAGGGAAACTTCGCCGGTCTTGAAAACCATGTTCTCGACGACCGACAGGCAGTCTACGGCCGATCCGAACCCGGTGAACTGCATGGTGGTCACGTTGAAGTCGCTGCCGTCGTGAAACGCATCCCTGCCCAGTTCGAGACTCCGGGGAATGTTCGCCGACAGCACGTTGGCCGGATTGATCCGGTCGAGAAACGCCTCGTACTCGTTGACGACCTCCATGTCGGCCGAAACGATCCACTTGAGTCCGTCCAGATAGAGGCGGTAGAAGTCGTCGAAACTTGCGATCCCGCTGAGTTCCGGAACGGCGGGGCCGAGTTCCTTACCCGTGCGGGGATCCTTGCCGCGGTTGAAGATCAGCTCGAAAGGTTTGAGCATATTGACCGCGCCGCCCGAGGTCACGTTGGAGTGTCTTTTGCCCTTCAATCCGAACTCGTAACAGCCTGAAACGTAAGCCGTTCTCGCCTCCTCTTCGGTCGCGCCGAACGAAGTGAGCATGTGACGGATCGCCTCCTCGCCCACCAGCACGATGCTCTGGTGTCTGTCGCGGATCATCGCCGTCACCTTGTCGATGAGGGCGTCGGGCGTATTGGAAGCGATCTTGATCTGTATCTTGGGCGTCGGGAGATTGAGTTTCGCCGCCTCCTCGAGGATGAGATGCGTCACGCGGTTGACCGCGGTCGAACCGTCGGGACGGGTGCCGCCCAGATAGACCGGCTGTCCCCAGTAGTTGTCCATGGAGCCCCACTGCATGAAAAAGCCGTCGAACATCTCGCGCATCTGAGCGTCGGTGAAGGTCCCGTTCGCCAGATCGCGGTCATAGAAGGGCGTCAGCAGCTGATCGAGGTTGCCCAGAGTCCGGACCTGCATATGGTCCATGATCTCGCCGAACATCCAGTACATGTAAATGAGCAGAAGCGCGTCGAAAAAATTCTGCGGCGGTCCGTCGTGCAGTCTCTGCAGAGCTTCGGCTGTGAAGAGACAGCGGGGCTCCCCGCGGCTGCGGCCGCGTTCGATGAACCGTTCGAGCATGAGCAGAATGGAAGTCCAGGTGATCCTTATCCCCTCGAAATATGCCGCCTTCCTTTCGTCGAGCGTACCGTTTCGGCGGTGTTTTTCGCAATGGTGCATCGCATTTTCGAGAAGTCCGGGGAATCCGAGCCGGAAGATCATCTCCCACTCCGGCGTGGAGTGGTCGAAATCGATATACATCGAGGCTGCGCCGGTTTCGATCAGAAACTGCGCCAGAGGCCATTTGCGGGTCTCGACTTTTTTGCCCATTTCCTGCAGAAGTCTGCTCATCACGCAGGGACGGCGGCTCCAGCAGCCGAACGCGGGGAAAAAGTCCCGGGGATCGACCTCGATCTGCAGATTCTTCGCCAGAAACTCGAAGCCCTTCGCCTTGATGACGGGCGGCGGCAGGGGCAGAGCGGCGAATTCCGCGATCTTCTCTTTTGCGCTCTCCTGATCCATCCCGGTCGCCGGATCGAACTCAGGGGACTGAAATTTCCGCCGCAGATACGGCAGATCCCGCTCAAAGGTACCGAACATTTTTCACCTCACGAAACAATGGTTTGCAAATTATGCGACCGCAGGATCGCGGCGGCTCTTTCCAATTCCTCCGGCGTCGGCGGTTCCACGTCGGGCATGGTGTCGGCGTGACCGACCGCCCGGAACTTCGACCGTGCAAAGGAGTGATAGGGCAGAAGGCGGACGGCGGAAACATTCGCAAGTCCGGCAAGAAACGCGCCCGCGCCGCGAATATATTCCTCCGCCGTGTTGTGTCCGGGGACCAGCGGCATGCGGATCTCGACGGCTTTTCCCCGGGAGGAGAGCTTCTTCAGGTTTTCGAGGATCAGTTCGTTGCCCGCCCCCGTCAACTCCCGGTGCCGCACGGGATCGATGCATTTGATGTCGTAGAGAAAGAGATCCGTATACGGCAGGACCTCCTCGATATTCCCCCATGGAACGCTTCCGCAGGTGTCGACGGCGCAGTGGATATTCCTTTCTTTGAGCGTCCGCAGCAATTCGGCGCAGAACGCGCTCTGCAGCAGGGGCTCGCCGCCGGACAGGGTGACGCCGCCGCCGCCGGAATAGAACATTTCGTCCTCGAGCAGCCAGCTTGCGGCCTCCGCCGCGGAAACGCTCTTTCCGAAAAGTTCCAGAGCCTCCGCCGGACAGACCGGAACGCACGCCCCGCAGGCCCGGCAGGCGGCGCGGTCGATCTCATGTCCGCCGTTCCCGACTCTGTGGCAGGCGCACTTTCGGGCGCACTCGCCGCAGAAACAGCACTTGTTCCGGTAGAAGGCCAGTTCCGGTGTGCTTTTCCGGCTTTCCGGATTGTGGCACCAGATGCAGCGGAGCGGACACCCCTTGAGAAAGAGCGTCGTCCGGATCCCCGGTCCGTCGTGGACGGCAAAACGTTTCACATCGACATAACGTGCCTGAAGCATGCCCTGTTCTTCTCCTTTTTCAGGCTCCCCACCCCCCCGGCGCCGGGGGAGCGGGACAACTCCTTCCCGCCGTGCCGGTCCGCCGCGAACCGCCGGTAGGAATCGAAATACCGCCGCCCCAGTTCATGGACGGAAGCCGTATCGAAGTGAAGACGGTCCCCCTTGTGGGTCAGGTCCTTGGTCGTCACGCAGCAAAACGACGGGTCTTCCGCCGCAAGAGAGGCGAGAGCCCTGTCCACGATGTCGATATGGTCCGCGATCCTGGGGGGATAAAACGACGCCATGTCTCCGGCGATGAAGGGCACGTCGCTCCCCAGCGCCAGATCGCGCCGGAAATTGCGGACGACGGTCCGGAGCTTGTCCGTATAGTCCGGCGTCCGCTTTGCCGCATCGCTTTCGCCCTGATGCCAGCAGACGGCGACGATCCGGCCGTGTTTCTGCGCCTCTTTCGCAAGTTTCACGGCGTTGTCGTAGGGGA
>JAFTDL010000003.1 GCA_017454215.1 Lentisphaeria bacterium | reverse complement strand
CCGTTCCCAAGGCCGCCGCCGTAAAGGTGAAGATCGGCGGCGCGGCCGTCACCATCGGCGCCATGACCAAGGGCGCGGGCATGATCAACCCCGGTCTGGCCGGACTTCATGCCACCATGCTTTGCTTCATCACCACCGACGCCTCCGTCGACCGCGCACTCCTCGCCGAAATGCTTGAGGAGAATGCGCGGAACTCCTTCAACCGCATCACCGTCGACGGCGACATGAGCACCAACGACACGGTCCTGCTGCTGGCCAACGGCGCCTCCGGCGTCGTCATCCGCAGGGGAACGCCCAAAGCGGCGGTTTTCAAAGACGCTCTTCTGGCCGTCATGAAAAATCTCGCCCGGCGCATGGTCAAGGACGGCGAAGGCTCGACAAAGCTCGTCACCATCGAGGTCGTCAACGCCCGCAGTACCGAAGACGCCAGGCTGGCCGCGGAGTCCGTGGCCAATTCGCTGCTCTGCAAGACGGCGTGGTTCGGCAACGATCCCAACTGGGGCCGCATCGCCGCCGCGCTGGGCTACTCCGGAGCCGTGTTCGACCCCGACAAGTGCGATATTTCCATCGACGGCCTTCCCGTCATGACGCAGGGCGGAGACGCGGGAACTCCCGAATCCGCCGCCGTCGAACGGGTGAAGAAGCCCGAATTCACCATCCGCTGCGACTTCCACGACGGCTATGCCGACTACTGGGTCTGGAGCAGCGATGTTTCGTACGATTACGTCAAGATCAACGCCGATTACCACACTTAATACCATGAGCAAAAAAATCAAAGCCCTCGTCATCACCGGCTTCGGTCTCAACTGCGAACGCGAGACCGCCGCCGCGTGCGCCCTCGCCGGCGCCGAACCCGAACTCGTCCACCTCAACGATCTGCTGGCCGGGATCCGGAAACTGGAGTCCTATCATCTGCTCTGCTTCATCGGAGGCTTCTCCTTCGGCGACCATCTGGGCTCCGGGACCGTCTTCGCCAACCGCGTGAAATTTCATCTGCGGGACCAGCTGCAGAAATTCGTCGACGACGGCAAACTCGTCATCGGCATCTGCAACGGATTTCAGACTTTGACCCGTCTCGGCATGGTCCCCGCCCTCGACGGAGACTATTTCACCCAGACCGCCGCGCTGGCCCATAACGACAGCGGCGTCTTCCGCGACGACTGGTGCACCCTCAAGGCCGACCCCGAATCCCCCTGCGTGTTCACCCGGGGCATGGACCTCGTCCGCCTGCCCCTGCGCCACGGCGAAGGCAAGTTCGTCGCCGATGACAACGTCATCGCCGAAATCGAGAAACGTCACCTCGCCGCCGTAAGATACGTCAACGCCGACGGGACCCCCGCGACCGCGTTCCCAGCCAATCCCAACGGCTCCATCAACGCCATCGCGGGCATCTGCGATCCCACGGGCAGAGTCTTCGGCCTCATGCCCCACCCCGAAGCCTTCCTCTCTCCCTTCAACGCCCCGGACTGGACCGCCCGCAAACAGAACGGTCCCCTCCCCGCCGAAGGCGAAGGCGTCCGCTTCTTCCGCAACGCCGTCAGCTTTTTTGAAT
>JAFTDL010000363.1 GCA_017454215.1 Lentisphaeria bacterium | reverse complement strand
TATCGCTTTCCCCTTTTTTCAAGGAGGTTTCAGGGATGGTCAGCGCATTTCCTCCCCGGCGGGGACCAGCAGAAGCCGGTCGATGAATACGGCGTTCTCCTTCTTCGACCCGGGACTGTAGGCCGGTCCCTGAAATCTGGCCGAAAAATAAAGATCGTATTCGTTTCTCCTGCCCCGGATGCAGTAGCGGTCGAGGGGAAACTGGAGCACCCAGGAACTGTGCGCCCAGAAGATCGTCATGGGGGTGATCCTCACCCGCCCGGCGTAATGGAAGTGATATTTTTCGTCCTGCGGACAGTCGATCCTGCGTTTCAGCAGCGATTTTTTCAGGAAACGGCTCTGAACGCCGCAGGAGAATTTCGCCGTGTGCGGATGAAACTTGCCGGTCTTCCGCAGCGTGACCGCTTCCCCCGTCGGGGATCCGGGATCCTTTTCCAGCCGGGCGCCGTGTTTTCTCAGCTCATGGAGATCGGGATAATCCGCCGTCGTGATCTCGTACGCCTTTGTCCCGTCGATTTTTTCCGGCACGGGATATTTCGCCCCCGCCGCGGGATTCCGCAGCTGAGCAACGAATTTCTCCAGCGGCCGCAGGTACCGGTCGGCGGTGGGACCGAAACAGTGCCGGACGGCGCGGACTCGATTCCCGTCGATCCTGCGGAAGATCTCCTTCCGCGCGGGAAGTCCGGGCTCTTCCGGCCAGATATCCCGCAGCGCGGCCCGGGTCACGTCGAGCACGAAGCGCTCCCGCGCGATGCGGTCCCGCACGATGGGGTCGCCCGCCGCCAGTCTCTCCGCCTCGCCCAGATATTTTTCGGTCTTGCGGAAAAAGGCGGCGTCGAGGTAGTTCAGCTGGACGGCGGCGGTGACGCTCAGATGGGGATGCTCCTGCTGGCGGCGGGCGATATATTCATAGAGGTCGCGCATGGGCCCCGCCGCTTTGCCGTAAGCGGCGGAAAAGAACTTTGCGAGGATCGTTTCCAGACTTTGCGAGCAGTCCTTCATGGTCTGGTAACCCGCGAAAACGCGCAGGGCGTGGAACGACGACAGATGGGGCTCCTCGCATTCACCGAAAATGTAGTCGGCGCCGTACTTTTTGAACAGCCGGATATTCTTCCAGATCGTTTCGGTGTTGACGATGCCGCCGTTGGAGATGTCCCTGCCGTAGTTGATCCAGTAGATCCAGCTCTGGATGTTTCCGATGCGGCTCCACGCTTTGATGTCCGCGAGGGTCGAAGCGTTGACCGGGTCGTCGTCGCTCTTCATGTTGAAGCACGCGCCGCCGAACCCCGCGTCGGCCGTGGAAATGCGCACGAAGACATTCTTCCGCGGTCTGATCCCCGCGGGAGCCTTTGAGGTGAAGAAGTAGGCCGAAGTCTGGATCATCACGTCGGGATAGACCTTCGCGACCTCGTCGGCAACGTAATTGACGAACTCCAGCATGGCCCCCGAGGGGGAACCGTATTTTTTCGCCAGCGCCCGGCAGTCCGCGCAGACGCAGTTGCCCTTGTCCGTGTCGTTGATCGAAAGATTGTACATCACGGGAGGATAAGCGGGATCCCCCTTGCGGTCGCGGGCGATGTATCCCTTCATCTGTTCGGCGAATTTTTTTCTCGCCTTGACGCTCGAGAAGCAGACATGTCCCGGCCCCGTGATGCTCACGGGACGCAGACGGCGGCCTTTGGCGTCCAGACTCAGGGCGTCCTCCATTCCGTGCTCGGGCCACTCCCTGATGTAGTGATAAAGCGTGTTGAGCGGCGCGGGACTGCCCAGAACGGGCGTGATCCCCCAGCGGGCCTTTTCTTCCGGGGAAAGCTCCTCCTCCCAGAAGATGTTTTCGCGCATGCGGCTGCGGAAGCGCAGCAGAGCCTGCCGCATCCCGCCGTTTTTGTCTTTGTAATTGCACAGCCGCATCACATAGACTCCGCGGAAGCGCAGAGAGGGCTTTATGCGCAGATCGGTCTTTTCCGGCAGACGCAGTTCGGCAAGCTGCGGCACACGGGCCGTCAGGTGATCGGGCCACACGACATTGCAGAAACGCTCCAGAAACTCGTAGACGCCGTAGAGCGTTCCCCGCGGCCGTCCGCCGCCGATGACGATGTCCTGCCCGCAGGAACGGATCAGCGACTCCTCCATGCCGTACTTCGAAAAGTCGATCCCCTGTTTCCGGGCGAAACGGGTATTTCCCAGATAGATCTTTCTTC
>JAFTDL010000362.1 GCA_017454215.1 Lentisphaeria bacterium | reverse complement strand
TTGGAGGCATTGATGACCACGACGAAAGCGCCGGTGTCGATATGGGGAGTGAAAGTCGGTTTGTCTTTTCCGAGCAGAGCGTTGACGATCTTGACCGCCAGACGGCCCACGGGCGCTTCGGAAGCGTCGAACACGATGTGCTCACGCTCGATCTCGCCAACTTTAGCCAGATAAGTCTTCATGATCTCTTTTTACCTTTTGAAAGTCTTTCTTCCATCAAGCAAACTCCGCCGCCGTAAGCCCCTCCGGTTTCGCACGTTCCGAAGGTCAGGCGGCCTGCAGTGCATCCGTCCGCAAACGCCCTCTCCGCCGCCCGGGAGATGATCGGGATTCCGGGCCGAAACGACAACAGCGCTTCCGAACGTCCTATAAGATACAGCCGTTTCGCGGAAATGTCAAGCCGTTTTCAGCCGTGTCCGGGGCGAAAACAGGAAAAAACTTTTCAAGAATTCGCCCGGGCGCGGAAACTTGCCATCAGTTCCTGTTCGCGGCGCAAACCGGCCTTGACCAGCCGGTAGTCGCTGGCGCCGCAGATGAAACGGAACCCCTGCGCGAAACGCATTTCGGCCTGTTCGGGCGTTCCGCAGGCGATCCCCGGCGTCTTGCCGTGGCGGCGGCAGGCCTGCAGAACTTCCTCGCAGGCCCGGCTCACCTCGGCGCAGTTCACGTCTCCCGGGTGTCCCACCGCAAGCGACAGGTCCCCGGGACCGATGAAGACCACGTCCACGCCGTCGACTGAGGCGATCTCGTCGATCTCCTTCACCGCCTCGACGGTCTCGATCTGCACCACGGTGAAGGTCTCTTCGTTGGCGATTTTGAGATACTCGGCCAGAGGCAGCAGGCCGACATTGGAATCCGCGCCGATACCGTCCAGTTTGCGGCAGCCCTGCGGCGGAAATTTGATCTCGTTTATCAGGTTCCTGACCTCCTGTGCGCTGCGGATCTGCGGCAGCATCAGGCCGTTGGCCCCCATTTCGAGCACCTGAATGATGTCGGTGTAGTCCGACGGATGCACCCGCACCAGAGAGTCGATGTTTCCCGCCCTCCCCGCGCAGACCATCGCTTCCAGCGTGGAACGGTCGTTGGCGATATGCTCGTTGCAGATCCACACGCCGTCGAATCCGAGGGCCCCCATCAGTTCCACCACCCGGGGATCCCGGTAAGCGGCCTTGACGATGTAAACGACTTCTCCCGCCGCCAGACGGGCCTTGACGATCGATCTTCTCATTGTTCTCATTCCTTTCCCGATCTCCCCCGGCGCCGGGGGGATCCTGCACTTCTTCGTTTCAATTTGTATTACAATATCACCGAAACGGACGATCCGCAAATGTTTTTCGGAGGAAATTTCTTTTTTTCATCCCTCCCGCCCGTTGCAATTCCCACAGGAAACGGATATATTTGTTCCCGACGCACATTCAAGGCGGAAAGGAAAAAGATCGTGGCCAACACAATCGTCGAGTACAGCGTTCCCATGCGGGACGGAGTGAAACTTTATACGCTGATCCAGTTTCCGGGGGATCCCGGCGGAAAATACCCTCTGATAATCATCCGCAACCCCTACGCGGCGATGGAGGTCGATTTCAAGACTCTCGAGGAGGAAGACACTCACGGCTACGCCATTCTCATCCAGTTCTGCCGGGGAACGTCCAAAAGCGAAGGCGAGTGTCACGCCTACCGCAATGAACGCGCCGACGGGCTGGACCTTCTCGACTGGATCAGACGGCAGTCCTTCTACAACGGAGAACTCTTTCTCTCCGGAGGAAGCTACCTTTCGAGCGTCCACTTTTCGTACCTCGACACAAATCCGCCGGACGTGAAGGCGGCTTTCCTTGCCGTGCAGGACAGCGAGCGATACAACATATTGTACCGCAACGGATTCTACAAGTCCGGGCTCCACGGTTCGTGGGTGATGAAAATGCACAGGCGGAATCAGGACATCGAAAGAAATCTTGCGCCCGAGACCTTCCGGACCCTGCCTCTTGCGGGCGTGACCGAAACGATCTTCGGTGAAAAAGTTCCCTACATCGAGGAGGAATTCCTCCACCCCGATCCCGCCGATCCCTTCTGGAACACCCCCGACGGCGGCGCGGAGTACCACGACGCCTGCTGCAAGTGCAGCACGCCGGTCCTTCTCGTGACGGCCTTTTACGACATCTACACGGGCGGCGTTCTGGACATGTGGAAAAAACTCTCCCCCGAACGCAAAAAGGACTGCGCCCTCGTGGTGACCCCCTTCGAGCACGCCTATGATCCCCTTCCCGAAAATATTCCGCAGGAAATGACCGAATTCCGCAGAGGACTTCTGCGCGAAGCATGCCCGGATCTGCGGTACATCTGGTTCGACCACTTCCGGCTGGGAACGCCGCTCAGGTTCGTCAAAAAGGGCGAGACCGCCTACTTCCGGCTGTGGGAAAACCAGTGGCATTACAGCCCGCTTCTCGCCGACGGTCCGAAGAAACTCGAGTTTCATCTGACGGCCGACCGCAAACTCGTCTCCGACCGGCCCGAACCCGGTGAGATCACCTATACCTACAATCCCTTTGCGCCCGCCGAATTCAAGGGCGGCGTGTGCAACAACTTCGGCGGGATGCGGTATCAGGACGAACCGAATTCCCGCTACGACATCGTTTCGTTCCTCTCGGACCCGCTGGAACACCCCCTCGTCTGCGAGGGCGCGTTCGAAGTCGAACTGCACTGCCGCTCGACGGCGGAGGACACCTGCTTTTACGTGCGTATGGACGTGGTGCGCGACGGCAAAGCCCTCTCCCTGCGGGACGACATCGATTCCCTGTGCCGGGCGGGCGGTCCGTACACGCCGGGGGAGGAGCGAATTCTGACCTTCCGTTTCGCGCCCCACGCCTTCTCTCTCCTGCCGGGGGACCGGCTGCGGCTGGACGTGTCCTCCTCCTGCGTGCCGTATTTTCAGGTCCACACCAATTATCCGGGACTTCAGGCGCGGCAGACCCGGGCGAAAAGCTGCCGCAACACGATCCTGCTCGGGGCCTCCCGGCTCCGGCTGTTCACGCTGTAAAAACAGGGGAGGAGGATCCCGGGAGAGGGAAACAACCGATCAACAGCAAAACTCCGCCCGGGTACGGCGGGAAACCGGCCGGAGGGGGCAGCCATCGCTCAGAAATTTTCAGCGGTTGAAAAACTCCATTACCCTGCCGAAATAATCATCCAGCCGTTCGATTTCGAATTCCCGAAGGATCTGCGAGGCGGTCGAATCCGGTGTTTCGGATGTGAGGAGAACGCTGCCCAAGTGGCCGGGATCGTGGATTTTGATCCTGCTGCCGTATTTTTTCACCGCGGCAAGCAGTTTTTCCCGATTGCCGTCCAGATGGACGACTTCGTAATCGGTGTTGATTTCCGCAACGGCGAAAGGATGATAATCGGTGGAGGCGGCAATCTTTGTTCCGACCGGATTGATAATGCTGCATTCACGACCTGAAACGGCTCCGGCAAAATAACTCCGGCAGCTGTATGCCCAGTACTGCTGCATTATTCCGCCGTGGTACATGGAGCTGAAGAGAAGCAAATTCACATTCCGCTTCATGTAGCGCATGCGCAGATGATCGAAATTGAGATCGAAACAGATGGCAAAGCCGACCCGGCCGAATTCGGTATCGGCGACGATCTCTTTTTCTCCCGGCAGGATCTTTTGTATTTGCGTCTCCTCAATCATCGGAAAGTTTTTGTCATAAACGGCCGAAACTTCGCCGTCGCGGCCGATCAGCTGCGTGGAATTGCGGAAAGTTCCTTCGGCGGTTTTGCGGACGGCGGAGTAGGCGATGCAGCAATGGTTGTCCCGCGCCGTCTGACGGAAGAAATCAAAAACATCGCGGCAGCAGTCGCTGTCGTAATATGCCAGGCGGTCGGCCCTGGTCATGGCCGGGAAACGGTTGCAGCATTCGTGAAGGACGATCAGATCAGGATTCTCCGGCAGGACGTGATCCAAATACCGGTTCCAATGCTTTCTCATCAGCAACCCCTCCCGTCCCCGCGCGGGAAGTTCCTGCGGAGGAACGGGACCAAGAACGGACAATTTGAGCTTCCGCATCTTACTTTCTCTCTTTTTCCTGAGGTAAAACCGTAACTTTCAGCTCAAGTCTGAATTTTTTGAACCGATCCCCCCCGTCAGTGTACCGCAAACGGTTGCGGAACATGAAATCGACCGCCCGGGCCGTGCGGGGATCCCTGCCGCCCAGCATATGCCAGTTACGGGCTTTTTCTTCCTGCGGAAGGTCGCCTTTCAGTTCAAAGCTCAGTTTCCTGCCGTCGTTCAATCTTATCACCATGCGCCCGATATTGTAACGCAGTATGTCCCGCGTATGCTTTCTGCCTTTGAAACAGTCCGGCGACAGAGGACTTATTTTCTCAAGAGGATAGCCCTGACCGGAACTTTCAGAGATGACCGCGCCGGAATAGAATTTTTCCGGCAGAACAGCCGTCCACATGAAGGTATCACCCTTTCGGCAGTCACCGGTCACGACGATGTCGAACTCACGAGGAGAGATCATCCGGCAGACTTTTCTGATATCCACAGCCTCATCTTTCTGCAGAAACGTAACCGTTCTGCCGTCCGCCGCGACCTCTTTGCGGGGAGCCGGCGTCCGTCTCTGCCAGTCGAGATTTCCCCACCCGGCAATGCCGCGTTCACGGGGTTCGGTCTGCAGGATGCCGATACCATCGGCATCGGTCAACACGACGTCTTTTCCCAGTCGGAGGATCACTCCCCCTTTGGGATCGAACTGCGGATAAAGAACGTCTTTTACGGGACCGTCGCTCTGAATGCGCCATATTGCGTGCGTATCCGCGACGGCCAGCTCTTCTCGTCCCGGCGGGTTGACGCCGATTTTTCCCCGGGAAAAACGTCCGGGAGCGGAGACCTTGTTCCCGTTGAGCCTGACTTCGTCGGACTGCTGTACACAAATGCCGTACCCGGCGACGAGATTTTCGGAATACCCGCGTTCGTCCGAGGGAGCCAGGTCGTAATTTTCGATGATATTGTTTTCGATCTTGACATTCTTCGCACCGACAAGAGAAATGCCTCCGGCGAAAGTGTTTTCGATGCGGTTTCCGGATATCACGATATTCTCGTGACAGCGGGGATAGTTTTCGGGAAGATATCCGCGGTACTCGACTCTTGACGCGACCGCGCCCATGTGGTCATTATGGGTCGGATGCTCATTCACGCTCCTGATGACGTTGTTGCGTATCACGACGTTTTTCGACCAGCCGGACTCCAGCCAGATGCCCATGGAGCACGCCAGCTCGACGGCGCCGAAAGCGATGTGTTCGAAACGGTTGTTTTCCACCAAACCATTTTCGCCCATCAGGCGTAATCCCACTGCGCGGTGATCATGAAAATAGTTGTTCCGGATAACGTATCCGCGCCCGTTCATATCCGGGAAATAGACGCCGCCGATTTTTGCATCGCCCGGGACATCCTCCGTAAGAGTCAGCCGGTAAAAAGCCTGTTTGCCCTTGCGCAGTTTCCAACGCCGGCGGAATTCCTCCGAAACAACCGGTTCACCGTCCCTGATCCGTTCGACGGCCGACAGCTTCAAAGAGGCGACGACCGCCCAGTTGCGGGAATCGACGAAAACGGCGGTGCTTGCGGCATTGAGAGCACGCTGCAGAAGATCGAGCCGCATATCGGGATAACGGGCCGCTATCGTGACGGTGCGCCCCCGTATGTTCACGACGGGATGAACATGACTGCTGATGTTGACAGAGTCATCCCCCATGAACGAAAATTCACTGTTTTCGAGCACGGGGCCGGTAAAAGCATAGCGGTGGGTGAAGCCGTCGGCGACGGCCGAAAGCAGTCTTTCTTCCGTCGCACCGGCGGGTTTTTCGCCGCGGATGATTCTGATGCCGCGATAGACATGATCTGTGGAATACATGGAGTAATACCCCATGCCCGGCGCGGAATAGACTGTCAGATTTTCAAGGAGGAAATGACTGCACCTCTCCATGCGGAAAGCGCAAATGCTGCGAAAACCGAAGGCCGCCATGTCCCCTGCCTTTATCCGGTCGACGTTCCATTCGGCATAGGCGGCATTGGTGCAGAGAAAGGTATCTGCATCGAGAATGGTCTGGCGAAAATAGTTCTCGTAAACACCGGGCTTGAATTTCCGGCTTTTCCCGTCGAAGATCAGGACTCCGGACACATTTCCGGTCGTGAAGAACTTATGAGCCCGCGGATAACCTTTGTGCAGTTTGAGGATAAATTCTCTTCCGCCCTTGCGGACTTCCGTGATGGTCCCCTGAACGAAGGGCAGAGGATCGAAGTCCACCGAGAAATCCCGGAGCCGGAAATCGGAACATTGGTCCAAAAAGAATCCGTGGGCCGGACCGGGAGATTTCACTTTTTTCCCTTCCAGAATCGGTTTCAGATGCTGAAAGAGGATGACCGTTTTTCCGACGCCCGCCCCGGTGATCGTGAAATCACGCCTGCCCGTGATGGAAACGCCCCTGTCCGCGTGAAACCGTCCCGCCGGCAGGGAGATATTCTTTTCGCCGGCTTTCAGGCACGCATTCACGTAATCGTGCAGAAAGAAAACCTTTCCATTGTTCTCCCGCCGGATGAATGAGGCGGGATCAACGGAAGCCAGCAGCGCGGAGGCAGTCAGAAAGATAACGGAAACTGACGTGGACTTCATTTTTTCGTTTCCCCTGATGTGCAGTCTGTTACACTCCCTTGAGATAGCGTTCTCTTTCTTCCGCGTACAGGGCGGCATCCCTATGGCTGTCAATGGAGCCGTTGGCGACGTGAGCATCCAGATAAAGCGCATTGATCGTCATATTATGCCGCAGGAGCGGGAGCCCGTAATCTTCATTGGTCCGTGTCCAGATGATCGCCTTGGTCGCGTTGGCGCCGGTAACTTCGTTCGGCCAGATGCAGCAGTCGGCGATGTAACGAGTCGCTCCCGGCTGGGGGACCTTGACGTAATTAAGACAGCGCCCTTCGGAGGGAAGAACACTTCCCGCGCCCCACGTCGGGGGAGCAAGTCTGGCGCTTATGCCGTAACCGGTGTTGAGATAATTCTGGGGCGTCCAGGGCGAACGGGGATCGTCCACCTGGCTGGGACAGCGGAACACGGGCAGACTGGCGTTTTCCGTATCCTTTTTCCCGGAAGCACCGCCCATTTTTGAAAGAAGCAGTATGAAGGTGGTGTTGGCATCGGAAATGTAATACCTGTAGGCGGGAAAGTAACCGTAGGCATCGCCGTAAAACTGGCACAAGTTGCCGATCTGCTTCAAATTGGATGAACAGCTGGCCGTTCTGGCCCGTGCCCGTGCCGACTGCAGGGCGGGCATCAGCATGGCGGCCAGGATGGCGATGATGGCGATCACCACCAGAAGCTCGATAAGGGTGAAACTCCGTTTGCGGCGATCGGAGCCCCGCGGACGGAAACGGGCATCACAACGGTTGGAGAGTTCGGTTACGGCGTTCGGTGTTCTTTTTGTCGTTTTCATTTTTCTGCTCCTTGAATATAGGGTTTGTTGAGGAACTTTTGAGAAGACTCCGTTATTTTCCACGATTCATGCATTCAAGACTCTGCTTCGCCCTTCTTCGGATCTCATCCGGGGAGAAAGGTCTTTCCAGCAGTCGGAACATGGCGACATCTCCCTTGAAAGCTCTGTTCCACGCGTCCTTCCGCCCGGTGTAAAGCTTGGTGACGCCGCAGTTGACGCCCAGCGTCATTTTTTCGTTGCTCCTCAGACCGATGCAGGGAAGACTGCCTTCGAAGCCGCCGTTGAGATAAAGTTTCAGATGCGTTCCATCGAAAACGGCGGCGACATGGTGGAACCGGTCCTTTTCCAGACGGCTTTTGCCAGTGAGCCAGACGCCGGAGCGTTCCCGGTCCTCACGGAGGAGACTCAGCCGTCCGTCTTTGTCCAGACCGAGGCTGAAAGCAGCGCCCCACATATCCATGATCGTCTGCCGTCGTTCCGTCTCATGGGGACGTATCAGCATTTCAAGCGTCGCCGGTCCGGGGGGGCAGGTCAAACAGCCGCGGACCAGATGGTTGCGGACGCCGTCGAAACGAAGATAATACCATCCGTCCGGAGTGTCCCTTTCGATTTTCGGTCTCTCCTCCGGTTTGACGGGCAGAGGCCAGTGCAGGCGCAGCGGCCCCATATCCAGCAGCTGCGCGGGGCCTCTTCTCGGATTGGCGGATCGCGGCGAAATAAGAAGATCCATCACGGTGGAAGCATCCGGGCGCGGCGCGGGAACCACAGCCGGACGGGCAAAACCGATGGTGTCATCACGGTAGCGGATCACCGCGGTGTAACGGTCCGTCTTGTCGGCATAACAGCGCTTGATCCAGTAGTTGTTGAACTGATAGACGCTGAAACTGGACTGGTCGCTCAGAAAATCGTCGAGGAAACCGCCGTCGAGCATGGAAAACGGCATGCTGCTCCGGAAGGGATGACCGGCCCGTTCGATGATCCCGCCGGTAATTTCTCCGCCGTTGCTTGTATTGATAAGCCGGACACGGCGGGGCATGTCGCCGGAGGGGGCGTATTCAACAGCCACCTCCGCGGTCTCATTTCTCAGCCTGTGCAGGGGAACGTGCAGATATTTCCGCGAAAGACTTTCCCCGTCATCCACGACGGCAAAGGGAGCGGTACGCCCGGCGGGAAGCGGGATCACTTTGCCGTCTTTTTTCAGAACGACGTAAAACTCCGCGGTTCCGGAAAGCCCCGTCAGAGCGGGACCTTTGAAATTCCAGACCAGATGACCGGGCAGGAATTCCGCCTTGGCCGCCGGCAAGTCGATGTTCTTTTCTCCGTTGACTTTGACGCGGCATACCGCGGTGTACCGGGAGAGGTCTTCGGGAACCGCGTCGGGCGTCAGCAGGACCAGCTCCGCTTCGAGGGGTTCTCGGTGATTCAAGATCTTCCGGTAGCTCAAAAAGGCCATGTCTTTCTTCAGCGCGGGCCATCGGCCCTGTTTCCACCGGGTGCCGAAATACCAGTTCAGGTCGATGAAGCTGAACGTGGAGTTCGAGGTCACCTCCATTTCGGTTTCGGGGTAATCGTTCATCGTAGTCAGGTGGATGAAATCGAAGCGGCCCGTGTTGATCACGTCCATCCATGCATAACGGAGGGCCAGCGTCCCCCGTTGGGACATCAGCGTTCCGCAGCGGCCGACTCCGACATATCCCGGTGCGACGCCGGCGCCCAGAATTTTCGGTTCCTTGAAGGAGTTTCTGAAGTCCAGCAGCGCAGGACAGATGCCGGAACCGCGGCGGCCGCGCCAGATCGTGGAATAGCTGCTGAAGAAGTACATACCGTCGGTGATGTCACACAGCGGCCGCGCCGCCGGACGGTAAAAATCCAGCTCCGTCGCCATGCCGCGCGCCTGAATGCCGGTCAGAAGCACGTACTCCGCGCCGACGCGATGATATGCTTCGATGGCTTTCTTCCACTCCTCGGCCCGGCCGAGAGTGCCCAGTACGCCTCTTGCGGGACAGATAAATACGACGGGACAGCGGCCGACCTTGAGAAAGTTGGGGTGATTCAGAACGCTTTTGTCGTACCAGGCATCCCGCAGATAAGTTGTGTGTTCGGTCTTGATGTTGTCGAAGAAGATGCCGACCTTGATGCCGGTCCCGCTGAGCCGGGCCGCCTCGCAGTTGTTCCACAGGTGGGTGGTTCCGAAATTGTCGAACATACAGAAAACCACGGCATCCACTCCGCACTGCTTCATGTCCTTGAAAAACTGGACCTGGGCCGCGACGGTCCCGAAATTGTTCTGGGGAAAATTCCCGGGGGCGTCGGGGATCAGCGGCGCGTTGCCGTAATATTTTCCCTGATAGTGCGGAATAAATCCGGGGATGAAGCAGCACATGGCATTCGCATAGATACCTCTGGGGAAATCTTTCACGTCCGGTTTTGCCGGCGGTTCGGGGATCGGTGCGGATTTGACCGGCTCCAGTTCCAGCAGTCCGATCTGCTGCTTCTGCCACCAGTCGAAGCGCAGGGAAAACGAGGAAAATGTTTTTCCCGCGGGGACCTTGATCTCCCTGAAGCGCCGTTTGAGCGTCGTGCAGAGATATTCGTCACAGCTTGTCCTGACGAAGTGAAACTGCCACGGTCTGCTCTCGGGCGAACTGCCGGTCAGCTGACGAAAACGGTCAAAATGCGTGTGGATGTAGTAGTTTTCAGGGCTGACGCAGAACCCGAAATTCATTTTCTTCGCTTCGTCGCCGCAGAGAAAGCGCACCCGGCCGACTTTGGAAAACCCCTTCTGTTCGAACCGGCGAATGGTGAATGTCGTTTCCGTCCCCGGGGCGTGAACGACGGATTTCAGCCCCAGTTCTCCCGCGGCGTTATAGACCACGGACAGCGCGCCGTCTTTGCCCTCGACGACGAGGATCTTTCCGGGGATCGCATCATCGATGGTGATCTTTCCGGGATCTCCTTGGCGAAGGACGAATCTTTCCGCATTCTTCACGGGCTGCCACGTACCTCCGGAGAATGCGGAGAAAGCACAAAGGAATGCCAGGAAGACGAACCGGATTTTTTCTTTGTGAAAGTTCATACCATCCCCTTTCTATTGCAAATGAACGTCACCCGCATCTTTGAAAACCCTGCCGTCGTCAGCGGGATCGTTGCGGCTAAGCTCCAGATCATGAAACAGTCGGCGCAGATCCACGACGCCGCCCCAGAAGAACCAGACGGAGGAAATGATCCCCACAACGGCTCCCACGACCAGCGAGGTGAAGAAAAAGTATTTGCTCCACCACTCCGCCGGCCACGGAGAAAACAAATTCCAGATCAGGACGCCGAAAAAGCACAGAACGATATTGTAGACAAAGGCATAACCGAAAACACTCCATGCAATGATCTTGTCTCCCCGGGTATATTCCGGCGTAATGCCGATCAGTTTGCCGAAGATATTCCGCGGCGTCCACTTGGTCCGCAATTCGATCTTTCCCGGTTCCGCGTATTTTCCCCTGTGCAGCATTTTGTCCAGGTCAAACGGTCCTTTCCAGGTCAGAAGAGAACCGGCGACGTAAGCCGCGATCCCGATCAGCATGGCCAGAAAATAGATTTCGAGAGAGTTGACGGGGAATTTGACGGGATCCATTTCCCACCGTATCCAGGGATCGAACGGCGCTGAAACCTTCCGGAGAAAAGTATCCGCTTTTTCGACCCATCCGCAGCAGGCCAGAAAGGGATACACATGTCCTGCCCAGTTGCGCTGAAGCAGAAAGCCGGTTATGGAAAATCCGGATCCGAAAATCAGAGAACAGAAAGCCCCGGTCGTATTCCCGAAGCGGCTGTACAATCCGAAAATCATGATAGGTCCCGCACCGCCCAGCCAAAGGCTGGTCATGATCGTAATGAACATGTTGATATAGTCCAGATGCACAAGAAACAATGAACTGATCAGGAAAAACACTCCGACCCCCAAAGAGGAAAGCTTCAGCCAGAACACATGTTTTTCAGGCGTCAGAGGCGCTTTGACGAAGGGCATGACGATATCCTGAATGATGGTGGAAGAGGCATTGAAAATGCGGCTGTCATCCGTGGAAACCAGCAGCATGATTATCAGCAGACACAGGATCCCCGTCAGTCCCGCCGGTAAAAGATTGCGCATGACCACCGGCAGCATCATCTGATGGTAAACACTGCGGAAACGCTGGAAAAGGAAATTCCCACGGCCGTCATTGCCCAATGTATCGCGGACGGTTGTGAAATACAGTGTTTCAAGGTTCTGCTTTCCGGAAAGCGGGGCATCTTTGCCGATCACATGTTTTTGAACAAGCAGTCGGGCAACAGCTGCTTTTACACGGCTGTTTTCATTTCCGGTCAACAGTTCATCGGCAACTTTCCCGGCCAGATCCTGCCGGACGACGTGCGCCTTTCCGGCATAATTCTCATGGTTCATGACCGTGATGACCATCACGGCAAAAAGCATGCACATCAGGGGAGCGATACTGCCGCGCAGAGCGCCCAGCAGACCGGCCATTTTCTGTTCGTGGGCATTGCGCCCGGCATTGCTGGAGTCGTTGCCGAGCCAGCTTGCCCGGTTGAGAATGGAACCGGTGACGGTGACGACCAGCGCAAAGATGTTGAAATCACGCAGTTCTTCGATATCAAAGGGATTGAGAAAACTCTGTCCTTTCACCCGATCCAGCATGACCGGAGCGATCTCCGCATCCCAGTTGAAGGAACAAAGGACATATCCCGTCAGCAGAACAAAGATCGGAAAACTGATGAGTCCCTGAATACTGTCCGTAATGATCAGAGCGATCCGTCCGCCGGGCCAGATGATAACGACGGCGGCGGCAAGCAGCAATGTCAGCAGAATAAAGAAACAGGGAACGGGTATCCCGAAAATCCGCACACAGCGCGGCAGACCGAGAAAGTAAATAAAGAAATTCGCCGCAATAGCCGGTCCGATGGCATTGGTCAGCATCTCCGACAGAGTCCGCAACGTGGCACAGACGATGCGCAAAACCTTGTTGTAGCGCATCTCCAGAAACTGCCCCATGGAAAGCGCCCGCGTTTCACGCCAGCGGTAAGTACAATAGCCGGTCAGAGCGATCACGACGCCTACGGGCGCAACGATATTTTCCCAGAACCCCAGAGCATAGCCTGTCTGATACTTGACTTCGACGAGGGCGACAAGTGTTATCACACTCAATCCTGCCTGAATATCTCCGACGGCAATGACATAGCGCCCCGCCACGCGCCCGGCGGCGAGGTAGTTTGCCACGCCCTTGACATAGCGCCGCGAACGCAGAGCCATGCCGAAGACAAATGCCAGCGGCAATGCGATGATGAGGTAATCCGCAATAGTCATGTCAATCGACGTCTTCCATGGCGACGATGCGGTTTTCCGCCCGGCTGATCACGGCGGCACGGGTGATGCGGGCGGCTGAGAGGGCATCTTCGGCGGTCGCAGCCTCGACGGGAACGCCGTCGAGGATCACATCCGCAAAGTGCTCGATCGCGCCGAGCCATCCTTTATCGACGCTGTAATTTATATGAGGCAGACGGTGATCCAGAAAATCCCGTCTGCGCCGGTATTCTTCGGAATCATGATCCAGTGCTTCGACCTCACGCTGCCGGTCGGCAAGCATCCGGCGCAAACCGACGATCCCGGCAAGGCCCGCATCGGCGATCCAGCTTACGTGAGACTGTTCCCGTTCGACATGGCTGTGACCGGGATATTTCTTGTTCAGGACCTCGCCGGGCATTCCGTAGGTGTTGAGTTCGCAGAATTCGTCCACGGTCAATACGCCGACTTCCGCCACGGCTTCGAAGTGTTCCTTCGGGGTCTCCCACGGTGCATATCCTGAACTCAGGATCATGGCCGTCGCTCCGGACTCGAACTGCAGAACGATATTTTCCTCGTCGCGGCGCGTGCTCAGACAGTAGACGCTCCGGACATCGGAGCCTGTCATGAAGCGGCAAATGTCAAAAATATGACACACTTCGTGGATCAGACGCTTGCCGGGCCCGAAACTTTTGCCCCAGTCAATGGCGTAGGCATCGGCAATGCGGTAGAAAATCGCCTTGGCGCCGCCGTTGCGGTTGAGAATTTCTCTCGCGTCCCTGTAGGCGGGCGCCATACGGCGGTTCATACCGACCAGAAGTTTTTTCCCGGAAATCTTTTCCGCAGAAACGACCTTGGCGCAATCTTCGGGAGTTTCCGCCAGAGGTTTTTCCACGTAAACATGTTTGCCGGCTGAAAGAGCTTGAACGGCAAGCGGCACGTGCATATCCTCCCTGGTCGCAATGACTACTCCGTCAATCTCCGGATTCGCGAGGACCTGTCCGATGTCCGTGCACGAAGCCGTTCCGGGGAAACGCCGCGTCAAGTCCTTCAACAGTTCCCCGTTGAGGTCGCAAAGGGTATGCAAGCGGGCATTCCGGCTTTTGATGATGTTCGAGATATGCTGATTTTGTGCCAGTTTTCCGCAACCGACGACGGCAAGTGCTGCTTTTTTCACGATTTCCCCTCTTTTTTCCGATTCGATTTTTTATCCATACGGCCAATAATATAGTTGAGAAAATTATGGAAATCAATCCAATTATTATTTGAAAAAGGGGTAAAAAACGAATATATTAGGGAAAAAACGGAGAATTTCAATAAAATGTCGGATACAAAACGTATTATTTTTTCTTCCCCTCTGGCCCCCCGTCTGATTCTGAAGCAGGCCGGATTCAACAACCAGCCCCCGGGACGAAAGCGAACGCTTGTGCGGCACACTCATAATTTCTGGAGTATAGATTTCTGCATTGACGGCACCAGCAAAGTCGAGCTCGAAAAACGCTTCTACACCTTCAAGCGGGGAGATATCATGCTGATCGCTCCCGGCAAGGAACATCGGTTCATCTATACATGGGAGAGTTTCAGCTGCTATTCCTTCAAAATGGATATTCCCGCGTTGGAAAGTCTGCAAAAAAACTCGATCTATGTCGGAGACGCCGAAAGTCTGAAACCGCGTCTCGGCATGCTCGAAGCCGTCAAGAACTGTCTTTACGCGTTCTGCCCGGAAAAACTCCTGCAGACAAACCTTCCGTTCTCCATCAACAGCAGTTTCGTGGATATCCGCATTCTGGAGGAACTGCTTTACGGCATTGCCCATCACTATATTTTCGGAGAAGCCTCTCATACAGTGGAACATCAGAACAACACGCTGCTCGAGGAGATATCAAGGTTCGTCTATCTCCGCAACGGCAAACCGGTAACGGTGGGAGAAGTGGCGGAACACCTCGGCTATTCGACGGGACACCTGAGAACGATCGTCCGCAGTCTTACGGGAAACAGCACCAAAACATTCATCGACTTGGAACGCATCAAAATCATGAAGGAGCTTCTGCTTTATTCTGACGTCCGCATCGGAGAACTGGCTCAGCTCATGGATTTTCAGGACACGAAATATTTCAGTCGGTTCTTCCGCAAATACACAGGCGAACTTCCCCGAAGCTGGGCGAAAAAAAACATCCGCTGACTTTCCCGCATCTTCAGGAAGGGCAAGCTGCAGTTGCCCCGAAGCCGACGCTTCGGCCGCCGGAGGGTGCAGGGAGGGCTTGCGCCGCCCTCCCTGCGAGAAGCCCTCTTCTTTTGAAAGGCTCTGTTCCCCGCAAGGGTTGGTGGCGGTTTGGGCGACGGACAAACTGGACAACGCGGACCGGTTCGAACAGGCGGCTCGCCAGGCTCTGCTCAAAACACCCCGCTTTTCCCGAAAAGGCTGGAGGCCCGGGAGAGGGAGTTTACCGGAACCGACGTTTCGGCTTTTCACGTGAAAAGAGGTTTCCCTTTCCCGGGGATCACCGGTCTCTACCGGGAAACGGGGCGGACGGTGAAGGTGAAGGCGTCGTCGGCAAGGGCGGGGGCGCCGGAGATCTTTCCCGAGACGCACTGACCGGGAGCAAGGGCGGGGATGACAAATCCGTGACGCCAGTCCCCTGCAGAGACGGTGCATTTCACAGCGGAGGTGACGCGCACGGAGGAAGCGCGCCACGCAAGTTCGTTTCCGGAGCGGCTGAAATCGAAGCCGTGACTGCCGGAGAGACGGCGCAGGACGGCGAGACCCTTCAGGACGCCCAGTTCCAGTTCGAAAGAGCGGCTCTCTCCGGGCTTGATGGTGAAGCGGCGCAGGAGCATCTCCACGGTATGGAGTCCGGCGGCGGCGTCCTTCTGGGTGTAAAAGAAGCCGTCCTCGGCGAGATTCTCTGCTTTCGTGCGCAGAAAGACGGTGGTCTTTCCACCCGTGGCGGCGATCCAGTCCGAGCCGGGCACGATGAAGCGGTTGAGATTGCCGTCCTTGAAGGTGTCGAGAAGAAATCCGGCCTCGTGTTTCTCGGTATCCTGATAGCGCCCCAAACGGCGGACGCCGGGCCCCGCGATCATGGAGACGTCGGGGACGGTTCCCTCCGGACTGGGCACGAGGTGTTCCCAGAGCCGGATCTCCTGCGGGGCCTTGCCGAAGTTGGAGACGGTGACTTCGATGTTCAGCAGGGCGGAATCTTTTTCGAGGGTGACGCGCCGGGTCATGGAAACGGGAAAGCCGCCGATGAACCGCCCCGTCATGGCGACGGAGACCGAGGAGTCGCCGGTTTTCGTCCGCACGTCGTTCAGGGGCTGATAAAAGAGAACGGTCCCGTTCCAGAACAGCGTGCGGTTGCCCCAGAAGGTGACGGTCTGCCGGTCGGGCAGAAGTTCGTTGACGGTGGTCCGGGTGCAGCCGTAGGGGTTGAAAAGTTCGGCTCTGCCGGGGATCCAGTACAGTCCGGCCAGAGCGCCCATGGTCCCGGGGACGAAAGTCGCCTTCATATATTCATTGCCGAGAACGAGGGCCCGCTGACCGCTCAGGATCGTTTCGGAAACGGAGGGCGGCGCCGCGGCAAGGACCGCGGCTGCGAAGAGACAGAGAACGGTGAACAGTTTTCTCATTTGTACTCGCCCCAGAACTTCTTGTACGGCAGATTTTTGCCGTAAAGTTTGGTATAGAGCAGCGGCTCGCGGGGCAGTCCCATGGTCTGCACGAAGGGGGAGTCGTAGACGAAGACCTTGTCCATCACGCGGAAAAGGGCGGTCACATTCCTGTCGAGGACCTCGGGACTGTCGGCCCAGACCGCCAGCGCACCGGACTGCCGTCCCGCGCCGGAGACCTTCTTTTCGCGGCAGAAGAGCAGGATCTTCCCCTTCTCGAACCTGGGCTTGTCGGTAATGACCACCCTGGGCACGGCGGAGTCGGGACGGAACACCTTTTTGTTCTTGAGAAACTCGAAGTAGGCGACGAAACGCTCCGCCTGTTCCCGGGCCTCCTCGGGAGCATAGACCGTGAACTCCGCCTGTTTCCGCACTTTGGCGCCCACGAAGAAACTGTTGATGGCCGAAGCCGGACTGCGGAACTCGCGCGACTTGTACGTCAGCACCAGACGGCTGCCGTCCCTGAACGCCAGTTCCCGCCGGGGATCGGCCTTGACGCCGTCGAGAGTCACTTCGGCGGGATGGAATCCGCGCAGTTCCCGCACGTCGACGGCGGACTTGAAGGCCGCCCCCTTGAACTCCAGCGTGACGACCCGTCTGTGCAGTTGTCTCTGTGCGGAGACCCGGATTTCGACGCCGTCGGGACACTTCACTCCGGCGACGGCGCGGAAAAGTTCGGGCGCACGGCTCGGCAGTTCCGCGTCGACGCACGTGAAATTCTTCTTCACCCGGTTGAGGGTGGAGGAGTCCTCACGGGAGTGGCGGAGGAAGAAAAAGGTCCTCTCCCCTCCCCCCAGTCCGGCGTTGTCGAAGAGCAGTTTCCCCTTGACCGGAGCCGGGGCGGAGCTGCCGCAGTAATAGATCGTCTGCACGCCGCGCCCGTAGCGGGCGCGGAAGGGGATGCGCATATCGGCGGGCTCCGTCGCCATGGGAACAGTGGCCTGCCAGCCCGCGCGGACGCACTCCTGAAGTTCGGGGAACACGTAGGCCAGCACGGGATTGCCGTTCATCTGGATGAAATCGTAGAACAGCCCCCACCTGAAGGCGCTGAGCATGGTGTAGTCGGCCACCTTGGCCAGCGCTTCGGTCAGTTCCTCAGGCGTCCTGGTGCGCCAGTCGGGGAAGAGCAGATCGAACGAAAAGTGTCCGCTGATGCTGGCCGGTTTGGGGCCGACCCAGTAGCGCCACAGGGGCATGTTGCGCATGAAGCGGCCGTGATTGCGGAAGGGGGCCTCGATCTCGTTGCGGTCGCCCTTGAGATAGCCGTTGGTCCAGACGGTGAGTCTGCGGCCGTCTTTCCCGCGGAGGGAGTGGACCACGTCCGCCTGCCGGTTGATGGCCAGCGCCTGTTCGATGAACTTGCCCTTTTCATCCCACGCCCGGCCGGGGATATCCTTGTCCACGGCGGGTCCCCGGTAGAACGCGCCGCCGTAGCCGCAGTCGAAGGCGAATCCGGGGGGATCCACCTCCTTCACCGTGTCGCGGACGGAATCCTCGAAGAACTTCTGATAACTCGTGCCGTAGGGGAAGGTGCGGATCTCCTTGTCGTAGGCGGTGCTCCACGTGGTGAGGATGCGGGGCACGTCGGGGTCGTCGTTGATGGAGTCCGGGAAACGCTGCTGCGCCAGCGTGATCTCGCACCACAGCCCGCAGCAGCTGTTGTAGAACATCCAGCCGAATTTCCGCCCGAATCTGCCGAACTGTTCCCTGCGCAGTTTGCGGTATTGCGCATTGGTCATTTTGCCCGCGTCCACCTTGACGCCGCCCATTTTGGGAACGTTGCGGGGCTTGCTGAACATCTTGTAGTCCGAAAGTTCGTCGTAACCGTAAATGTCGCCCGAGCGGCGGAAGGGGCAGTAGCACCACTCGATGGTGGCGTAACGGCGGCGCTGAAGTTCGGCATCGGGCTTGAGCCACCAGGTCTGATAGTGTGAATAGGCGCCCCAGATGTAGGGATTTTCCTGATCCACGGCCCAGAGTTCGGGCAGAGATCCGTAGAATTTCTGGACCACCCCTTCCCTCTCGCCGTAGAGCGTCCCGCTTTCGCCGAGGAACATGCGGAAAGAGACCCGCCCTTTCGGCGCGACCACGAAACGGTATGAGAACGCCAGCTGCCGTCCGTCGGGATAAAACCCGCCCGCGCTGAAACTTACGGGGTCGAAGAGCGCCCCGCCCAGAAAGACGGCGCTTCTCTTTTCGAAAACCGCCGAAACGGGAAAGGGCATCATGGACGCGCCCACGTTTTTCTCGAACTTGCTCTTGGTGGTCCGGCGCAGAAGCGGCGCTTTCCCGATGTCCTTGACCACGTTGAAGCCGTCCCAGAAGCGCAGGAATCCGCCGCCGTCGAAAACCAGCCGCAGTTCGGGTTCGATCCAGAGTTCCCTGCCGGTCCTGTTCTCGATGACGGAAGATATTTCAGTGAGTTCTCCGCGCTTTTTTGCGGTCACGCCCCACGTCATTTCGGGCGTTTCGGCCCGGCCGTTCCTGAAAACGAGCCGCTGCGCCTTCCCCTGCGGACCGATGGTCATGTACGGGACCAGCGCGGCCTTTTTCCACGCCGCCGCGGGATGCGGCGAAGAAACCGACAGACCCGCTTCTTCGATTTTCAGTTCGACTGCGGCAAGGGGCAGAAGGGTCACGCAAAGGATCGGCAGATACAGTTTCTTCATGATATTCACTCTTTCCAGTTTTTCCAGCGTCTGATGTCTTTTTTCCAGCCGTCGAAGGCTTCGGCCAGTCCGAGGGAGGACTTGTCGAAGGTCTCCGCGTGACCGTCGAGCAGGACGTAATTCGAGGTCTCCCCCGCGTGGACCGGACCGTAGTCGGCGTGCCAGCAGGCCTTGACGGGGCGCAGGGAGTACCCCCGCTTCACGGCGGAATCCCCCAGCAGGATCGTGTAGTCGGGAGTCGCCGCGGAACTCAGTTTGCGCCAGCGGGCGTTTCTGCTGCCGTCGCTGCTCAGATAGGTGTTCATGCCGTAGGCCGTGGAACCGATGTCGAAAACCGGCGGAAGCAGATCCCTTTCGCCGTCGCCCTCGTCGGCAAGTATTTTCGCCGACCGGGGATTGGCCGGGCAGTAGAAATAACGGGCGTCCCGGGCATAAGGCAGGACGCGGCTCATCCAGAACTCCCACCGGGCCTTGCGCACGATCAGCGGCGGCAGAAATCCGCCGTTATCCGCAGAGTAGGCGTGGACGGCCCGCGCGAGTTTCGCCAGATGATCGTGACAGACCGCCGTTTTCGCGTCCCGGGGCATCGCCGCCGTCAGCAGCACGACTCCGAGAGCGAACATGCCGGTGCACAGCAAAAGTTCCCCCCGCGTAACCATGACAAGTCACTTCCACAGAAAGGGCGAACCGGGATGACTGGTGGGAACGATGCTGGAGTCGAGGAAGGTCTTCGCCTGCTTCAGAAGTCCCACGTGGGAATCGGCGTAGAGCAGATTGTTGTCGCCGTTGTGCCAGGTGCCGATGCGCCCGGGCGTGTCGTCGCGGATGATGTAGCTGTTGCCGTCCTTGCCCGTGGTCTCGGCCAGCACCATGCAGCGGGAGGACTTCTTCATTTCAGTGGCCTTGACCGGAGTGAAGCGGCCCACCGCGCCCGACTTGTACCAGCCGGGGACCTTTTCGCGGGTGCCGACGAAAGCGGAACTGTATCCGTACCCCACATAGGTCCAGCTGGCCAGACCGGAGCCCATGACGCACGCCCACGGTCCGCGGGAACTCAGATCGCGCATGTAGTATTCGCTGGGATTGGAGGCCTTGGCCGTGGGGCACTTCCACAGGTCGCCCGTGATCAGTTTGAGGCTCTGCAGGAGCGCTGCCCAGTTCCACTTGTTGGCGTGCCAGTATTCGCTGCCGTCGGCGTTCACCAGCTTGTACGGCGGGAACGACTCGACGTAGTTGTCGATGTACTGTGCGAAAGCCGTGCCGAACTGCTTGAGATTGCTCTGACAGCTGGCCGTGCGCCCCCGCTCGCGGGCCTGCTGCAGCGCGGGCATCAGCATGGCCGCAAGAATGGCGATGATGGCGATCACCACCAGAAGCTCGATCAGGGTGAAACGGCGGGAAGCGGCGGATCGGGAAATTCTCTTTTTCATGACCTTACTCCTCCTTTTTGTTGTTGGCGAGATATTCGAGAATTTTCTGTGCGAGAAAATTGAAACCCTTTTCATCGAGATGGATCACATCGTACCGGGCGAAGAAGTCCGGTACGGCTGCCTGACACATGGCATCGTAAAGATCGAGATACTCGACCTTTTCGGCCGCCGCGGCCTGCTTCTGGGAAGCGATGCCCTGACGGGTCAGTTCGGGAACGCCGAACTTGACAAATCCGTAATTGCCCTTCTCGGCCGCCGCGGCGCGCCTGTCCTGAAGTTCCCTGTTGGGAGCCGAGGGCGAAACGAGGATGATCCGCGCCCCCGGATCCTTCTCCTTGAGAAAACGTATCACCCGGACCATGGACTGCGTCTGCTCGGCAAAGGGCACCAGCGGCTTGCCGTAGCCGTCGCTGCGCAGCGTGCGGTTGTCGTTGCTGCCGACGGCGATGAAGATCAGGTCGTAAGGACGGGCGAAAAGATTTTCGTACTTCTTCTGCTCCGCCCTGGACAATTTGCCGCTGAGCCGCTTTTCGATGCGGGTGATGAAATCCCCGGCCACCGCCGCGTTGCGGAAGGTGATCTTGCCGGGATTGCTCCGCCGCAGGTGCCGTATCACCTTGTCGGCGGCGTTCCGGCCCCGGTTGTAATCGTAGATGCTGTCGCCGAGAAAGAGGATCCGCACCGGTTTGGCGAACTTGACCTTCTGCGCCGCGGCGGTGACGGCGTCATACTCCTTTTCGGGCAGGACCGAAATGCGCACTTCGGACGTCTCCCCCGCCGCCGTGGCGCAGACGCGGTAAAGTCCCGCCATGGCGGCCTTTTCGGGAGATCTGACCGAAAACGTTCTGTCCGGCGCGATGCAGAGACGCACGACGGGGGTCTCCTTCGGCGTCACCGCGAAACGGCACTCCGGGAACGGCGCGCCGAGCCGGACGATGTCATCGGCAGTCTCCGCCCGGACTTTCACCGCGGGATCGGAGACCGTCTCGAGCAGCAGATCGTCGATCTGCGCTTCGCCGCCCGCGGAAAGAGTGATCCGCACATAGACGCCGATGGGGGCGCTCCCGGCAAAGTCCCTGACGAACTCGATCTTCTGCCACTTGCCTGTGAGTTCGACTTCTTCCTTCGCCGGGTAGGATGTGTATTTGTACTTGCCGTTCCCCTGATAGACCCCGTCCGAAAGTCCGGCATTGATCTTTCCCCTTCCCCGGGCGAAGAACGAGAGCCTGACACGGGGAGAGGCGAACTGGCCGCTCATCATCGTGCCGCTGGTCAGCACGGCCTTCTTCTCCTGAGCCGTGAACAGCATGACCTTTCTGCCGCCGTGGGCATCGTCGACGGCAACGACCTTGGCCTTGCCGCCGCGGCTGTACAGATACCCGGCATTGCGTTCGAAATCGGCCCGGAGCGCCACGGCGGCGTCGAGCAGGAGCGCCGTTCCGGCGCAGAGAAGAAACAGTGTTTTTTTCATATCGAAAGATCTCCTTTGTAAGCGGATGCGGGAATTTCGACGACCCGGTGTTCGCGCCGGGCGGTCTCGATGGCGGTTCCGACGACGGTGGAAGCAAACCCCGCTTCCAGTCCCGCCTTCTGCACCTTTTCGCCGCGCACCGTGGCGGCGATAGTGCGGAAAAGCGTAAGATCGCTGCCGCCGTGCCCCGATGAATTGTCCTGCTCCAGTTTGAAATGCTGCGCCTCGCAGCCGTCGGAAAACGCAACGTCCACCGTGAACTCCCGGCTGTCCGCCTCGATGTAGCCGGTACTGCCGATGACTTTGAGGCGGCGCTTGGGCACGGGGGCGAAAAGATCCAGCGAAAACGTCGCGGTCACGCCGGAGGGATACTCGAAATTCACCACCTGATGGTCGATCACGTCCTTGTCCTTCGTGTAGACGCAGCGGTCGAAACCGTATTTCGAGGGCTCGGCCTTTTCCGCTTCGGTCATGTAGACCATTTCGCCCGCGAACCGGAAACGGCAGGCCTTGTCGGGACACCCGCTGCAGAACTCGTGCTTCAGCTTGTCGGAGGTGAAGAAGCTCAGGGAGCCGAAAGAGGAGACCCGGCAGGGATTTTCGCCGGTCAGCCACGACAGGATGTCGATGTCGTGACTGCACTTGGCCAGCATGAAGCCCCCGGAATCGGCCACATGCCGGTGCCAGCGCCGCATGTAGCTTGCGCCGTGAAGAACGAACAGCTCCTCGTCGGCCTGAAGATTCATCACCTGCCCGACGGTCCCGGCGGCAAGAAGTTCCTTGACCTTGCGGTAGACGGGGTGGCCGCGCAGAACGAATCCCAGCAGAGCGCCCCGTCCGGAACCGGCGCAGCGGAGTATCTCGCGGCAGCCCTCCACCGTGGGCGCCATGGGTTTTTCGAGCAGTACCGCACAGCCGTGCTTCATCGCCGCCGAGGCGACGGCCGCATGCTGAAAATCGGGCACGGCGATCACCACCCCTTCGGGACGCGCCTGCTCAAGCATCTTCTCAAGCGACGTGAAAAGCGGAGCCCGGCAGTTGTGGAGCCGGGCGAAACTCTCAAGTCTCTGCGCATTGGTGTCGCAGACGCCGACGAGCTCCACATCGGGCTCGTTCATGGCCAGTTCGACGAAAGTCTTGCCCCGCTGGCCGAACCCGGCAATGGCTATTTTGGCTGTTTTCATGGTCAACAAACCCCTCCATGATGAATAGTCGTTTTTCCGGAAGAGACCGCTCCGGCCGCGGGCGGCGCACAGCTTTTGCGGATCGTGAGCGCGGCGGGCAGGACCCGGTCGAAGGGATCGCTCCGCCCCAGCAGAAGATCGAAGAGCAGCGTCAGGACCGCGTGACACGCCTCGCGGCAGGGCAGATGGATCGACGTGAGCGCCGGGGTCGCCGCCGCGGCCAGTTCACAGTCGTCGGAACCGATGATCGACAGGTCGCCGGGAACGCGGATCCCCGCCTCGGCGCAGCACTGGATGACCCGCAGGGCGGTCATGTCATTGAGACATATCCACGCGGTGCAGTCCGCCAGTTCCCGCCGGAGGGCCGTCACCCTTTCCACCGTTATGTCCTCGTAGGTGTCGAAACAGCGGATCCGCGCTTCGGAGGACGCCGGATATTCACGGAAGGCCGCCGCCCGGGGACCGCTGCGGAAGGTGCTCCAGTAGCGGGCGACCAGCGCGACGTTTTCGTGTCCGAGACCGTGCAGATAATCCATGGCAGCCCGGATGCCCGCGCCGTTGTCGTAGGTGATGAGCCGATCCCCGAGACGCGCCGGAGCCGCCCCGCCCGAAAGACAGGCGACGGGACACTCGAGACCGCAGATGAAATCGGCGAACTCCTCCGATATGGGGTACTGCCGCAGAATGATGCCGTCGCAGCCGTAGCTGACAAGTTCGAGGAGCTCCTCGCGCAGCAGTGTCTCGTCGCCGGAACTCGCCCCCTGGATCATGCGGTAGTTGAGCGCTTCCAGCTCCTGAGAGAAGATCCGCCGTTCCGCCGCGCCGATCTCGTTGGCACCCAGTCCGCAGACGCCGATGAGGTGCCCCCTGCCCGTGCGCAGCTTGCGCGCGGACCGGTTGGGACGGTACGCCAGCTCCCGCAGGGCCGTCTCGATACGCCCCCGGGTCTCTTCGGACATGCGCACGCTCTGCCGGTGATTCAGAAATCCTGAAACCAGCGTCGCCGAAACGCCCGCCCGCCGGGCCACATCCGTCAGATTCGCCGCCATTTTTGATTTAACGTTACACCAAATTATGTGGATCTTTTATAATATGACACCGTCCGGCAAAAATTGCAAGCCGTTTTTTTACCAGACCTGTCCTTTGCGCTCGAAATAGGCGGCGACGTGGGGAATGATGGGCTTGATGAGTTTCTTGATCGCCCGGGCATACTCCTGAATTTCGGCCTGAGCGTGGTCGCTGTCGCGCAGTTCGAGGAAGTGCAGCAGGTTCGAGAGATCGACGGTCCCCCAGAAGGTCACCATCATGTTCTGGGGCAGGACGCCCCGGGCCTGTTCGCGGCAGACGCCGGAGGCGAGCAGTTTTTCGTAGAGCTCGAAAGACTTTTTATTGTGCTCGGCGATGGCTTCCCGCAGCTCGACGGGATTGAAATCGGGGTCCGAAAAGGAGGCCTGCCGGTTGTTCTCGGACTGGCGGCGCAGTTCGGCGGGGGTGTAGAACTCCATGTCGATCTCGGTGTAGCGCCGGGAGATCTCGTTGTAGCTCCAGGTGCGGTGCCGGTGCCACTG
>JAFTDL010000361.1 GCA_017454215.1 Lentisphaeria bacterium | reverse complement strand
GTCCGTTAGCCCATCATGGACACCATTTGCAGAGATACTTTCCGAAACCGATTTTCGGTAACCATTTTACGGTAAAGTGCGAAAATGGCGACCTGACCTTTTGCCGTTTTTGAGGCTGGTTTTCCAAAATAGAGAACATTTTTGGAGAGGACTTGGAGACTCAAAAAGGTCAGGTCGATAAATCGGGGGACCGGGAAAACAGAGATTTTCGGCATATTTTGCCGTGTGTTTCCACAATCCGTTCATCTCTAAAGCTTAACAAAAATTCCGTGCATAAAGGACTCAGGTCCTCTCCAAACAGAGAATTTCGGGAGAATCTATGCGAAACACACCCCTTCGGCGGGAGAATGGCGGATTCTCTCCGGTCTCTGTTCGGTGGGACATGACGCTGTAAATCATTGTGATTCAGCCACGAACGGATTTAAAACAAAAAATCCGGTCATAAAGGACCGGACAAGAGAGAACAAAAAAAATGGTCGGGGTGAGAGGATTTGAACCTCCGGCCTCTGCGTCCCGAAGGCAGCGCTCCAGCCGGCCAGAGCCACACGGCGAAGCCGAGCCGCCGCTTTCGCGGCGGCACCCCCCATCCAGCGAAGTCTTGCGTAGAGCTTGCCGGGAAAAATCGCAGCGTCGAACGCAGAGAGACGCGGAAAAGTACGAAAATAAAAAGCCCCGGAGCAAATTT
The DNA here is from genome assembly GCA_017454215.1 of Lentisphaeria bacterium. Taxonomy (GTDB): domain Bacteria; phylum Verrucomicrobiota; class Lentisphaeria; order Victivallales; family Victivallaceae; genus UBA1784. The sequence continues at coordinate 5,257 of JAFTDL010000361.1, read as the reverse complement.
ATTTGCAGAAGGGGCTTTTGTTTCGTACGCGATTTTGTTGTCTTGGTGCGAAAAAAATGGTCGGGGTGAGAGGATTTGAACCTCCGGCCTCTGCGTCCCGAACGCAGCGCTCTAGCCAGACTGAGCCACACCCCGACTTGCGTCGTTCCACATAATATACTCTTCACTTGCGGAGCTTTCAAGTCGTGATCGGAAAAATTTTGCGTTTGTTGCCGGCGCTCCGGATGAAATCGGCGATGAAGGCTTGCTTAATTGCAACTGCGGGTGTATATTATTGAGTTGCACGGAGTTTTTTGTATCATGCGTCACAGCGTATCACAGATTCTGATCTCAGGAGGCTCGCCCCGCGTCACCGACGCGGGTGGCACCGCCGTGCGTTTTCTCTGATATGCCCCGGCCCCCTTCGGAATGGCTTTTTACCAATACACATACACACATACAGCAGGAAAACAGTAAAATGGCAGATTGCAGTCTTGAAACTTTGCGGCACAGCGCCGCGCACGTCATGGCTTCCGCGGTGAAGCAGCTTTATCCGGATGCGAAGTTCGATATCGGTCCGGCGACGGAAAACGGGTTCTACTACGACTTCGACATGGAACACCGTCTCGTCGCCGAGGATCTCAAGCAGATCGAGAAGGTCATGAAAAAGATCATCGGCCGCAAACTCCCCTTCGAGAGGATCGAGACCTCCCGCGAAGAGGCGAAGAAAATGCTCGCGGGTCAGACCTACAAGCTCGAGCGGCTGGCCGACATTCCCGAAGGCGAGACCATCACCTTCTACAAACACGGCGATTATTTCGATCTCTGCCGCGGTCCCCATGTGGAGAACACCGGGTGCATCGGCGCGGTGAAACTGCTCAGCGTCGCCGGAAGCTACTTCCGCGGGGACGAAAAGAATCCGATGCTGCAGCGCATCTACGGCACCGCCTTCGCGACTGAAGAGGAACTCAAGGCCTATATCACGCTGCAGGAGGAGGCCGCCAAGCGCGACCACCGCAAGCTCGGCACGGAACTGGATCTTTTCGGGTTCTCCGATGCCGTAGGCCCCGGTCTGGTGCTGTGGCATCCCAAGGGCGCACTGATCCGCCACCTCATGGAGACCTATTGGAAAGAGGAGCACTACAAAAACGGCTACGAGCTCCTCTACACGCCCCACATCGGGCAGAGCAATCTGTGGGAGACCAGCGGACACCTGAATTTCTACCGCGACGGCATGTATTCCCCCATGCAGATCGACGAGAAGGATTACTACGTCAAACCCATGAACTGCCCGTTCCATATTGAGATCTACCAGTCCCGTCTGCGCAGTTACCGCGAACTGCCGCTGCGCTGGGCCGAACTGGGCACGGTCTACCGTTACGAGAAATCCGGTTCGCTGCACGGTCTGATGCGCGTCCGCGGCTTCACTCAGGACGATTCCCACATCATCTGCACGCCGGAGTCCATCGAGGACGAGATCGCCGAAGTTCTGCGGTTCAGTCTTCACATCAACCGGGCCTTCGGTTTCAAGGACATCAAGGCCTATCTCTCCACCCGTCCGGCCAAGGCGGTGGGCGAGCCTGAGCGCTGGGAAAAAGCCATCGCCTCCCTGCGCAAGGCCGTCGAAAAGTGCGGACTCGACTGCGACGTGGACGAGGGCGGCGGCGCGTTTTACGGTCCCAAGATCGACCTGAAACTGCGGGACGCCATCGGCCGCGAATGGCAGACCACCACGATCCAGTTCGACTTCAATCTGCCGGAGCGTTTCGACATGACCTACATCGGCGAGGACGGCAAAAAGCACCGGCCCTACATGGTCCACCGGGCGCTGCTGGGCAGTCTGGAGCGTTTCTTCGGTATCCTTGTCGAACACTACGCGGGGGCGTTCCCCCTGTGGCTGGCGCCGGAGCAGGCGCGGGTGCTGCCCGTGTCGGACGCGTTCATCGACGCTGCGAAGAAGGTGCAGAGTGCTCTGCGAGGCAAGGGATTCCGCGTGAATGTGGACGCCCAGGCCGCAAGTTTGGGCGCCAAGATCCGCGCCGCGCGTCAGGAGCGCGTGCCCTATCTCCTCGTCATCGGTGAAAAGGAGGCGGCGGAGAATACCGTGTCCGTCAGGACCCGCCGCGACGGCGAACTCGGAGCCATGAAATTGGAAGAACTTTGCGAAAAAATGCAAACTGAGGTTGACAACAAGGGGCTTCTGTGATATCTTATAGATTGTCCGGCTTTCCGGGACGCGGTGTTTCGGGGAGAGCGGATGAATCGGCGTCTGTCCGGCGGAGTTCCGGAAGACGTGAAATCAGGTTGTTGAAGGGAGGGTGCCGTTATCGCTAAGCTTTTGAAAGCCAATGACCGGAGTGTGACGCTCACTGAGGTGCGTCTGATCGGAGCCGAAGGAGAACAGCTGGGAGTTGTTTCCTATCCGCAGGCTCAGACGCTTGCTTCGGAAGCGGGGCTTGATCTTGTCATGGTCTCCGACCGCTCTGTTCCGCCCGTCGTGCGGATCATGAATTTCGGGAAACTGCGTTACGAACAGAAAAAGAATCTGAAGGCGCAGCGCCGGAATACGGCGGCTCAGAAGATCAAAGAAGTCAAGTTCCACATCAACATCGACGACCACGATTATCAGACCAAGATAAAGAAGGCTCTCGATTTTCTGGAGAAGAAGTTCCGGTTGAAGATCACGCTGGCCCTCCGCGGACGCGAGATGGCCCATCAGGATATGGCTTTCGAGCTTATCAGAAAGGTGATGGCGGAGCTGGCGCCTTACGCGGATGCCGACGGCGCGCCGAATCTTCTCGGACGCAATATATCCGTTACGTTCGCACCGAAATAGGTTTCGGTGCCTGGCCGCAGCCGGTGAGCATTGACCGGCTCGGTCATAATAAAAAGTCATCTCAAAGATGAAAGGGTTTAACAATGCCGAAGTTGAAAACGAGAAAGTGCGCGGCGAAGCGTCTCAAAGAGACCGGAACCGGCAAGTTCCGCCACCACAAGGCGGGAGCACGTCACCTGAAATCCTCCAAAGATTCGAAGCGCCGTCGTCGTCTGCGTCAGGATGCCGCCGTCTCTCCCGCCGAGAGCAGCCGCATCAAGGCCGCGCTGCCTTACGGTCTTTAATGGGAAAGGAATCGAGAAATGGCAAGAGTCACTTACGCAGTTCCCTCCCGTAAACGCCGCAAGCGTCTTCTCGAACAGGCCAAGGGGTTCTACGGCAACAGCAGCCGCAATCTCCGCAACGCCTACGATGCCGTCGAACGCGCCCAGCGCAACGCCTACGTGGGCCGCAAGCAGAAAAAGCAGCAGTACCGCGCTCTCTGGATCGTGCGTATCAATGCCGCCTGCCGTGCGCTTGACGTGAATTACAGCCGCTTTATGGATGGTCTCAAAAAAGCCAACATCGTTCTGAACCGCAAGGTTCTCGCCGATCTGGCCGTTCGCGAGCCTGAAGCGTTCAAGGCTCTGGTGGAAAAAGTCACCAAGGCCTGAGGCTTCCATCCCGCTTTCCCGAGGGCGCCGTATCTGTGCGGGAGCACAGGGGCTTTCCGGCGCATCATCGGGAGGGCAGGGGATCCGGTGAACAGCTTGAAACGGGTTGACTTTTTTGACCGGTTTCAAGCTGTTGCGTATTTACGGAAGGTGAGCCGCTGCGAAAACGGTTTCAGAAGTGCCGGCCGTTTGTCCGGCCGTCACTTTTGAGATCGGTTTCAACTGGAAACGGTTTTTTAACACGGGGTGTTTGACATGAGTGATTTCATCGCAGAAATAAATCGGGCGGTGTCCGATGCCGAGGCCAGAGCCGCGTCGGCGGCGGGCGAGGCCGAAGTCGAGGCTGTGCGGATCGATTATCTCGGCCGGAACGGATTGTTTCCGGCTCTCTCGCGCCGGATGGGGGAGATCCCCCCGGAGCAGCGCAAGGCCGCGGGCGGCGCTTTCAACGCGGGAAGGACCCGGATACAGGACGCGATCGAAAATGCCCGGAAGCGGCTGTCTTCCGGCGGTGACGAAAAGGACGCCGTCGATCTCACTCTGCCGGGGCGGCGCCGTGCCGCGGGACGCATTCACCCCATCAGCCGCACGGCCGAGGAGTGCGCCGGGATCTTCCGCCGGATGGGGTTCATCGCCGTCGACGGTCCCGAGATCGAGGACATTTACCACAATTTCGACGCGCTCAATACCCCGATGGACCATCCGTCGCGGGATCCTCAGGACACCTTTTATTTCCCCGACGGCAGGATCCTGCGGTCCCAGACCTCTCCCGTTCAGATCCGTGTGATGGAGAGCCATACGCCTCCTGTGCGCATCGTCGCTCCCGGCCGCGTGTTCCGCCGCGACACGCCCGACGCCACTCACGGTATGAACTTTCACCAGATCGAGGGACTGTACGTCGACAAAGGCGTCTCCATGGCCGATCTGAAGAGCGTTCTGCAGAGGTTCGCCCATGAGATGTTCGGCCCCGATGTCCGCATCCGGCTGCGTCCGCACTTCTTCCCCTTCACCGAACCGAGCGTGGAATACGATTTCAGCTGTGTCGTCTGCGGCGGCAAAGGGTGCAATGTGTGCAAGAACTCCGGCTGGATAGAGATCGCGGGCGCCGGCATGGTCGATCCCGCCGTGTTCAAGGCCGTGGGATACGATCCGCAGGTCTGGTCGGGCTTCGCCTTCGGGCTGGGGATCGAGCGTCTGGCCATGCTCCGGCACCGCATCCCCGACCTGCGGCTGCTCTATGAAAACGATGTCCGCTTCCTCAGGCAGTTTTAATTTTTCGGGAGGAGAGTGAAGCAAAATGAATATTTCCAGAAAGTGGCTTTCTGATTACGTCGAACTCAACTGCGATGACGCCGTGCTGTGCCACAAGCTGACCATGGCCGGGATCGAAGTCGAGAAGGTCGAGACCGTGTCCGTCGTTCCCGCCGGGGTCATCGCCGCGAAGATCCTGTCGAGAGAACCCCATCCCAACTCGGATCACCTTTCCGTCTGTCAGGTCTTCGACGGCAGGGAAAATCTGCAGATCGTCTGCGGCGCTCCCAACTGCGACGCGGGCAGGATCGTGCCGCTGGCTCCCATCGGGACGGTTTTTTCGACGCCCGAAGGAGAGTTCAAAATAAAGAAGTCCAAGCTGCGGGGCGTTGAATCCTGCGGCATGATGTGCAGCGCCCGGGAACTGGGCATCTCCGACGACAACTCCGGTCTGATGATCCTCGATGAGAGCATTGTTCCGGGAACGCCCTTCGAAAAACTTTTTCCCGGCGACACCCGCATGGAACTTGAGGTGACG
>JAFTDL010000036.1 GCA_017454215.1 Lentisphaeria bacterium | reverse complement strand
GGCTGAAATGTGCGGTGCTGCGGAGACGCTGCCGTGCATTCTTTTGCTCCCCGACATGCCCGATCTCATATCGGTCTGCCTCGATATCCGGGAGAACGCCGAAGGGACGGCCGCGGAACCGGCCGCCGTCCTTGCCGGCCGGTCGAGGGGGAGTTTTTCAAAGTCTCCTTCAGCTGAGATCATCTCCGCCCGGTGCTGCCGAAGCCGCCTGCGCCGCGGCCGGAGGAAGAGAGTGCGTCCGCCGTCACCAGTTCCACCTCGGGAAGTTTTGCGATGACCATCTGGGCGATCCGGTCGCCGCGGGAAACGGCAAACTCTCCGGAACCCGCATTGAACATGATGACGCCCACCTCACCGCGGTAGCCCGCGTCAATGGTCCCCGGACTGTTGGTGAGCATGATGTTGTGCTTCAAAGCCAGTCCGCTTCGGGGACGCACCTGGGCCTCGTACCCGGCGGGGAGCTCCATAAAAACTCCCGTAGGGACCAGAACGCTTTTTCCCGGCGGCAGGATCATATCCGAGCGGGAACGCAGATCGAACGCCGCGTCGTCTTCGTGGGCCCTGACCGGGATCAGGTCTTCGCATCCGGCCAGCATATTTATCTTGACTTGGATCATGGCGCAAATCTCCTTTACAAGCCCCCTGCCCTCACGGCAGTCCGGCACATGGAAGAATATATACCGGGAAACGCGCATTTTCCAGTCTCCGGCGCGCCGAAAACCGGAAGAAAACACATTCCTTTCTCACCGCAGCTTGATTTTTCCCGCAGTCATACTATACTCATGGTGAGGGGATGTGCTTCGGCAGAAAGTATGACGATCCCCGAAACGGTCAGCGCAAAGGAGGTGTGAGATGAAAGGTTTTGCAATGCTCGGCATCGGAAAGACCGGATGGATCGAAAAACCCCGCCCCGCCTGCGGACCGCTGGACGCGGTCATTCGTCCCATAGCCGTTTCGCCATGCACGTCGGACGTCCACACCGTCTGGGAGGGGGCTCTGGGCGAACGTGAAAACATGATCCTCGGGCACGAAGCCTGCGGCATCGTCGATGAAGTGGGGTCCCTCGTCAGGGATTTCAAGCCCGGAGACAGGGTCATCGTTTCGGCCATAACGCCGGACTGGGGCGACATCAACGCCCAGCGGGGGTACCCGATGCACTCCACAGGGATGCTTGCGGGCTGGAAGTTTTCGAATTTCAAGGACGGCGTCTTCGCCGAGTATTTCCACGTCAACGAAGCGGATGCGAATCTGGCCCTGCTTCCCGATGACATGGATCCCTGTACGGGCGTCATGATCTGCGACATGATGCCGACGGGATTTCACGCGGCGGAACTGGCCGACATCCAGTACGGCGATGATGCGGTCGTCATCGGCATCGGCCCGGTGGGACTCATGGCCGTGGCCGGATGCGCACTGCGGGGCGCCGCCCGGATCATCTGCGTCGGCACCCGCCCCAAATGCAGGAAAGCGGCCTCCATCTACGGAGCGACCGACTTCGTGAGCTACAAGGAAGGCGACATCGCCGACCGGATCCTCGACATGACCTCGGGAAAAGGCGTGGACAAAGTCTGCATCGCCGGCGGCACGGCGGACACCTTCGCGCAGGCCGTCCGCATGCTGAAACCGGGCGGCATCATCGGAAGCGTCAATTATCTGGGCAGCGGCGACTGCGTCAAGATCCCCCGCGTCGAATGGGGGTGCGGCATGAGCCACAAAACGATCCGCTGCGGACTGATGCCCGGCGGTCGTCTGCGCAGTGAAAAACTGGCGGCACTGGTCCGGGCGGGCCGGGTGGATCCCGGACTGATGATAACACACCGTTATCACGGCTTCGAGCACATGGAGGAAGCGCTTCTTGCGATGCGCGACAAAGCACCGGAATTGATCAAACCGGTGGTCTGCATCGACTGATCCGCCCCGGCTTCGGTCCATACGTTTGCATTCCCCCCTCCCCCGCTGTATATTATGCGCTGCTGCATCATAAGGAAAGCGGGAGTCGGGGGTATGCCGGATAAAATTCTCGTTCGGGGAGCGAGGGTCCACAACCTCAAAAATGTGGATGTTGACATTCCGCTCGGAAAGATCGTCGGTATCGCGGGCGTTTCGGGGTCGGGCAAATCATCCCTTGCGCTGGGGGTTCTTTATGCGGAGGGCTCCCGGCGTTATCTGGAATCCCTTTCGACCTATACCCGGCGGCGCATGACCCAGGCTCCGCGGGCTCAGGTAGACGAAGTCCTGTACGTGCCCGCGGCGCTGGCGCTGCATCAGCGTCCCGGCGTACCGGGGATCCGTTCCACCTTCGGCCCGGGAACGGAACTGCTCAACTCCCTGCGGCTGATGTTTTCCCGCCTCGCCAGCCACCGCTGTCCCGACGGGCACCGCCATCCGTCGACTGTCGCCGTCGCCGCGGGGCAGGCGCTTGTCTGCCCCGTGTGCGGTAAAAAATTTTTCGCTCCCGGCGCGGAAGAACTGGCTTTCAACAGCCGGGGAGCCTGCCGCAAATGCGACGGCACGGGAATCGTCAATGCGGTTGACGAATCCACCATTGTTCCCGACGAATCGCTTTCAATAGATCAGGGAGCCGTCCTGCCGTGGCAGACGCTGATGTGGTCCCTGATGAAGGATATCGCGCGGGAACTGGGCGTCAGAACGGATGTCCCGTTCCGGGAATTGACGGCGGAAGAACGCGAAATCGTCTTTCGCGGTCCACCTGTCAAGCATCACATGGTCTATCAGAACCGGACCAACGGCGCCGCGGGAGAATTGGATTTCACTTACTACAACGCCATCTACACCGTCGAAAACGCCTTGTCCAAGGTCAAGGATGAAAACGGTATGAAGCGGGTCGCAAAATTTCTGCGGCAGGAACTCTGCTCCGCATGCGGGGGCTCCCGGCTTTCGGAGGCGGCGCGGGCGCCCCTTCTGCGCGGCATATCCCTCGCCGACGCCTGCCGTATGACGCTGCGCGATCTCTGCGCATGGGTCGAAGGCGTTCCCGGTTCTCTGCCCGGCGAAATGAAGCCCATGGCGCGGAGCATCTGCGACGCCTTCTTCTCCGCCGCCCGGCGGCTGACGGACCTGGGACTGGACTATCTGACGCTCGACCGCGCCGCGTCGACCCTCTCTACGGGAGAACGCCAGCGGATGCAGTTGGCCCGCGCCGTCCGCAACCGGACCACCGGCGTTCTTTACGTGCTCGACGAACCCTCCATCGGTCTGCATCCGGCCAATATCGAGGGGTTGAAGAGCGTAATGCACGATCTGATTTCCGACGGCAACTCCGTTATCCTCGTCGACCATGATACGCAGATCCTCTCCGCGGCGGACCACCTGATCGAACTGGGGCCGGGCGCAGGTTCCGACGGCGGACGCATCATCGCGCAGGGAACGGCTGCCGAGGTCGGACGCGATCCGAATTCCCGCATCGCCCCCTACCTGACGGGAGAAAAGCGTCTTGTCCGCCCCCGCTGCGGGAAAGATGTTTTCTCACTCGGCGCGATCCGGTTGGAAACATCCGCCATCCACACGGTCAAGCCTCTTTCGGTCAAGATCCCCAAGGGCCGTCTGACCGTCGTGACCGGCGTCTCGGGATCGGGCAAGACGACGCTCGTCCTCGAAAGCCTCGTTCCCGCGCTGAACGCGGTGATCTCGGGCGGACGGCTTCCCGCACATGTCACCGGCGCCGATGCCTGCGGCGTCCGCCGGGTGAAGCTGATCGACGCGACCCCCATCGGCATCAACGTACGCTCCACGGTGGCGACCTACGCCGATATCCACGACGAACTGCGCAGGATTTTCGCGAAAACACCGGAGGCGAAAGCGGGCGGCTTCAAGGCGGGGGACTTCAGTTACAATACGGGGAAACTGCGCTGTCCCGTCTGTGACGGAACAGGCGGGATCAGTCTCGACGTGCAGTTTCTCCCCGACGTGAACATTCCCTGTCCCTCCTGCCGCGGATCCCGGTACGGCAGGATCGCGGAGACGCTGCGCTGGACCGGCAGATCCGGCCGCGGCTGTTCTCTTCCCGAAGCCATGGATATGGACATTCACGCGGCATTGGACTTCTGGAGCGAAAAGAAACTCGTGCGCGACCGTCTGCAGATCCTCGACGATCTGGGACTGGGCTATCTGACTCTGGGCGAGGAAACGCCAAATCTCTCGGGCGGCGAAGCGCAGCGGCTGAAACTTTCGGAAGAAACAGGCAGGGGACAGTCCGATGCGCTTTTCGTATTCGACGAACCGACGATCGGTTTGCATCCCCTTGATGTGCAGACGCTGCTCAACGTTTTTCAGAAGCTGATCGACCGCGGTGCAACGCTGGTGGTCATCGAGCACGACCTCGACGTCATCCGCAACGCGGATTACGTCATCGACATGGGGCCGGGCGGCGGCGACGACGGCGGACTCATCACGGCTGCGGGCACTCCGGAAGAGATAAAAAATGCCGCGGGAAGCCGGACAGGAGAGTTTTTGTGATTTTTTGCCGGCGGAAGGACAATTTCCGCTTGAATAACACGCGAAGCGGCAGTATATTAGAGAATTGCTCACGTATGACGAAGGCGTCGGACGGGCGGATCTATGGTCAATCCTCTGGACCTGTGGGTCCGCTGCCCGCCGTACCGGCGGTAAAAAAAACGTGGCTGTTACGCCGGAGCTTCGGAAATGCGGTGACGCAAGGATAATCATTACAAAGAGGTGAAAATTTTTTATGGTCAGAGTCAGATTAAAGCGTACCGGCACCCGCAATCTTGCCTGTTTCCGGGTGGTGGTGATGGATCAGCGTTCCAGCCGTGACGGAAAAGCGATCGAAGAGCTGGGCTACTATGATCCCTGCAGAAAGATCGAAGTGATCGATCTCGAACGCGCTGATTACTGGAAGAGCGTCGGCGCCGTCATCTCCGAGACCGTGCAGGACATCATCGACCGCAAACGCAACGGCATCGTCCTGAAGGACCGCGTGCGCAAGCCCAACGTGTCGAAGAAGGCCGCCGCCAAGGCCGCCGCCGAGGCGGAAGCCAAGGCGAAAGCCGCTGAAGAAGCCGCCGCCAAGGCCGCCGCCGAAGCGGAAGCTCAGGCCAAGGCCGCCGAAGAACCTGCCAAGGAGACCGGGGCGCAGGCTTGATCCGCAGCTTCGAGAGATCAGATCATGTTCAAAAAATTGTTTGGTTTTCTGTTCGGATCTTCCGGTGGAGGCTCCTGCGGATGCGGATGCGCGTCCGGTTCGATGCACGAGCTGGAGGGATTCGTCGAATACGTCGTCAAGGCTCTGGTCGACTATCCCGAGGATGTCAGCATCGAGATGACCGAGACGGACGAAGGCGCGGCCATCAAGATCAGGTGCCGCAAAGAGGATATCGGCAAGATTGTCGGCAAACGCGGCAAGATCATCATGTCGATCCGCTCGCTGGTGAGCGGAGCCGCGGGCAGACAGCACAAGCGTGTCTCCGTGGACGTGCTCGACTGATATTCAGGCTGTTTGAATGGAGGCGGCGTTATGCGTATAGATGTGCTGACGTTGTTTCCGGAACTGTTTCCCGGACCGCTGGGAACAAGTGTCGTGGGACGCGCTTTCGAGCGGGGCATCGTTGAGTTCTCCGCAGTGAACATCAGGGATTTCTCCCTCGATGCGCGCGGGACCGTCGATGACAAGCCCTACGGCGGCGGACCGGGAATGCTGATGATGGCGGAACCGGTGGTGTCCGCGGTGGAGTCGGTGAAGAAAGAGGGAAGTCTGGTGATCCTGACCTCCCCGCGGGGCCGGGTGTTCGACCAGGCGCTGGCGGAAGAGCTGGCGGCACAGGAACACCTGATTATCGTCACCGGCCACTACGAAGGCGTGGATGAACGCGCGATACAACTCGCGGTGGATATGGAGATCTCGCTGGGCGATTTCGTTCTGTCCAACGGAGTTCTCCCCGCGATGGCGATCGCGGATGCGGTCATCAGGCTGCTGCCGGGGGTGCTGGGAGACGACGAATCCAGTGTGGAGGAATCTCACTCCGGCAATCTGCTGGAGTATCCGCAGTACACGCGTCCGACTGAGTTTCGAGGGATCCGGGTCCCCGAGATCCTGCTGAGCGGCGATCACGGCCGCATTGCCGAGTTCAGGCAGTGCGAACGGGAGCGGCTCACCAGAGAGCGGAGACCGGATATGTGGGAAAAATTTATGAGTCAAACGGAAAAAGAGGTTTGAAAATGACGATATTGGACAAAATCCGTAAAGAACAGGTCCGTGAGGACCGTCACCAGTTCAACGTCGGCGACACCGTCAAGATTTCGGTGAAGATCGTCGAGGGCGACAACGAGCGTATCCAGCAGTTTCAGGGCGTCGTGATCGCCAAGCGCGGCACGGGCATCGAAGAGACCTTCACGGTCCGCCGGGTCCAGGCCGGTCAGGGCGTGGAACGCATCTTCCCGGTCAACAGCCCCCGTCTGGAGAAGGTGGAAGTCATCCGCCGCGGTTCCGTCCGCCGCTCCAAGCTGTACTATCTGCGCGACAAAGTGGGCCGCGACGCCCGCGTCAAGGAGCTCCGGACCAAGTGACATGGGCCGCGGCCGCCGCAGAAACATCACTCAAGATGATGAACTCCTCCGCACGGAGCGCGAGCTCCGCGCGGAGGGTTTTCATTTTATCGCAGGCGTCGACGAAGCCGGACGCGGTCCGCTGGCGGGCCCCGTGGTCGCCGCCGCGGTCATTCTGCCCGATGATCTGCCGGAGCTGCCCGGCGTATTCGATTCGAAGCAGCTGACCGACGCCGAACGCCGTCTGCTGCGCGACGAACTTCTCGCCCTGCCCGGGATCGTTTACGCCGTTGCCGAGTCCGACAACACCGTCATCGACGAAATAAACATTCTCAACGCCACCCACCGCGCCATGCGGCAGGCCGTACTTGCTCTGGGGAAACCGGCGGATTTCGTGCTGGTCGACGGACTTCCCGTCAGAGGCTTTTCCGTCCCGTGCCGCAACCTCGTCAAAGGCGATGCCCGTTCGGCCTCGATCGCCGCGGCCAGCATCCTCGCCAAGGTCCACCGGGACGAACTGATGGAGCAATTCGAAACCGTTTACCCCGGCTACGGTTTCGCCGACCACAAGGGGTACGGGACTGCGGAACATCTGGACGCGCTCAAACGTCTGGGGCCCTCCCCCATCCACCGCAAAAGTTTCCGCCCGGTACACGACCTCATTTCGCCGCCCCCGGAACAGCCGGGACTTTTCTGAGCCGCGCTTTTTCCGGCCGAGGCCGGTGTTTCCCGGTCCCCGAGAACGCCCAGTTCCCGAGAAAGATCGGCGGTTTCGGAGGAAGGGAAATCCTCTTTTCACCTGAAAAGAGGATTTCCCTTCCCCCGAGCCCCCATCCTTTTGCGAGAAAAGCGGAGTGTTTCGGAACCCGCCGCCCCGGGTCGGGAACAGAGCCTCTCAAAACGGCGGGCTCCCGCAAAAATTGCACAAACACAAACAGTCATAACATTTTGTCAGATAGTGAATTTCAACCGCTTGACACAATGACTGTGCAATATGCTTGCAAAACGCTCCCGAACTGTCTATATTATCGGACAGCAGGAATTGACAGCCGTCATGAAAACGAAGATAACAGCCGAAAAGATCGCGAAACTGGCAAAAGTAAGCCCGTCGACGGTCTCCCGTGCCCTGAATCCCGATCAGGCGTGGCGGATCAGCCGCACGAAGCGGGAGGAGATCCGGCTGCTCTCGGGACAATACGGTCTGCAGTCCCGCAGCGCACGCAGGGCCGGAGCTTTTCTGAAAACCTTCCGCGTCGCCCTGCTGCTGGGCAGCATGGAGCGTGATCTGAGCCAGGGACAAAATCTCCTGATCCGCCACCTCTGTGACCGTCTGCAGGCCAGCGGCTACATCCTGGAGCTGATCCGCGTGGATTTTTCTCCGCAGAAGCTGGTCGCGAGCGTAAAAAATATCCTGAAATCGAAGGAAGCCGATGTTTATGTGATCGGCGGCGGACTGCTCAACGGACAATCCCTCGAATTTCTGCACAAGATCAGTTCCCGTCTGATCCTGAGGCTCAATGCGCACTCCGTACATAATCCGTATCCGGAGTTCCACTGGCTTTCATACTTCATCCGCGACGACCGGGAAACGATCCGGGAGGCGCTGCATTCCATTCCGAGAAGCATGCTCTCCCGTCTCGTTTATTTCGGGCGGAACAATTCTTCATCGCAGGCGAAGATCGCCGCGATCCGCAGCTGCGGAGCCGGCCTCGGCCATGATTTTTCGGCGATGCCGTCCGTCCTCTTCGGCGGGAATGACGACATTCCTTGCAGCAGATACTACCGGATCGCCCGTCGGAGCGTCATCGAAAATTATGACCGGCTGAGCGGATTCTCCGCATTTTTCTGCAGCGGTCAAAGCGCTTACGCACTGTACGATGAACTTGTCGCCCGCGGCAGGAGACCGGGAAAAGATTTTTACATGATAACCTATGAGTGGAAAAGCCCCCTGAGCCCGCTCCCCGACGACGGGATCAACTATATCTGCTACGATCTCGATGCGGAGTCCGACCGGCTCTGTGAACAGATATTCAGCCTGATCGACGATCCGACACCGCACACGGAGGTGTTCAGACCCGTTTTCATTCCGGCGCAGAAACCTGCTGTCAAAATATAAGGAGAACAAGAAATGATGTCAAGAAAAAGTTTCACTCTGATTGAGCTGCTGGTGGTGATCGCCATCATCGCGATCCTTGCGGCGATGCTCATGCCCGCGCTGCAGAAGGCCCGAATGGCCGGGCAGAAGGCATCGTGCATGAACAACATCAAAGGTCTTGGCAACGTGTATATGCAGTACACCGACAACTACGACGCCATGTTCCCCTGCAAGTGGGTGGAGCCGACGGCTTATCAGAATACGGCCTTTGCCACGCAGGACAGTCCCCACGGCTGGACGTGGATCGGTCTGCTCATGGGAACGAAACTTATCCCGAAACAACACGCGGTCAAGGGCGGCGTCCTCTGCTGCCCCTCGGTTCCAAAGGGCGGAGGCTACACGCATTTCGGCATCAACGTAGGACTCAATATTCAGGGAAGAAGCAGTTCCTATCTGCAAAAAGGAGGCTGGCGGCTGGACAGCTCTCAGGCGTTCGTCAAGACCACGACGATCAAGGCCCCGTCCCGGATCGCACTGGCAGGCGACTGCACGGCGTATCAGATCGACCCGTCGCAGGCGAACAGCAACGGCCTGGGCCCCCAGGGAAGCGATTTCGTCCGCCACAGCGACGTCATCAACATGGTCTTCACCGACGCCCACGCCGAAACCATGCCGCGTTCGATCATGCCGGGAGCATGGACGGACCGCGCCCGCAAAACGAAACCCTGGTTCTACTGAGCTGAAAAATGAAGGAAAAGATTTTTTCCGTCTGTCTTTCGCTGCTGTTCGGCTGTGCGCTGTGCGCCGCCGAGTTCGTCTTTGCCGACCGGGGACAGACCGATTACCGGATCGTCCTGCCGGACAAAACGGCCGGATTCGAGAAACAGGCGGCCGAGGATCTCCGAACCTTCCTGAGCGCCATGTCGGGAGCGTCTTACGAGATCGTGCCCGAGTCCCGGTTCTCCGGCAAAAAAGGCATCTTCATCGGGAACACCCGTCCGGCCCGCGAAAAGGGAGTCGATGTCGGGAAACTCTCTGCGGAGACCTGGGTGATCGAACCTGCGGGAGATAACCTGATCCTTTCGGGAGGCTACCCCGTCGGCGCGTTCTACGCCGTCTGGCAGCTTCTCAACCGGCTGGACTGCTATCCGCTGACGATGGCGGCGACCTCCATTCCCAACCGTCCGCGTCTGGCCTGCGATGTACAGCCGGTCCGGAAGAAACCGGCCTTCGACGGCCGCCGCATCGGAGAGGGAGTTCCCCGCTG
>JAFTDL010000360.1 GCA_017454215.1 Lentisphaeria bacterium | reverse complement strand
GGAAAACGGCTGCTGAAAAGCGCCCCGGAAGAGTCCGGCGCAAATTGCGTCCGCCCGACTTGATACATCCGCTATCCTGCATTATATTAACAAAATAGATTTTTTTTACACCCGGGAGGCAATATGTATCAGTACTCCAGAAACGACAATCTGAGCGCGCTCGATTTCGTCAGGGGCGACTATCTCCGTGAACTCCAGCTTGCGCGGCTTCAGAAGATCGTCCGCCACGCCTACGATCACGTCGAACTTTTCCGCAGGCGGATGGACGAGCGCAAGCTGACGCCCGACTCGGTCCGCACGCTCGGCGACCTCGGCAAACTGCCCTTTATGGTCAAGGCCGATCTGCGCGACACCTATCCCTTCGGACTCTTTGCCGAGCCGCTGGACAAGATCGTCCGGCTCCACGCTTCGAGCGGCACCACCGGCAAGCCGATCGTCGTCGCCTACACCAAGGCCGATCTGGAGATCTGGCAGGAGGTGATGAAGCGCTCGATGGCCAGCTGCGGCCTCTCCAGCCGCGACATCGTGCAGGTCTCCTACGGTTACGGACTTTTCACCGGCGGTCTCGGCGCCCATTACGGCGCGGAGGCTCTGGGCGCCACCGTCGTCCCCGCCAGCGGCGGCAACACCAGGCGTCAGGTCATGCTCATCCGCGACTTCGGCGTCACCGCCGTGTGCTGTACGCCCAGTTATTTCCTGCACCTGATCGAGGAGGGACGCAAGGACGGCATCGACCTGAGAGAACTGCCCATCCGCGTCGGCGTCTTCGGCGCCGAACCCTGGACCGCCGGCATGAGGCAGAGAATAGAGGACGAAGCCGACATCAAGGCCTTCGACATCTACGGACTTTCGGAGATCATCGGTCCCGGCGTGGCCATCGAGTGCAGCGAGCACAAAGGTCTGCACATTTTCGAGGACCGCTTCTACCCCGAAATCATCGATCCCGATACGGGCAAAGTCCTGCCCGACGGCGAAACGGGGGAACTGGTGCTCACCACCCTGAGCAAGTACGCCATGCCCATGATCCGCTACCGCACGCGGGACCTCACCCGGATCATCTCCGAGCCCTGCGCCTGCGGACGCACCATCCGGCGGATCGACCGCATCGCCTCGCGCAGCGACGACATGTTCATCATCCGCGGCGTCAACGTGTTTCCGTCGCAGATCGAGACCGCCCTGCTTTCGGTCAAGGGGACCAGTCCGCACTACAACATCATCCTCTACACCGAGAACGGCATGGACAACATCGAAGTCGACGTGGAGATCAACGAGGAGATCTTCTCCGACAAGGTCAGAAGTCTGGAGTCCCTTCAGGCCGAGATCACCCATGCCGTCGAGTCCCTGATCGGACTGCGGGTCAAGGTCAAACTCGTCGCCCCGCAGCTCATCCAGCGCAGCGAGGGCAAGGCCAAGCGCGTTTTCGACCGCCGCATGCGGTGAGCGTTTTCGAGGATATTCCGGGGGGACCTTCCGGGCCGCCCCGGCTGCAGAACGAAATATGTAAAAGGGGAGTCCGTGAAACGGGCTGAGAGGGGACTTGAGAAGTTCCGACCCGAAGAACCTGATTCGGATCATGCCGACGGAGGGAGCGCCACAACTGCCGGCTGTCGACTGCGTCGGATACCCGGATCGAAAAAGAAGAGAAGAGTTACGATGACACAGTTGGAACAGGCCCGTGCCGGAGTCATAACGCCCGAGATCGCCAAAGTCGCGCAGAAGGAACGCCTCGACGCGGAGTTCGTGAGAGTGCTTGTCGCGGAGGGGAAGGCGGTCATTCCGTGCAACGTCAACCACCGCCCCGACCCCTGCGGGATCGGCAGAAAACTGCTGACCAAGATCAACGCCAACATCGGCAAGTCCACCCTGTCGAGCTGTCCCGGCGCGGAACACTCCAAGCTCAACATCGCCACCGCCTTCGGCGCGGATACGGTGATGGATCTCAGTACCGGGACCGAGGTCACGCAGATCCGTCGGAACCTTCTCGACGCCTGCCGCGTGCCCCTCGGGACCGTGCCCGTGTACGAGATCGTCTCCCGCTGGGGCAGCGGGGACTTCAAAGAGGAGCAGATACTGCAGGTCATCCGCGAACAGGCCGAACAGGGCGTGGACTACATGACCATCCACGCCGGACTTCTCAACAAATATGTGGACGTCGCCCTCAAACGCAAACTGGGCATCGTCTCCCGCGGCGGCGCCCTCATCGCCGCATGGATGAAGAAGACCGGCAGGGAAAATCCCTTCTATTCCTGCTTCGACAGGATCCTCGGCATCTGCCGGGAACACGACGTCACCATCTCTCTCGGCGACGGTCTGCGTCCCGGATGCCTCGCCGACGCTTCCGACGAAGCCCAGTTCAGCGAACTTGACACCCTGGGCGAACTCGTGAGACGCTGCCGCGCCGCCGGAGTTCAGGTCATGGTCGAGGGCCCCGGTCACGTGCCGATGGATCAGATCAAAGAGAATATGGAACGCGAGCAGCGCGTCTGCGACGACGCGCCCTTCTACATTCTCGGTCCGGTCGTCGTCGACTGTGCTCCGGGATACGACCACTTCGTGGCCGCCATGGGCGGCATGCTGGGCGCTTACTACGGCGCCGCCATGCTGTGCTACGTGACCCCCAAGGAACATATCGGTCTGCCCAACGCGGACGACGTCCGCCGCGGCGTCGTGGCCTTCAAGATCGCCGCTCATGCCGCCGATATCGGTCTGCACAAGCCCGGCGCCCGGGAGCGCGACGACGCCATCTCCGACGCCCGCGCCGCCTTCGACTGGGAAAAGCAGTTCAGTCTGGCCATCGACCCGCAATGGGCCCGCGAACTGCGGCGGCAGGCCGAGAAAGAGAGTTCCGCCCCCTCCGAACACGGTTCTCCCTTCTGCACCATGTGCGGTCCCGACTTCTGCTCGGTCCGCCTCTCCAAACGCCTCAAGGAAAACAACTGAGGCTGAACTTCCGGAAGGAGCCGCCGCCTCATGCGGCATAACGGGGGCGAAACTCCATCAGGTCCGCGCCGTTTCAGACGCCGACTGAAGAAACTCCGCCCCCGCCCATCTCCCCCCCAAACCACTCCGCTTTTTTTGAAAAAGGAAGAGGGTCCGGGAGAGGGGAAAAACTTTTTTTCACGGGAAAAAAAGTTTTACCCCTCTCCCGGGTTCCCTTCTCCCTTTATCGGAAACGAAGAAGGCGGGGCGTCAGACGGTGACGAGGCGGGGCGGAGGGCGGACGAGGTCGGAGACGGCCCAGACGAGGGCGTCCATGCGGTCGGGAGACTTCCGGGACATCGAGGGAACGTAGCCGGTGAGTTCGTCTTCGAGGTCTCTGAAGGTGCCGGT
>JAFTDL010000359.1 GCA_017454215.1 Lentisphaeria bacterium | reverse complement strand
TCGGCGTCGGCGGCGAGGATCGGCAGGGAACCGCCGAGAAAATCGACGAGGATCGGCGTATTGAATTTCATGCCCCACTTCATCCGGTGGTTTCCGGCGCAGAAACAGTAGGCCAGCTGCTGGGGGAAATCCTTTCCGAAGTTTTTGTCCGGCAGAGGCGGCAGAAGTTCGATGCGGAAAGCGTCGTCCGAGATGCTCGCGCCCTTGGGCCAGCGTCTGGCAAGATCCGCAACGGCGACGGAGATCCGGCTCTTGCGGTCCTTCGAGGTGAAGGCCAGCCAGCTTTCGAGCGTTCCCGGCCGTCTGCTTTTATTGTGGGAAAAGGCGTTCCACGTCATCTGGCGGATCGTCTGTCCGTGAATGGAGACCGTCTTCTTCGTCCCGTCCTGCGGGGCGATCCCGGCGGAAATGACTCCGGGCTCGAAGGCGGGGACGAGTTCGCAATAGGCCTCACGCAGATCAAAATACTCGCGGTCGAGATGGGCGTCGATGAGAGAAACATCCATTTTGACCACGGCGCTGCCGCGGCGGAACCGCATGCGCACCTGATACTTGAAGGAGCCGTGCTTTCCGCCGGGCAGGATACTGCCCTCGCTCAAGACCGTGACGTGTTCCGTTCCCCGTTCCTCCACGACGATGCGCTCGGGAGCGCCGGAGGATCTGAGTTTTTTTCCGTCGGCGGTGACGAGGGTGATGCCCCGGAACGCACCGGCCTTTTTGCCGCGGCAGGTCACGTTGACGGGCAGCCGGAAATCCTTTTTGCCGATCTCGGCGGTCAGCAGTCCGGTATCGACAACGATCCGGTCGGCGTTCTCATCGACTTTGATGCTCTGCCGGACCTTGGGATTGCGGACTTTTTTCCCGGCTTCCAGTTTCCAGACGGACTTTTCCCCGGCCTTGAGGTAAGTACCGAAACTTGCGAGCACGTAACGCAAAGAACCGTCCGGCCAGCGGGAGAGTTCGGCGAACTGGGCGGGGACTTCGCGGCCGGAAGCGTTTTTCACGCAGAGGTTCTCAAGGCTGTAAAGTCCGTAACGGGGAAAGGGGACGCCCACGCGGACTTCGGTGTAATTGCGGGAGTAGCCCGACTCCTCCAGAAGCTCCAACGGGATCTCGACCTTGTCCAGCGTGCCGTAGCCGGGATACGGGTAACCGCTGCCGAAAGTCACACGGGGAATGGGACGGGGAAGCGCGACTTTCACGCCCCCCTTTTTGGCGACGTCTTCGTACGACCAGCCCCCGTCCTGCGGTGGCAGGTAACGGACTTTGTCCCGAACGTACCAGAAATAACTGTCGGGCCTGTTATCCCACGAGTGCGGCGGAGCCGCGAAAAGCGCCGTCGCGGCGACGACAGCGGCGGTGACCGCACCGGCAAAAAATCCTTTGTACATCGAAAACCTCCCTTTATCTCCGACCGGACGCGGAAAAAATCCCACCCTCCCGTTACTATACAGTCGCCTCCGCCGAAATGCAAACGCGCCTCTCCGAAAAAAAAGCGGGGAGAGTCCCCTCCCCCCGCAAAAACAACACAAAACGCCGATGACCGTTCAGTACATCTCGAAAGTCGCGCTGGGACGGATCTGGTACCCGATGGGATTCTGGCTCTGGCTGTTGTTTATGAAACATTTCGGATCAAGTTTGAGACTGCTGCCGTGGCCGTCCAGGTGCACGATGTTCATGTTGTCGTTGTGACGGAAGGCCAAAGCATCGACGCCCTTTTCACCCTCGCGCCGTCTGTCCACGTGCGAGAGCTGGCAACTGTAAACGTCGCTGTCGAAGAAGGCAAAATAGAAGGTGGGTTTGCGGAATTTGGCCAGTTTCTTGGCCTTGGTGTGGGTCCCCCATGCGTGCCAGGTGCCCAGCACATCGGTCGCATGGGCGTAACTCAGGGCTCTGGGGGATTTGAGAGTTCCGAGGGAGTCTCCCCTTGCGGGCGTTCTCGACGGACAGCCGTTGAAGGCAAGCCCGTTCTGCCACGCCGCATCGGAACACCCGGCCACGGTCTTGTGCAGCCACTGACCGTCGTACTGCCACTGGTTGCCTTTGCCGTTGTAAACGGTCCGCTGAGGCAGACACCAGCCGTCGAAACTGTCAGCATAGGTGAAGAGAGCCAGCCCGTAGGTCTTGAGATTGTTTTTGCAGCTGGCGTCCTTGCCCCGCTCCCGCGCCTGCTGCAGCGCGGGCATCAGCATCGCCGCCAGTATCGCGATGATGGCGATCACCACCAGCAGCTCGATCAAAGTGAACCAGGGGGAGGTTCGGGGATGCGAATGCATATGATGAATCCTTTCCAAATCAATAATTTTCAGCAGTTGAACTCAAAGATCTCGGAGCGACCCACAGACGCACGGGGTTTTCTTTGACGTTCTGCCGGTACAGAGCATTGTATTTGAGACTGCTCACGTGGCCGTCCAAGTGCGCGGCGTTGAGGGATTCGTTGTGGCGGAAAGAGATGCCGTCCGCCTGTTCCGAAGTTGTGCGGGTATAGGTGATATGCGAAGCCTGGATCTGATAGACCTCGCTGTCGACAAAGCCCCAATACAGAGAGGGCTTCTTGAAAACATTGAGTTTTCTCTGCCGCGTATTCCTGCGCTCACTCGCCATCGGATCGTCGCAGATGGCGCCGAGAACAGCCGTGCAGTGGGCGTAACTGAGTCCTCTGCGGTCGGGCGTGGAAACAGTGGCCAGATCGGCGTGATCCTTCGCCACGCTGTCGGGACGCGGATCCCGCGTCCGGGAGGGACAGCCGTTGAACGCTTTTCCCGCCCGCCATGCATCCGCCGAGGCCGTACTCATATTCTTGTGCAGCCATTCGTTGGCCAGCAGAAAGATCTTTTTGTTGCCGGTGAGGTTCGTCCGCTGGGGCAGACACCAGCCGTCCTGCGAATCGGCGTAAAAGGCGATGGCCGTGCCGTATGTTTTGAGGTTGGCCCGGCAGTCCGCCGCCTTCGCCGTCTCACGGGCCTGCTGCAGCGCGGGCATCAGCATCGCCGCCAGTATCGCGATGATGGCGATCACCACCAGCAGCTCGATCAAGGTGAAACTGCGTCGCATAATATTGATTATGTGACCTGCCTTCAACTCATTTCCGCTCAATTAAAACCCTCCTTCTCCGACCGCAAGCGGTCTCCACCGCAGAAAAAAACCCCCGACGATTTCGCATAATCAATACTATGCGACGTTGTCCCGACTCCTCCGGGAACCATCTTCTTTCCGGAACTTTCCGGCCATATTTTAGCACAAAACCAGTCAAAAGTCAAGACCTGAACGCCTTTTTCGGCAAGATCGATGCGAAAAAACCGGGAAAAAGACGGTTTCACGAGTTCCTGTCCTCAACGAATCCGTCGTCGGACTCGCTGAGTTTCGACTTGCGCAGATCGCGGAACATCAGGACAAGATCGTGGAAACCGCCCGCGACCAGCCACACGGTGATGGCGATGCCGACGACGACCCACAGCCAGATCTTGAAATGCCAGAACGCGGACCAGAAGGTCTTTTCGATCTTGAACATGGTCCCGTACACGGTCACGCAGACGAAGAAGAGCCACCAGCTCATGGTCCACAAAAAACTTGCGATGAAAATGATCTTGTCGATCTTGGTGAAACTTCTCCCCATGCCGATCTTGGCGAGGAATTTGCGCATGCCGGTGAATTCCGGCTCCGTATTCGCCGCGGGCTTTTCTTCGGCGATGGCGTACTTGCCGCGGTGGAGCAGCTTGTCGAGATCGTAGACCTGCCCGTGTCCGGTGAGCAGAGAAACGATGATGTAGGTAAGCGTCGCCGTCACCATGGCGATGAAGTAGACCATCTGACCGTTGAGGAAGAATTTGTCGGAATGGGCCAGCAGCAGTTCGTTTTCGGGGAAGAGCTGAAGCAGTTTCGGGCAGAGCCACCCCGCCCAGCTCTGCTCGACGATCATGCCGCCGAAGGCGAAGATCGTTCCGACGATCATGGCCGCGAAGGCGCCCGCGGTCGTGCCGCGCTTCCAGTAGAGTCCGCCGACGATGGTGGCTCCGGCGCCGCCCAGATAGATCGCGCCCGTCAGGGCGAAGAACATCAGAATGGCGTCCTTGAAGGGGAACACCAGTCCGAAAATGAATCCGAACAGGGCCACGCCCACCATGGCCAGCCGCAGCAGAAGCATGTGGGTCTTGGGCAAAAAGGGCTCCTTGCGCCACGGCATCACCACGTCCTGAATGAAAATGCTGCCCCACGCATGGATGTAGGTGTCGTCGACGCTGATGACGCCCGAAATGAACATGGCGGCCAGCATGCCGAGAAATCCCACGGGCAGGATGTAACCGATGGCGATGGGCGTGCTCAACTGGGTCCTGACCTGCGGATCGTCGATCTGATTGAGACGCTCGATGATCGGAGAGGCGAGGTCGCGGAAAGTCGGCGAAGTCAGGATGACGTAGGCGACCACGGGAGGCAGAATGACGCTGATGTCCTTGAGGAGATTGCGCCAGCGGCTGAAAATATTGGCCATCTGGGCGTCGTGAGGCGTCTTGGCGGCGGCGTTGTAGCCGCTGTTGCCCTGCCACGCGCGGCAGCTGTAAATGCTGCCGTAGAGACCGATGAGGAAATACCAGATGTTGAATCCCTTGACCTTCGAACTGTCGAAGGGGTCGATCATTGACTGCCCCGGAGGAGAATTGAAGAGGCCTTCGGCGATATCGTTCCACGAAAACCGCATCAGCAGGAAGACCACCAGACTTATCAGCACGATCTTGCAGAAGCTCTCCTGCAGAAAATCCGAGATGATGAGCGCGATCTGACCGCCGGCGCAGGCGATGTAAATGGCGACGATCAGATAGAAGAACATGGTGAGCGCATAGGTCGGGATCCGGATCCCGGCGACGGCGACCGTTTCGGGCAGACCGAGCAGGGCGACGAAGAGTTTTCCGGCGACGGCGGGAAACGCGCCGTAATTGAGCAGTCCGGAGAGCCAGCAGAGCGAACCGCTGAAGCGGCGGAACGAACGGCTGTAGCGCACTTCGAAAAACTGGGCCAGCGTCAGAGCCCGCGTCTCCCTGAGACGGAAGGTGACATAGCCGGTCAGGGCGATGAAAAGTCCCAGCGGCATGGACATCATGCTCCACCACTGGGTGGAAAGTCCGGCGCAGAAGATCATCTGCCAGGTGGCGACGGTCCCCACCGCCCCCGTTCCGCCCTCGGAAACGGTCAGCAGATACTTTCCGGCGAGGCGGTTGGCCGCAAGAAAATCCGTCGTTCCGCGCACATAGCGTTTGGCATACCACGCCGAAAAGAACATCAGCAGCACGACGAAGATGACGATACTCCAGTCTATCCAGGATAAAACCATAAAAAAACCCCTTTCAACCAAAAACGATCCGATAAGATAGCACGTTTCCGACAAAAAAGCAAGGCCGCACATTGCGGAAAGGCAATGTGCGGCCTTGCGCGGCGCAATTATTTTTTCAGTGCGTCAAGCGTGAAGGCGACCAGATAACGGATACCGCTTTTCATGACGTCATCGGGAGGAAGGAACCGGCTGTTGTGGAGCGGCGGAGCATCCCCGACGCCGAGACGCACGTAGACGCCCGGCGCCCGGTCGAGGAAATAGCTGAAGTCCTCCGCCGCCATGGAGGCCTTCTCCATCCACTGCACGGGAATTCCCGCCTCTTCGGCGGCCCGGACGGCCATGTCGGTCTGGGCCTTGTCGTTGAAGGTCACCCGGTAGGCGTAGTGGATGTCGAAATCGACCTTGACCTGATAGGCGTCGGCCATGCTCCGGCAGATGGATTCGACGGACTCCATCACGGTCCGGCCGGTATCCGTATCCAGAGCCCGGACGGTCCCGGCGAATACCGCCTGATCGGGAATGACGTTTTCGATCTCCCCGGCTTTGAACACGCCGAAACTCAGGACGGCGGAGTTCTGCGGATCGATGCGGTTGGGAATGATCTGCTGAAGATCGGTTATCATGGCCGCCGCCGCAAGGATCGGACTGACCGCCTTGAAGGGCGTACTGCCGTGCCCGCTGCGGCCTGTGACGGTGACTTTGAAGTGCGTGCTCGAGGCCATGATGGGACCGTATTTGAGCGCCAGCGTTCCCAGCGGAACTCCGGGGGCCATGTGGACGGAAGTCATGCGGTCGGGCCGCGGATCGTCGATGGCGCCGGCTTCGACCAGCTGTTTGCCCATGGCGACGCACTCCTCGCCGGGCTGCCAGACGAAACGGACGGAGCCGCAAAGCTCGTCCCGGCACGAAGCAAGGATCCGCGCCGCGCCGGCCAGCATGGAGATATGCACGTCATGTCCGCAGGCATGCATCATGCCGCAGTTTTTGGAGGCAAAGGGCGCTCCGGTCTGCTCCTCTATCGGCAATGCGTCGATGTCTGCCCGCAGGGTGACGTTGGGCCCCTCCCCTTTGCCGCCGCGCAGGAACGCCACCGTGTCCGTCTCAAGAAACGGCGGCAGCACCTCGAGGGGCAGATCGGCAATGTACCCGCGTATGGTCTTCTGCGTCTCGAACTCCCTGCTCGCGATCTCCGGGATCGTGTGCAGTTTGTGACGCAAAGCCGTCACTCCGTCAAAAATTTTTTCCACATCAAGCATATTCACCTCCGGAAGATATGAAACCCGGCCCCCCGTTCCGGGAACCGTGTCGACAACAAAAAGAAAGCAGGATTGACATCTCGCGCAAACACACAAACAATAAGCTCAAAAGAGAGCCCGATGATAATCTTGTTCCGAGATCGACCTGCTTTCTGGTGCAAACTATATACCCTCTCGGACAACATGTCAACGGGAAAATGAAAAATTTTTCAAAAAAAAAGCGGCCGGGGGCTCCGAACCGCTTTGTTTCTCAGGTGAACGGCAAAATTTACCTGCCGCCGGACTTGTCCTCTTCCAGTTTCTCGAACTGCGCCTTGTCGGAAATGGCGACGTGGCCGTCGACCATGCCGTTGTCGAGGGGATTGGCCACGCGGACCTTGAGGTCATGGAACAGCCGGACGAGGTCGCGGCAGCTGCCCCAGGTGAACCACACGGCGGTAAAAGCGGCGGCGATCCCGGGGATGACCAGACTGACGATGAGGAAGTAATGCCCCCACCACTGAATGGGCCACGGGGAAAAGAGATTCCAGATCACAACGAACACGAAGGCGATGAAGAACTTGTAGACGAAGGAGTAGCAGAACACGCTCCAGGCGATGACTTTGTCGCCGCGGGTGTATTCCGGCGTGATGCCGACGAGCTTGCTCCACACGGACTTCAGGGTCCATGCGGAGTGGATCTTTTTCTCGCCCTCGACGGCGTAGATGCCGCGATGGAGCATACGGTCGAGGTTGAAAGGCTTCCTGTAGGTCAGCAAAGAAACCACGCAGTAAACCACCAGAGAGGTGAACATCGCCATGAAGTACACCTCATAGGAATTGATGGGGAACTTCAGGCGGTTCATCTCCCAGACGACGTAGGGATTGAGGGGCCGGGAAACGGTGGTGAGGAAATCGCCGACGGCTTCCACCAGTCCGGCTTCCTCAAGCCATGGATAGATGTGCCTGGCCCAGTTCCGCTGCATGAGGATGCCGCTCACGTTGAAGAGCATGCCCGACACCAGAGACGCCCACGCGCCGGCGGCGGTCCCGAAACGGCTGTAGAAACCGAAGACGATCATGGGGCCGCAGCCGCCCATCCACATGCCGTACATGATGCTGACGAACATGTTGATGTAGTCGATCTGGGCCATGAAGAACGATCCGAAGAAGAAGAACACGCCGACGCCGATGGAGATCCAGCGGATGAGCTTGATGTGCCTTTCGGGCGTCAGGAAGTCGCTCTTGAAGAAGGGGACGACACAGTCCTGCACCAGCGTGGCGCTGGCGCTGTAAATGCGGCTGTCGTCGGTGGAGATGATGAAGAGAACGATCATCAGGCAGAACAGTCCGGCCAGACCAACCGGCAGCATCTGACGCATGGCCATGGGCAGCATCAGCTGTTTGAAGATCGTGTTGTACTGCTGGGCCTTGGAACTGCCCTCGCCGCTGGTCCCGAAACTTTTTTGCGCGGTCTGGTAGTAGATGGTGTCGATATTCTGTTTGTCGGAGAGAGGCTTGTCCCTGCCGATGGTATGCGTGTTTTCAGGAATGGCCCTGATGGCGTCCATGAACTTCGCCCGCTCGGCGGTATCGGGGATCAGTTCGTTGGCGATGCTCTGGGAGATGTTGGTCCTGACCGCCTTGGCGTCGGAAGCGAAATTCTTGTGATTCATCACAGTGATGATCCCCACGGCGATGACGATGAAGAATACGCTGGTGAACGCGCCGCGCCATGCGCCGAGGATGGAGCCCATCTTGCTTTCGTGGGCGCTGACGGCGCAGTTGCTGCCGCCGGTGACGCCGCTGGCCGTGTGCAGGAACATTCCGAAGAAGGTGACGAACAGGAAGAACAAATTGAAGTCACGCAGTTTGGAAATGTCGTAAGGATTGATGAAACTTTCACCGGGAGCCCGGTCCATCATGACCTGAACGATCTCGCTGGGCCAGGAAAATTTGATGAGGATGAAGGCGACGAAAACGACGATCAGCGGGAAACACATGAGTCCCTGAATGGTGTCCGTGACGATGATCGATAGCGTGCCGCCCCTGCAGATGAGCGAGATCGCCTTGGTCAGCGTGATCGCGGTGATGATCATGAAGGTGGGGAACTGGATGCCGAAAATGTTGACGGAGCGGGGCAGATCGAGATAGGCGATGAAGAAACGGGCGGCAATGGCCGGCATGATGATGTTGGCCATCATTTCGGCGATGTACCGCAGGAAACAGGCGAAGATGCGCAGACTGCGGTTGTAGCGCATTTCGAGAAACTGACCGATGCTCAGCGCCCGCGTTTCACGGAAGCGGTAGAGGCAGTATCCGGAAAGGGAGATCATCACCGAAATGGGCAGCGACAGGCTCTGCCAGAACGACAGGGCGAATCCCGTTCTGTAATGGACCTCGATGAAAGCGGCCAGAGTGATGAGCCCCAGAGCATTCGCCATGTTGCCGGTGGTGATGACATAGCGTCGGCAGACACGCCCGCCGACGACGAAGTCGGCCACACCGGTAATATATTTCCGGATACTCCACCCGGCGTACAGCACGATGAACACCGGAATGACGACGATCACCCAATCGATCCAAGACATTTGTCAGCAAACCTCCCTCGTTTGTCCGCGGAAGGAGCACCGGCGTTCCGGCCGGGACATCCGCCCCCTCCCCTTTCATGCGTTTACGATCCAAGTCCCCCTTTGCGAAGAGGTATAATTCCTTAAATTAGCACGCGGGAAGGGAAAATACAATCGGAAGGAGAAAAAAAGATTGCTTTTTTTTAATGTCGCCCGCGGATCCGCTTCAGAGACTGCGGAGCTTCTCTTCGCGGAGCCGGGCGATGTACTCGTCGCCGTAGAGGGAGCGCATGAGATCGATGTTGAAGGAGTAGAAGAGTTCGGCGTCGGGCCGGGTGATCATCTGCCCCATGGCCAGTTCGGCGATCAGACGGCGTTTTTCACGGTCCTGCGCATAGATCGAAAGGTAACGGATGAGCGTCCGGGGCGACAGTTCGCTGAATTTCTTCTGCCCGAACTCCTCGGTGTAATCCGCGCCGATCAGCGAAACCAGATTGGCCGGCAGGGTCTTCAGACCGAAATCGCGGAGAAAATCCTCGATCATCTCGGTGCAGCGCAGTTCGTCGAACACGGGATAACTCACCTTGCGTCCCCGTGAGAGAATGCTGGCGGGAAACTCGAAGTTTGAGGAAAGCACGGGCATGATGTTCTTCGGCAGGGAAAAGGCTCCGCCCACGTTGGTGCGGAAGTTGTACCAGTCCACATTGCGGGGGTCGATGTCGTCGAAGAAGATGATGAATCTGTGATCGGGCCTCAGGGCGAGGATGCCGATAAGATCGTTCCACGCGCGCTCCAGCGCTTCGGGCTCGGGCAGGATCAGCACCGTGTTTTCGGCCGCCATGGCGTAAGAGACCGTCATGCTGGTCTTGCCGTAGCCGGGCAGACTGTAGACCAGCAGAGGGATGTTCGTGCGCCCCAGAGAAAAGTCCCTGAAGTGATCCTGAAAGATCGCCCGGACGCCGTGGAACCCGAAAAAGGATTTCAGCGGTTTGGCGGAGTTGAGTTCGGAGGCGACCAGCTGCCCGTTCACCCAGCGGAAGACGCGCTGGGTCCTGAACCTGTCCCGCCCGGCCAGCGCGGCGGCCGCCGCCGCATAAGCGCCGGGATCGTCAAGGGAGGGCAGTCCCGAAAACAGCCGTGCGGCGGAGGGCAGCATCCGCGCCCTTTCATCCTGGGGCAGAACCGACGTGAGCGCACGCAGGGCCGTCGTCACGTTCAGCACCGCCTTGAGCAGAAAACGGGGAGTCTCCTCCTCCTTTTCCAGCACTTCCGGCAGGACCTTGTGCTTCACGGCGGCCTCGAACATCTCCTCGAGAAGCATCCTCTCGGCCTCATCCGCGCCGAATTCGATCTCGATGGCGTTGATGTAGTCGACGCACGACGCGATCCGGTGACCGGGAGCTGCGGGCGTGATCCCCGCGGCCCGGTCGAGCAGACCTGCGACCAGAACGAAAAAACGCCCCGCCGGCAGAGACAGCGCCCCGCCGTCGTCGGGCGACGCGAACAGCGTGTCAAGGGCCTCGCGGGCCGAAACGAAACGGTCGGTCATCACAGGTAGATCTCTCTCAGACGTTTTTGCGGATCGGCTCCGGGCAGGATCGGTTCCCTGAGCCCGATGGGATTGGCGGGGAACGGCTGCGAGGGATCGATGCCGCAGAGCTCATACAGACTGCCGAGCATATCCACCGGCGTCACCGGGCGCGACACCACGTGCTCCCCCGTGGCATCCGAAGAACCGACGACTTTTCCTCCGGCAAATCCGCCGCCGGCCACCATGGCGCTGAAACAGGGGCAGTAATGATTGCGGCCGCCCTGCCAGGGGGCGTCCCAGTCCACCTTCGGAGTTCTGCCGAACTCTCCGGTCCACCAGACGATGGTCCGGTCGAAAAGTCCCCGT
This sequence comes from Lentisphaeria bacterium, assembly GCA_017454215.1. Classification (GTDB taxonomy): domain Bacteria; phylum Verrucomicrobiota; class Lentisphaeria; order Victivallales; family Victivallaceae; genus UBA1784. Next base: position 5,328 of record JAFTDL010000359.1, on the reverse strand, counting down.
TCCTGCAAGTCGGTGAGCAGCGCGTGGACGGCCTTGTCCATTTCGGGCATGAGTTTGTTGAGCGTCTCGAAATGCTTTTTATGCGTATCCCAGCCGGAAGCGTTGATCGTGATGTAGGGGACTCCCGCCTCGACCAGACGGCGCGCACACAGGCAGGACTGACCGAACCTGTTCATGCCGTAGCGCTCACGCATGGCGGGCGTCTCTCTGGTCAGATCGAAGACCTCCGCGGCCCGGCCGAAAAGAATGCTCCTGGCCTCCTTCCCCGCCTGAGCGAAACCGGCCGCCTCCGGATGATCGGGCCGGTCGGAGGAGATATTGTCCAATTCGTCGAGGAAGGCGAATTTCCGCCGCATCTGATCGGCGGTGAGACCGCCCACGGGGGTGTAACCGTCCACCTGAAAGCGGATCGCTCCGGGATTGCCGCTGGTGGCGAACGGCGCGTATCTGTCGCCGAGGAATCCGCATTCCGAGAAACGTCCCTTGCTGGTGGTGAGCGCCACGTACGCGGGCAGATTGTACTTGACGTTTCCGCCGTTGAGCATGGCCAGCATGGCGCCGATGGCGGGATAGATGACGCCGCCTCCGGGCTTTCTCCCGGTCTGCATGAGATAAGTCGCCGTCTCGTGTCCGAAAAAGGGATGGGTCATGCTGCGGATGATGGAAAACTTGTCGGCGATCTTCGCCATTTCAGGCATGTAATCGCTGAGGAATATGCCGTCGACGTTGGCGGGGATCGCACCGTGTCCGCCGTTGTAGTCGCGGGAAGCGCCCGGCTTGGGATCGAAGGACTCCAGATGAGACGGCCCGCCCCAGATCCACAACTCGATGACCGACCGGGCGCGGCCGGATGTACGGCTCCGGGCCGGCGTCTCAATGCCCGCGAAAGCAGGACTGGCCTTGACCACGCTCCCCAGCACACCGAGGGTCAGCGCCCGCTTGAGAAATTCCCGTCTTTTCATGGCAAAAGCCTCCTTGCTGCAAAAAAAGCATCCCGTCAGTCTCCAATATAATTCATGTTTCCGCTTTAGGCAACCCCTCCGCCGGGATGAAATGCAAAAAAAACGAAATATTCTCTCCTTCGGACGACCTTCCGCCCGGCGGAGCGGAACAAAGCGGGAACAAAACGGAAATTCAGGCTTGAATTGAAGCCGTTTGTCGAGTATATTACTTGATGATTGTTTTTGTTATGATATAATATAGGAGCCGCCGTCAGACAATGTTCGAAAATTTGAGCGACAAACTGCATGATGTGTTCAAGAAGCTGCGCGGCGAAACGCGGCTTTCGGAACAGAACATCGCCGACGCCATGCGCGAGATACGTCTCGCCCTCATCGACGCCGACGTCAACATCGAAACGGCAACGGAATTCGTCAATGCCGCCCGTGAAAAATGCATCGGTCAGGAGGTCATAAAAAGCGTCACCCCCGCACAGCAGGTGGTCAAGATCGTCAACGACCAGCTGATCGAACTCCTGGGCGGCGACGCCTCGGAACTCAGATCCGAAAACAAACCCTCCGTCATCATGCTCGTCGGTCTCCACGGCAGCGGCAAGACCACCACGGCCGGAAAACTCGCCCTGAAACTCCGCAGGGACGGCAAAAAAGTGCTGCTCGTCGCCGGAGACGTCTACCGTCCCGCCGCCATCGACCAGCTGGCCATCATCGGAGAAGAGATCAACGTGCCGGTCCACGTCGAAAGGACCAGCGTCAACGTGGCGGCCATCGCCCTCAACGCCGTGAAACAGGCCGCGAAGTCCGGATTCGACGCCGTCATCATCGACACCGCCGGCCGTCTGCAGATCGACGACACCATGGTCCAGGAACTTGTCCGCATCCGTCAGGCGGTCCATCCCGACGAAGTTCTGCTCGTCGCCGACGCCGCTCTGGGACAGGAGGCGGTGTCCGTCGCCGAACACTTCCACAAGGCCCTCGACCTTACGGGCTTCATCCTCACGAAACTGGACGGCGACGCCCGGGGCGGTGCGGCCCTCTCCATCCGCCGGGTCACCGGAGTTCCGGTCAAATTCGTCGGCATGGGCGAGTAACTCGACAGCCTCGAGGTATTCTATCCCGACCGCATGGCCGGCCGCATCCTCGGCATGGGCGACGTGGTCTCGCTCGTCGAAAAGGCCGCCGCGGAGATCGACGAGGAAGAGGCGAAGGCCCTTCAGGCGAAACTGCGCAAAAACAAATTCGATTACAACGACTTTCTATCTCAGCTCCGGCAGATCACGAAACTCGGCGGCATGGAGAGCATCCTCAAATTCCTCCCCGGCGGGCGGCAGGTGGCCGATGCCCTCTCTTCCGTGGACAAGCGCCAGTTCAACCGGCTCGAAGCGATCATTCTCTCGATGACGCCGGAGGAGCGCGCCAATCCCGACGTGCTCGATTTCTCCCGCCGCAAGAGGATCGCCAAAGGCGCCGGCGTCTCCGTCGAAATGGTCGGCGGACTGGTCAAACAGTTCGACGGGATGCGCAGGATGATGCGCAAAAACGGCATGCTCGGCCGTCTGCTGGCGGGCGACTCCATGCCCGACACCGCCGTCGGCATGAACGGCTTTTTCGGCGGCGCTCCCGCCCCCCAGAGCAAAAAGGAGCACGACAAGAAAAAGCGTCTTGCCAAACTCGCCCGGAAAGAACGTCAGAAACAGCGCAAGCGCAGAAAGTAATACGACCCTATGCTGAGTCTCATCATCTCCGCCGCTGCCGCGTGCGGCATCGGGTATCTTGTTCATCTCGACCACGGTCCTGTCTGGGGCGCCGTCACGGGCGCGCTCGCGTTCATGCTGGTGCATCTGTGCATCCTGCTGATCCTGCGCAAGTATGCCAACCGCCGGCAGCAGGTCATCCAGAACATCCTCGTCAAATCCCAGAACGACATCAACCGGCAGATCGCCCAGTTTCAGCGCCGCAATCCGGGCAGCGAACGGGCGGCGAGGCAGATCCTCGAAAAGATCCAGAACAAGGCGAATTCCGACGCCCTCGCGGCCACGGAGGATTTCAAAAAGTTCTACATCTGGAATTTCATGCTCGCCAGACAGATCAACGACATGAAAGTGCTGCTTCTTTTCCAGCTGAAGGACTACAAGGCCGTGGACGCACTGCTGCCCTCCTGTCTGCTGATGGACCCGCAGGCCGCCGCCATAAAACTCGTGCGGATGTACAAAAACGACGCCCCCGGCCTCGACAAGTTCTACAGAAAGAAGTGCGCCCGCTTCAAGGGGGAATCGCTGGCTTTTCTGGCCTCGGTCTATGCGTGGATGCTCCTTAAGCAGAACAGGAGCGGGGACGCGCTGAACGTTCTGCTCGACGCAAAATCCAAAACCGACAATCCCGTCGTTGTGGCCAACGTCGACCGTCTTGCGAACGGCAAAGCGAAGCAGTACAGCAACGCCGGATTCGGCGACCCGTGGTACGTGCTGGGCCTCGAGGAGTACAAGGTCAAGCCCCAGCGTCAGAAAATGGGGCGTCCGTTCTGAAGATCAGGATATCTGAAATGAACGGAAATACGGATAAAAAAATACATGATTTCTTCGACGGGGTCGGCACTTCCGTCCTTGATCCCGTGCTTTTCATCGGAGCCGTCTCCCGGCAGCTTCCGTCGCTTTTCCGCAGGCGGGGCCTGAGAAAGCGCGAACTCTTTTACTACCTCGATCTCTGCGGCGCAAAATCGATTCCCGTGGTGACGCTGATATGTTTTCTGATGGGCGCCGTCCTCGGGATCCAGGCCGCGCTCCAGATGCGGAAGGTGGGGACCGAGATATTCGTCGTCGATCTGGTCGGCTTCTCGGTGCTCAAGGAGTTCGGACCTCTGATGGTTGCCATGATCTCCACGGGACGGGCGGCCAGTGCTTTCGCCGCCGAGATCGGCACGATGAAGGTCAACGAAGAGATAAGCGCCCTCGAAACGCTGGGCATCAGTCCCGCGGCCTATCTGGTCCTTCCGAAACTGCTGGCCATGCTTGTCGCCATGCCCCTGCTCACGGTCATCGGCGACGTGACGGGCATAATCGGCGGGATGCTCGTGGGTCTCTCGGTGAACATCCCTCTGCAGGCCTACTGGACGCGGACCGTAACGGTCCTCGACTCCATAACATTTCTGCTCGGCGTCGGCAAGACGCTGGTATTTGCCGCGTTGATCACCATGGCGGGATGTTACTGCGGTTTCAAGGCCAGTTGCGACGCCCAGGGCGTCGGCAGAGGCGCGACCAGCGCGGTCGTGCTGTCGATCTTTCTGGTGGTGGTCGCAGACGCGATAATAACCCTGCTGTACTCCTTTATCGGATATTGAGGTCGGACGATGAGCGTTGAACACGTCAAACTCGAAGTGAAGGATCTGGTCATCGGTTACGGTGACCGCGTCGTTCTGCAGAACCTGAATTTTCATGTCTCCCGCGGAGAGATATTCTGCATCATGGGCGGTTCGGGGTGCGGAAAAAGCACGCTGCTGAAACATATCATCGGACTGTACCCGCCGAAATCGGGCGATATACTCTTTTCGGGCAGAAGCATCGTCAACGCGACCCCCGAAGAACGCAGGGCCATCATGCGGGGATTCGGTGTCACCTATCAGGGCGGCGCCCTGTTCGGCTCCATGACCGTCGCGGAAAACGTGGCGCTTCCCCTGACGGAGTACACCGGCAAATCCAAAGCCGAGATCGCGGAGATCGTCCGGGAAAAACTCAAACTCGTCGATCTCGACGGCTTCGGCAGCTACATGCCTTCGGAGCTGTCGGGCGGCATGTGCAAGCGCGCGGGACTGGCCAGGGCGCTGGCATTGAATCCCGACCTGCTGTTTTTCGACGAACCGTCGGCGGGACTTGATCCCATAACTTCGGCCGGTCTCGACCGGCTGATCCTCTCTCTGCGCGATCAGTTCAACTCGACGATCATCGTCGTCACCCACGAACTCGACAGCGTCTTTTCGATCGCCGACCGGGTCATCATGCTGGACAAAGGCACGAAATCCATTGTCGCAGACGGTGATCCGAGGGATCTTCTGAAAAACTCCACCAGCGAATGGGTCCGCTGTTTTCTCGACAGGGACGGTCTCAAGCGTCAATGAACGGGGGTGAAATATGAACGAACGTCAGCAGAATCTGCGGATAGGCATATTCGTCACGGCCGGGATAGTCCTGCTCGCCGCGGTCCTTTTCTATCTGGGATTGTCGGAACTCTTCGTGACCAAGGTGAAGCTCTACACCTATTTTTCGGAATCCGTCCAGGGACTCACAGTCGGCTCATCGGTCAAATACCGCGGCGTTCCCGTGGGTTCCGTTTCGCAGCTCTCCATCGCCATGAATTCGCAAAAGGTATTCGTCATCAT